>JAAEOP010001298.1 GCA_024223125.1 Chloroflexota bacterium
ATCGAGGCATCTGCATTTACACCAGAAGAATGGACGGCCGGAAAATCGTTGATTGTCGATTATGCTAGAAACGGCGTGTTAGTGAAGTAGAATGATGCAGTCGCTATTGTTGAGCCGGTCTAAACTGGCGACGTTTTTGGCTTGTAGGCGGCGGTTTGATCTACGGTATCTACGGCCGCTCCCCTGGCCCAAAACCCCTTTACCTGAAAAAGACGCTGAACGGATGGAACGGGGGCAACAATTCCACCAATTGTTGGAGCGTCACTTTTTGGGGCTGCCGGTGGAAACGGCCGCTATTGCCGACCGGCAGGTACGGGTCTGGTGGCGGATCTTTCAACGCAGCCAACCGCCTATCCCCAACGGCCGACCCCTCCCCGAACTTACCCTAACCATCCCCATTGGCAACCATTTGCTTAACGGCCGTTTTGATTTACTCGTCATCAGTGAAGAAGCGGGACGGCCGTCAGCCTACATTTTCGATTGGAAAACCGGAAAGCCACAAGAGGAAACCAGGCTGCGGCATGATTGGCAAACTAGATTGTATCTGGCCATGGTAGCTGAAGGGGGGCAAGCTTTGGGAGATAACGGCCGTCACACACCCATCCCCCCCGAAAACATCCACCTCACATATTGGTACGTACACGAACCAGACACGCCGCGCAACATCGCCTACAGCCAGCAGGGGCACAAGCAAAATTGGACCGAACTGCAAGCCATTGTAACCCAAATTGACGACCAACTAGCTCAGGGAGAAAATTGGCCGTTGACCGAAGATTTGACCTTGTGCCGCACTTGTGCTTACCAGGCTTTTTGCGGCCGTCAGGAGGCCGGCCAACCCGTCACCCAGATAGATGAAGATGCACCAGATGAGACGGCCGCACCCAACATTGAACCCGCCCTGCCCTGATTCCTAATGACGTTAGACAACCTCCATTTTCTACTTTCTCCTGAAGGGGAACGATGGCTGCGAGAAACGGCCGTCACCCCCATCACCCCCCACAACCATTTGCAAATTGTCAGCCGACTGCGAAAATATCTCCCTCCCGCTCAAACTCAGGCAGTGTTGGAAACGGCCGTTTTACGACAGCAAGCCACAACCAAATTCGGCCGCGCTGGGCAGATGTTTTTCACCCGGCCCGCTTTAGAACAATCATCCTCTGAAATCATCTCCCGCTACCGGGCACGGCGGTTTGCTGCGGGCGACTATACGCATGTGGCCGATTTGGGCTGCGGCATTGGTGGGGATGCGTTGGGGTTGGCAGAACAGGCACGAGTTACGGCCGTAGATTGGGACCCAGTACGGCTGACAATGGCCCAGGAAAATGTGCGCGTGTATGGAGGCAGTCACAACTTCCAACCACTACAAGCAGACTTACTGACGCTGCCCCCATTTCCGGTAGAAGCTGTTTTTTTTGATCCGGGACGACGGGATGAACACGGCCGTCGTTTCTTCTCTGTACAGCAATACCAACCCCCGCTAAGTTTGATTGAGAGATGGCGAGAGAAAGTGACTGGGCAGACGGCCGTAAAAATCAGCCCTGGCGTACAGTATGCAGAAATTCCGGCCGATACAGAAGCCGAATTCATTTCTGTGCAAGGGAACGTCAAAGAGTGTGTGTTATGGTATGAGGATTTGCGTTCTGGCGTGAACCGTCGGGCAACCCTACTGCCGGCTGGCGTTACCCTGACTGATCTCGATTTACCCCTAGAACCGACACCCGTAACGCGGCCCAAAGCGTTTTTGTATGAGCCGGATGGGGCAGTAATTCGGGCGCATCTGGTACAGGCGTTGGCTTTACAATTGGGGGCTAGTAAGATTGACGAGGAGATTGCTTATGTGACGGCCGACACGGCCGTTAACACCCCCTTTGCTACTTGTTACACAGTCGAAGATGTGTTTCCCTTTCAGCTAAAGAGATTGCGACATTATTTGCAAGAACGGCAAATTGGACGGGTGACAATTAAGAAACGCGGTTCAGCAATTGAGCCAGAAACATTGCAGCAGCAGCTGCGTCTGCGCGGGCCAAAAGATCATCACTGCTTTATTTTTTTGACACGAATTCAAGGGGAAGCGGCCGTTATCATCGGCCAAAAAACATTATTGACTATTACTTAAATGGTAGCGCAACAGTTCTCGCAGTTTACGAATATCCAAAGGTTTTGGTAAATAATCATCACAACCTGCTTCTAAGCAACGTTCCCGATCCCCTACCAACACCTGAGCCGTCGTGGCAATCAGTGGTACCGACGCCAATCGTTCATCAGCTTTAAACTCCCGCGCCAGTTCCAATCCCGAAATCCCCGGTAAGTTAATATCCAACAGGATAATGTCCGGAACCATTTCCTGTAAAAGAGTCTGGGCTTTATAACCATCTTCAGCCTGAACAAGATCATGCCCTTCAGCTTCCACAATCCGTGAAACCAAAAGCATATTTACCGAATTATCTTCAACGCAAAGAACAATTTTGCGAGTTTCACTCATTTCGTTTACCTTCTACTTCTAATAATGCTAATTTTATAATACTACTAATCTATATTGTAACAACAAAGCCGATAAATTGTAACCATTCACTCCCCCAAGATGCCCGGCACTTATAAACGGGTGTGCTACTCCAGTAGACTTGGTAATGAAGTGCCGGGCACCTGAATGGTTACGATAAATTTCAGGTAAAAATAAATTTATCTTAGCCCAGATCAGGCAGCGGGCCTGTATCCTTCAGTATAGGTGGGACATAGGGCAGGGTAAAGAAGAAGGTACTGCCTTGTCCAACAACGCTTTCTACCCAGATGTCGCCGCCGTGAATTGTCACTAACTTCTTTGTGATGGGCATACCCAGGCCAGTACCGCCAACCGTCCGGTTTAGACCGCCATCAATCTGGCGGAATTGTTCAAACACCACACCAATATTTTCCTCTTTAATGCCGATGCCGGTATCCCGAATGGCTAACAATACATGCGTTCCCCTATCTTGTATGGAAAGGGATACACTCCCTTTTTCTGTAAACTTAATCGCGTTACCCATAATGTTCCACAATACCTGGCGCAGCCGGGTGCGATCTGCTTGAATTGTTATCACTTGCTCATCCAGATCAAGATACATATCCAACGATTTTTCTTGCACCAATGGCTGGGCAGTAGCCATAATGTCTTGCGCCATCTGGTGCAAATTTATTTCTTCATAACGTAGTTCCATACGGCCGGCTTCAATTTTAGACATATCCAGAATATCGCCGATCAGTTCGCGCAGATGACGGCCGCTTTCCCGAATATGGTATACATCTTCTTCCATACGTTCGTTTAAGGGGCCATCTAATCCTTCCAGAATCACATCGGCAAAACCAATAATGGAGTTGAGCGGCGTCCGTAATTCATGGCTCATACTGGCCAGGAATTCTGATTTCAAGCGGTCTACTTCACGCAGCTTGGCAGATGTTTCTACCTGTGCGGCATATTGGCGGGCATTTTCCACCGCAATGGCAATCTGAGAAGCCAGGGTACGCTGAATTTTCAAATCTTCCTGAGTGAACTTGTCAGTTGTGTTTGCTTGCAAATCGAGGACGCCAATGATTTTGTCACCCATAATCATGGGGATTGCCATTTCTGATTGGGTTTGGGGCAGTAAAGGATGAGGCAAAAAGTCTATCGTTCGGCGAACATTATTTTCTATAATACCCTGCCGGGTACGGACAGCACGAGCTACAAGTGATTCAGCCTCAACACCGATTTCGCGTCCTTCTAAGGTCATTAAACGGCCGATATTGCCAGCGCCAGCTTTTAGAATAAGTTTACTGCTACTTTCATTGAGCAAATAGATATGGACATGATACAAATTGAAGCTGGTTTTGGCCAGGTCTACAACGGCTTGCAATAAGGCGTCTGCTTCCAAAATGGTGGAAGCGGCCGTGCTTACCTGAGCCACTGTTTCCAGCTCAGATGTCAGTCGTTCTTGTTCAGCCAGAGCGTTTTGCGTTTGTTCAAATAGGCGAGCAGCTTCTAACGCTTCGGCAACTTCTTTGGAGACAGCCCACAAAAATTCTTGTTCCTCAGGGGCCAAAGCCTGATTGTCATCATCCTGAACACCAAGAACACCAATCGTTTCGCCACGAATTTGTAAAGGAGCATTGTATTTATTGTCGGTTAGGGCAACGGCCGTTTGTCCATTTTGCTTCCTATTTGCTTCCAATTGTGCCCCTGAGAAAACAGACTCATCCAGCATTTGCACACCTGCTTGAGTAAACTGATAACCATTAACCTGCTGTTTAGCAGATTGATACTCTTGCCACCCTTCACGGCTCATTTGTCGTTGCAGAGCGTTGAGTTCACGCAGACGAGCCTCCATATCTTGGCGCAACATGGTACTTTCAATTGCCACCGCAATTTGCCCGCATAGCCCTTCTAGCACAAGCTGGTCATTTTCGTTCAATTCATCAGCAACACTGCTTTGCACATCCAGAACACCCAGTACCTCATTCCCAAGCTTAATCGGTACGGCTAATTCACCGTTGGCTTTGGGCAACAAGGGATTAGCTCGCCAATCAGGATCGTTGGCCAGATTGGGTCGCAAAATAGATGCCCCCACAGCGGCAGCTTTACCAATAAGCCCTACACCAATAGGCATAGAATGATTCAGGGCCAACATCTTATCGCCAACTTCTCCATAACCTACCGTTAAAGCCACTGTTTGCATGGCCGGATCATAGCGCAGTAGCTGGGTATAATAATAGCCAAATTGTTCTTGAATTTGGGTAACAATCCGTTGGTAAAGGTCATCCAGATCAGTAGCGCTGGCAATTCCTTGGGCAATTTGGGTAGACAATATCACTTCCCGCTCACGTCTGGTTAATGAGATTTGCGTTTCGGCATAGAGTCGGGCCGCACGTAAAGCAATAGCTCCCTGATCAGCCATTGTCTGATAAATGGCCAATGCCTGTTCGTCGAAGAAATCTTCTTCCTGGCTTATTAAAGTGAAACTGCCTAACCAGTTACCGCCAGATGTCAGGGGCAGAATAGCCATGCTTTTCATATTCTTGGTTTTCAATGCTTTACGGTCTGGTATGGGTAAACGTTTGTCTGTGCTAATATTTCCGGCTATAAAGCTCTTTTCGGCCGAATAATATTTATCTAAAGGATTCTTGCTGTGGGGTCTTTTGCGCCCAATTGGGGTTAACGTCAAACCACTTTCGTAACTGTTCTGAGCCACTACCACATCAACAAGTTCGTCTCCCGCTGTCTCTATCAGCGTGAGGGATATGGCAACTTGTGGATAATACCCAGCCTGGTCAACAATAGTATCCAAAATATCTGTTTCGGTTTGAGCCTGGGCTAGAACCTGACTGATTTCCAATTGGCGGTTAAGTAATTGCACAGATGTTTCTACCTGGGCTTGTAATTCCATACGGCCGGTAATATCCTCATAAGTACCCAAAACCCCGATCACATCCCCATCAGCATCATGTAGAGGTACTTTATTGGTTTCTACCCACGCCTCTCCCTGGCGCTCAATCAAGCCTAATTCCGATGAATTTGATTTCATCACCCGTTTATCAATTTGAATAAAATCACGGGCCTGCTTTTTTGACCAGAAATCATGATCTGTTTTACCGATGAGTTCCTCAGCAGACCCAATTCCAGCCCCCTCAATAAAATTGCGATTGCCGCCCAAATAAACGGACTGGCGGTCTTTCCAAAATACGGCTTGGGGAATAGTATTGAGAACAATTTGCAACAAATTCTCCTGTTCAACGAGATTAATTTCCGCTTTTTTACGTTCTTGTATCTGTTCCTCAACCTGAGCCACATATTGAGCATTGGCCATGGCTGAAGCAACAGTCCGACCAATGGCTAACAAAATTTCTCGCTGCTCGTCTTGGAGAGTGAGCTTCTCCTTAAAGAGCAGGTTGATAATGCCCAAGGCCCGATCCTGGTAAAGGAGGGGAACAGAGATAGCCCCTTGTAATCCCTCCTTAGCCAATGATTGACGTACTTTATCTGCAGCCCGCTTACTACTACCAATATCATCACTGGTTAAAATTTTTCTCTGGGTCAAGGCTGCACCGGAAAAGCTGCTTTCAATTGGAAGAATGGCGTCCACTTGCAAGGTTTCCTCGCTAAAGCCTTTGCCGACGACTAATTTGAGTTCGCCGGCTGCCTCATCGGCCGTAAACAGAGCGGCGGTTGGGGCATTGGCATAAGTCATGATCAGGTCTGTAGCCTGGTTTACAACAGTTTCAAATTCCAGAGAGCTGTGCAGCACAGTGGCAATTCGGTTCAAGATGGTGATGGATTCGGCCGTGGCTTTTTGCTCAGTAATATCACTAACCGTACCCAGATAATCTTGGATGTTCCCGTCGTCGTCATGGATCACACTCATGTTGAGCAATGTTTCTAGGACACGGCCGTCTTTGTGAAAAATTTGTAATGGGAAATCGTGAACGTCACCTTCTTTTTGTAATGCTTCGGTAAGCCCGGCCAACTCATTGGCATCGTTAACCAGGTTGGCAACCATCTGCTTCCGCAACGATTTTCGGGTGAGGCCGAATAGTTTTAAGAAAGCCTTGTTAGCGTTACGGATATACCCTTCAGCGTTGACGATGAAGATGGCATCTTTCGATTGTTGGAACAACTTCTGATATAAGCTTGTTGATTTCTTACCCATATTAAGCCTCTCCCTCAGCTAGCTTATCCTTTTCTGAACCGAGGTAAACAAAGGTTTGTCGTCCTAATACCTGGCCTATTTCCTGTACGGCCGTGCGCATAATCATGTCTACATCAGAAGAACTGCGTATCCGGGTGGCCACCTCGCGCAGCTTCTGTTCCCGTTCAGCCCTAAGTCTTGTTTCTTCCAACAAGCGTACCCTTTCAAAGGCAATGATAGCCTGGTCGGCCAGAGTTTGCAGCAGATTTAAGTCTGGCTCAGAATAGGTATGTCCAGCCTTTTTTGAACTGACCACAACAATGCCAAACACACCTCTTTGACTGGTGATGGGAATAGTCGCTTTGGCTGTAATATCGGCCTCTTGGAAGCTTTCTCGGGCATGTAGCTGTAATTTTGGATCATCACCAGTAACAGCTTGCGGTTTTCGTGAATCTAGCACCGCCTGAGTAAGTGGATAATCTGACAGAGAAATTGTCAGGGAAATATCTTTCGGCTCTGCGGCCGGATACATGCCTGTACGGGTCATTGTCTGTGTCTCTTCTTCGTAGAGGTAAAAACTGGCCATATCTAGCTGCACCGCATTGGCAACCTGAGACAATAAGGTGTTTACAGCATCATCAAATGTAGCTGCCTGAGTCAAGCCAGAAGTTGTGGCCTGAATGGTAGTCAGATCAGACAGCTGATCCTGCGTCTGGGCAAAAAGACGGATACTTTGAATAGCTACCGCCGCCTGTTGGCTCAAGGTCACAAGATGGCGTATCTCTTCCTCCGGGAATTCGGTCATTTTGCTATAAACAGTATCAATATAACCGACCCATTGCATACCAACGACCAGGGGAATGAAGATGGCGCTTTTAGCCTGAAAGTGGTCTTTGTATAGAGCGCGCGCATTTTTACCCAGGCGTTCATCTTTGGCAACATTGGTGATGATGGTAGGGGCGTCTGCCTGTATCACTTGTGATACCGAAGGGAAGTTGGATAAGAGGTATTGGGGGGAAAGAGCTTCGGCCGGGAGATGTCCCCAACGGGTCAAAACGAGCGACCATTTTGGCATGTTATCAGGCGTCCAGGGTTGGTCAAAGTAGTTCAGGCCGATATTGACCACATTCTCATGGCCGACAATAGAATGGTTGCGTAAGGCTGTCAAAACCTCATCATATGTTTGGGCAGTGTTTAGTGCGGCGCTGCCCTGGTACAGTTTTTCAGCTTGTAGGCGGGCCTGGTCTGTTTGTTCAGATAGGCGCAAGTTTTCAATGTGGGCGCTTAGGCGTTCGGCTACGGCCGTCATAATATCGGCCGCATCATCTGTCAGAGTTTCCGGTTCTGTCAATGTCAACTTCCCAATAGATGTCCCCTGTACCAGCAGTGGTTGAGCCAGTAAATCAGCCCCATTCGCTTCTTTTTTATTCGATTTCTTATCTTTATCTCGAACAGTCTTCATAGGTATAATTTGTTTCTTGTCATAGCCATAGCCAATCTCTTCAGCAAAACTGGTTTCCAGATAAGATTCCCAACCTTCACGCCGTAGTTGACGAGTGATGTCCTCCAACTCTTGCATTGCTTTTTCAGAACGGGTAAAAGAGCGGGCGTTATTGAGGGCTGTCACGATCTGGGGCATCAAGACGCTCATTACTCGTAGATCGGTCTTGCCAAAACGGCTTATATTTTCACACTGTACATCCAAGACGCCTATCGTTGTTTCCCCAGAGAAGATAGGAACTGTTACTTGAGACCGGGCATTCGGTAGCAAGGGATTGGGTTTGTGGCCGGGGATGGCCTGTCGGTCAGGAATAATGATGCCCTTTTGCTCGCGCACTGTCAGAGCAATGTGTGACTCTGGGTTGTCCAAAGGAATTGCACCACCTTGAGCAACCATTTGTCGGCCAGCCTCACCAGAACCACTGTTCAGACTCAATGAAGACCCAGTCTTATCCAATAAATAGATGCCTGTAAAATACACATTGAACTTATCATTGATGAGATCAACCGTTGTTTGCAGCAGTTCGTTTTCATCCAAAATATCGGAGATAACAGAGGATATCTGGGTCACCGTCTCCAATTCGGCCGCTCGCTTTTGGGTTTGATCAAAAAGAATCTGATTGTTGAAGATGACGGCCGTTTGTTCAGCAAGCGCTTGGTAGATTCGCCGGTTGCCCTCTGTAAATTGACGGGGAGCATCCCAACTGATAGAGGCAAACCCCACCCATTTCCCTTGTGTAAATAAGGGCATAGTCACAGATGCTTTGAAGTCACCCATTTGCAGCATCATTTCTATAGACGGGTCTATTGTCTCATCCGCATCTACATTACCAATCATTATGACTTCATCGGGGTTATCAATCCATCTATCTGCACCAGGGAAATTGGGTAGATACATCCGCGTACCCACAGAAAAATCAGTATCAGGTCTATCATTTTTGTACCAGTCGGCTGCGATTTCAGCCCATAGAGGACGGCCGTTTTCCGTTTCCACAGTTAACAACGCCGCAAAACTTGGATCTTTGCCCAGCGCCGGCAGCAAAACATCTTCCAAAATATCTTGGACACTGGTCGTAACATTTAGCTTCGTACTCATTTCATACAGCCGTTCCGATTCATACAAAGCTGTTTCTAACGCTTTAGCGGCCTGAATACGTTCTGAAATATCTTGTTTCATGGCAATAAAATGCGTAATCTCTTCTCCTGTCATTCGCACAGGAGTAATCGTCATCTCTTCTGTATATAGTGAACCATCTTTACGCCGATTGACGATTTCACCACGCCAGACATCACCATTCAGAATCGTTACCCACATCTCTTTATAAAACGATTTATCTTGCCGCTCTGATTTGAGAACGCGCGGGTTTTCACCAATCGCGTCCTCTTTACTGAATTGCGTTAATTGAGAAAAGGCATCATTAACCCACAAGATAGTCCCCTGCCGGTCAGTAATGGTTATACTATTGGCAGCGGAGTTGAGAGCCATATCTTGTAATTGCATTTGGGCTTCTGCTTCTTTGCGGTCAGAAATATCAATAACACTAAAGCGCACCAGATGATTACGGTCGCCGGGCAGCCCGGCCAGACGCACTTCGCAGGGAATCTCATCACCGGCCGCGTTGCAATGGGTCCATTCAAAAACCGGAAACTCGCCAGACAAAGCAGCGCCAATTTTTTCCATTGCTTTTTCGGCCGAAGGACGGCCGTCAGGCTGAAATTCAGGACTCATCTCGGCCAGACCAACTTTGACTAACTCCTTACGGGGCAGGCCATACAAACGTTCCGCATGGACATTGGGACGTTCAAACAAGCCAGTTTGGGTGTTGACCACCCCAATGGCTTCGGGTGAAAATTCTAACAGGCTGGTCAGGTCTTCTTCGTGTTCTTGTAAGATTGCTGTTGCTTCTTCCAGTTCAGCGGCTCGCTGCTGTACCTGAGCAAATAGGCGCGTGTTTTGCAGCGCTACAGCAATCTGCGAAGCCAATGTGGTTTGAATTATGACATCCCGCTGCGTGAAGCGGTCGGTTGTATTGGCCTGAATATCCAGTACGCCCAACACCTGTCCCCCCACCAACATCGGCACGGCCATTTCGGCCCGCGTCTGCGGCAGATGGGGATTGGGCAAGAAGCCTGTTTCAGCCCGTACATCGTTGACAATGACGCCAGAACGGCCGCGAGCAGCCCGGGCTACCAATGATTGTTCTTGAGAGAGAGAAATGTCACGCCCTTCGGCCACCATTTGGCGGCCAATCTTGCTAGCGCCGGCAGCCAAAGTCAAGGTGTCTTCTGCTTCGTTGAGAAGGTAAATGTGGGCATGATAGAGATTGAAGCTTTCTTTTACCAGGTCTACCACGGCTTGGATCATTTCCTGGGGATCAAGAATGGTGGAAACGGCCGTGCTAACCTGAGCTACCGTGCCCAACCGTGAAGCAATCTGCTCCTGGTCAACCAACACTTCGGCTAAAGCTTCCTCAGCCTGAATACGCGGCGTTACATCCCGGCCGACGCCCCGAAAACCAATAATATTATTTTCGGCGTCATAACGGGGCAGCACATAGGTTTCCAGATGGCGGGTTCTACCATCCTGACCGACAGCTTCCCATACAAACTCTCTTACCGGTTCACCCGATTCAACCACCTTATTAAACGTAGCCAACACCTTTTCCGCAACTTCTGGTGTGGTGTAATCTTTATAATTCATACCCAGCAGTTCTTGCGGTGGATAGCCAATCACCTCGCCAAGCTGATTATTCAAAAAGGTAAAATCACCTTCCAGGTTTGTTTCGTAGTAGCCATCTTCGATACTTTCTAAAATGGTACGATACCTGACTTCGGATTCTCGCAGCACTCCTTCGGCTCGTATACGTTCCGTCACATCGCGGAGAACACCACGAAACCCTATAGGCTCGTTCCTGACATCTTTGGCCAATGCCGTAGAGACTTCTACAAACCGTGCTGAACCATCCTGAGTTAAAACAGGGTAAACAAATCCATTAATCGGTTCCCCTGTCTGAAAAACTTTGTTGAAGGTCATGAACACCCGATCGGCCGTTTCAGCGGTCATATGATCTCGGAAGTTAAGCCCCATCATTTTATCGGTAGAATAATCAAGAATGTGGGCACACTGGTCGTTAGCGAAGGTGATACTGCCTTCCAAGTCTACCTCATAAAAACCATCGTTAATGTTTTCCAGAATCTCACGATATTTTTCTTCGGCAATTCTTCTTTCTTGAATGAAGTTCGTAACATCACGGGCAATCCCTCTAAAACCAACTGGCTCCCCATTTTCATCATGCATCAGGGCAATGGATGTTTCCATGATTTTGGGGGCGCCGTCTTTGCGGAATGTTTCCATGAGGAAGGCGTTGGTGGGTTTACCGGTATCGTAGACTTTATTGTATGCTTCATATATCTTCCGGGCATTATCCTCGTCAGTGTAATCACGGTTGTTCAGGCCCAGTAGTTCTTCTTCAGGATAGCCCAAAACATTGGACAACCCCTTGTTGTAGAAGGTGATGTTACCCTGTAAATCTACTTCATAATAGCCATCTTCAATGTTATCAAAGGCGCGGCGGTATAATTCTACAACTTGGGACGTTTGTTGTACCAGGCAAGCATTGCAAACTGTAGCCAGTTTATCTTGCAATGGTTTTAGCGCCTGTAACTGTTCCTGGGGAATGGGCTGCTTATTTTTAACCAGGATGAGTAAACCAAAGTTTGTCAGTTCCAGGATATGGTAGAAGTTGCCCTCAGCGCTTTGCCCTTGCAAGGGCAAAGTGCGTAAGAAGGCTGGTTTTTCCGGCTGGCTTAAGGAAGATGGAATCAGAGCAGTGGCAGCCTGATAGGTTTTATTCCGTTCCAGACGACGGGGAATATGATAAAGCGGGGTCAGGCGGTACGGTTCGTCGTTTTCAGCGGTATGGACCTGGTAGACGCTGGCAGCTACACAGTTGAGCTTTTTTAGGAAAGTTCGCAGACTGGCTTTTAGCATCTCGTCCATATCCAGGCTGGCGCCGATGGACATGGCAATTTCGTAAGCTATTTGTAGCGATTGGTATTGTTCGGATGGTTCTTTCATTATTCTTTCCTCCGAGAATCACCATTTTCAGTTTTTGCGGAGGGCAAGGTCAGTTCTACAGTTGTGTGCCGAGCGCTTAACGCATCGCCTAGTTCCTGAACGGCCGTTTGCAATGCCTTTTCCACGCTAATAGTACTTTGAATCTTTTGTGTAATTTCATTAACAATCCGTTCCCGTTCTGCCTGACGTCGGGTTCTTTCAAATTGTTGGGCATTCACAATAGAGACTGCAATGGGTGCGACCAGCGTCATCAACAGATTTTGGTCTTGTTCGTTGTAAACCCGCACTTCCCTGAAGGCATTTGCACCAATTACCCCCAGAAGCGTATTACCCAGGATCATTGGTACGCCTAAATAAGTGTCTGTCATGCGTCCGGACCCGAGCACTTGCCCACCTTTTTGGACAATCGCTTCCTGTGTAAATGCGTTTACCAGCAACGGCCGTTTAGATTCTATAATTTGGGCCGTGAAACCCCCTTCACCACTACCTAACTGTGTCGGCGCTACCTTTCTCGCCCCTTCCACTATGTCCACATAGTAGGGGAATGATATTGTGTCCGTCGCTTCGTCATAAAGGGCAATGTAAAGCGATTGAGCATCAAGTGTATCGTGTAGTTGAGAGCCAACTGAGTTCAACAAAGCTGAGAGGTCTAACTGAGAACTGGCTACTTCATTAATCACGTTAATGGTGGCTAGTTCGGCGGCACGCCTTTGGGTTTCAGATAGGGCTTGTTCTGTTCGGCCACGGGCAATTTCGGTTTCTTCAAATAATCTGGCGCGTTCTAATGCTTCGGCAACTTGTTGTGATATGGAGGTAAGCAAACGTTGTTTGTGTGGCGGAACGGGCTTGCCGGAGGGGTCACGGACACCTAAAGTGCCAATGGTAGAACCGGCGATGGTTAATGGTGAAAGGACGGCCGTGTCATCAACAATCTGTTCCACCCCCGTACTCTCATCTAATTCTGGGTCGTCTGGAGATACGGCCGGACCATTGCTCTGGATTGGTTGCAGTTTATGTTGATCATATAAATATCCTTGCAGCGGTTTTTCCCGGCTGGTTAAGAACATTTCCCAACCCTTATGGCTCAACATCTGCTGCATCCGAGTTAATTTTTCTAACGCCTCTTGGGCGCGCTGGTATTGGTTAGCATTTTGTAAAGCTGTGGCAATTTGCCCGGCTAGTGTGGTTTGAATATTAATATCATTTTCGCTGAAATAATTAACCTTACTGGCTTGAATATCCAAAACGCCCAATACTTCTTCCCCGGCAATCAGGGGCGTAGCTAATTCTGATCGTGTATCAGGTAAGTGGGGGTTGGGTAAGAAGCCAGCTTCAGCCTGCACATCATTGGTGATGACGCCCTGGTGTGAACGAGCCGCACGGGCCACCAAAGAACGTTGTTGCCGTAAGGGTATTTTGTGGCTTTCGGTCAGCATTTTTTGCCCAACCTCGCCTGCCCCGGCCGCCAGGAATAGATTTTGCTTATCCTGACTCAGCAGATAAATGTGGGCATGGTACAAATTGAATTGTTCTTTTGTCAGGTCAGTCACTCGTTGTAATAGTTCGTTTTGATTCAGAATGGTGGTGGCGATCTGGCTGATCTCGGCCACAGCCTGTAATTCGGCTGCCTGTTTGGCTAAAGCTGCTTCGGCGCGCTTGTCGACAATGACGCTGGCTAATGTAGCCGTAAACAGGGACATCAATTCCGGTTCATACGATTGCAACGGCCGTTGGTTAATCAAGTTATCAGCCGTCAGCCAGCCAATGGGGAGGTCTTCCTGTTGCAAAATAGTCATAATGTGCCAGCCGCTCCCTACAGTCTGGTCGTCATAAACCAAATCTGTATCAGCGAGTACCTGGCGGCGTTCTTTACTTTCCAAAACAGGCACAATCCAGGGGTTGTCGGCAATGCGCGTTTGCAAATGGGATTCATCACATACATTCCCTTCTCCATCTGTGCCATAAGTCCCGCGCATCCTGCTTACTGTCTCATCAAACAACCACAAACCGAGGCGATCAAAGTCTAACTTATTGCGGCCCAATTCAATCGCTTTAAGGAAAACATCGTTTAGATCTTCTTGTTCTGAAAGTTCAACAGAGATTTCATGCAATCTGGTTAATTTTTCCTGGAAATCACGGGCAGTTTGTTCACTTTGGCGAATTATTTCCTCTGTCTGCTTGCGTTCTGTAATGTCGCGCATGGTGATGCTGAAGCTAACAGGTTGGTTGTTGGCGTCATAGTTAATACCGACAGTTTCTTCAACAGGTACGGTTGGCCCGTTCGTTGTCACCAAGCCGGCTTCTGAGGCCCAACTACCATTTTCCAGAGCATTGGGAATCGCTTCATGGGTCAATATATCAGCATCTTTATCCAAGAAAAAATCGCTGGCTACCATTTGGGTGGTATCTGTATCGAGGGGCAAGCCCATCATCCGCAACCCAGATGGATTCACATAAAGGGCATGGCCTTCTAATGAACCGACGCCGATGAAGTCAGGATGATTTTCTACAATGGAGGCCAGTAGATGCGCCTGATCACCCAAACGATGGCTTTCAATCGTCGTGGCCAACAAGGTCACAATCTGGCGGATAAAATTGATGTCAGTGTCTTGGAAGGCATACGGCCGTTTACTGCCAACATTCAACGATCCAAACACCTCGCCACCGGCAACCAATGGGGCTGTCATGACGCTTTGCATCCCATCGGCCATAGACTTGCGCGTGTCCACAAAATCAGACAAGGGCATATCCAGAGGCAAACGGATAAGACGATTTTCGCGGATTGTCTTGCCGACTGCTGTGTCTGCCAGGGGAAGCTGGGTATCAATGGAAATGTGTCCTTCCTCACCACCGAGAGCTAATATTTCAAAAGTTTCGCCAGATGTGTCCGTCAAAGCAATTGAAACGCGGTCGCCAGCAATAATATTCGAGATCTGGCTGCAAGCGATGCTGTAAACTTCATCACTGTCTTTTGCCGCGTGGAATGAGGCGCTTAATTCATTGAGTGCTACCAATCGCTGCGCCTGTTCTTCTGCCAGAGTAAACAGCCGGTCTGTTTCGGCCAGCGCGGCTTCTGTCTGGGCTACCTGGCGGGCATTCTGAATGGCAATTGCTACTTGGTGGGCAATGGATTGTAATAGTTTAGCGCTTTCTTCATCCAGTCCATTCACCACATCATGCTGCACATCCAGCACACCGATGACATCATTACCGACGGCAATCGGTATAGCAATTTCTGACTTCGTATCTGGCAATAGATCATTAAATAGCCATATTTCATCTTGTGACACATCAGGAATCAAAATGACCTGATTGGTTGAAGCGGCCCGCCCTACAAACCCGCGATCTTTATGTATTTTATAACCGGCTGCCAGCATTTGTCGCCCGGCTTCGCCAGTACCAGTACTGCCAGCCAGCGCCAGATCTTCTTTCTGGGCGTCAAATAGATAAATTTGCACATGATAATATTGGAAGGCATCGCGTACCCCGGCCACAACTTCAGCCACCAGTTCGTCCAGGTCTAGGATGGTGGATAGATGGCGGCTGACTTCGGCGCTGGTAGCCAGGGCCTGAGTGCGATCAGCCACACGCTGCTCCAGACTACTGATCGAATTGCTCAGTTGGGCAGTCATGCTGTTGAAGGTATTGGCCAGTGTGGCCAGTTCGTCGCCTGTGGTTACGTTAATCTTGTACTCCAGATTACCCTCAGCAATACTCCTGGCTGCCCGCACCAACTCGTGCAGGGGATTTGTAATAGACCGGCTAAAGAACAACACCAGCAGCGACCCAACAACGGCCGTTGCCAACGCTACGCCAAAACCCTGATTACGAATTGCCGTTAACTTGGCTTCTAAGGGCGCTGTAGACAATCCTACGCTCACCGCGCCTAGCGGCCGATTGCCAACAATTATGACCCGCCCGGCTAACAAATGGTCGGGTTGCCACTCGTAAACGGCTGCATTACTCTCGACTAATCTTTGCCCAAAGGGATCGCTATCTAAACCAAACGTCAGCGCCGATTCAAAAGCATCCGCGATAATTATGCCTGTTTCATCATAAACACGAGCAGATATGACAATCTCCTCAGTAACCAACTCTGCCATTAGTTCTTGTAGTGAAGCCACATCCAGGTTATGCAATGGATCAGCCACGGCGCCTGATTCCAACAGGAGTAGCAATCCAGCTTGTTGCTGCAATTCAGTGCGAAAGCTCTGTTGCTCGCGTCGAATCGAAAACAGGGTGGTACTGGCCACGGTGATAACGATCATGAGTACCATAACCAGGGTTAATTTGGTAACCAACGACCAACTTCGCCACTTTAATCGGGACATTAAACATACCTCCCCTGAACCAAGCCGTACAGTTCCTGCATACGAGTCAGAGAATCTTCAGTGGGAAACGTATCAAACTGCGCTGTCTCCTCAAATATTTCAAGTATCTTTTGGCCTTCAGTCGTACCATTCATGTTAATAAGCAGCGCCATAATGGCCTCTTTCAATGCTGGATCCATATTGGGGCCGATTAACATCACATGCCGAGGCACTGCTTCTATATCAGATAAAATGGTCAATGTCGATCGGAAATCATCTGGAATTTCTGTGAAGTCACTTGAACTAACAGCCCCGGCGTCTATTTTACCGTTGATAACCCACCGAATAGTATTCTCATTATCCTCGGTAAAAACATAACCTACCTCATCCTCGGCGACGACAGCTTCAGCGCCAGATTTCTCTACTAAATTCAAATCAGTGTTCAGTAAATATGCAGTCGGCAGGAAATAGCCCGAGGTAGAAAACGGCTCCTCAAATCCAACCATCTGGCCTTCAAGGTCGGAAAGTGAAGTGAAGCCGCTTTCGGACAAAGAAAAGATAGTTGAATTGTATTCAGCAACACCGCCCTTCCAACGTCGCAAAGCAAGTTGAGCTCCGCTAATATCGCTGACATACATAGCTGGATATGGGCTGTCGAAGTACAGGTCTACTTCCCCGGAAGCTAATAATTGACTCATCGTTTCCAGATCTGGGGCAACCTTCACCCGGCCTACGCTGATGCCAAAGCCGCCCAGATTGGCAGCCAGATAATCAGCCAATGGCTGGAATTCCTCAATGGTCTGTGTTGGGTTGCCAGAAATATCGGCCAGGGTTATTGTGCCTGTTGCTGATGTGGTTGTCGTTTGAGCAGGCGTTTGTTCTGTAGCTGTACTGCACCCAACTATAATTGTCAATATACCAACCAGGGCGGTGAATTTGAGAAATTTGATTAACATAGGGTATTTCTCCATAAAATTTGCTTAAGATTTGGCGACGCTATCGACATCATGTAAATAAACAAAGGCTTCCAGATCCAGCACACGGCCGACTTCTTTCACGGCCGTTTTCAATACTGATTCGGCATCTACAGCGCTATAAACCTGTTCAGAAACTTGCCGCAAAATTTGCTCTTGTTCTGCCCGGCGTTCCGTTTCCATAAACAGGCGTGCGTTTTCTAATGCGACCGCCACATGGTTGGCAATGCCGCCTAATAAGGCAATGTCTGATTCAGTGTAATCATGAAATTGGTAATTTTGGACGGAAATGACGCCGATATTTTGCGAACCGATTTGCAAGGGCGTAAAGAGCATCCCGGTTGGTAATTTACCTTTGTCTAGTAATATTTTGTCCATTTCTATTTGTGTTTTCCGGTATTGTTCTGGCGCAAAATTTATAACAATCGGTTCGCCGTTAGTAAAAACCTGGGTTGTTTCGTACTCTGGGTTGGCGGCTAGCGGTTCCATATCAGTTTGTCGGCCATGATCATAATAGTAGGGGAAGTCAAAATGATTGGCGGCCGCATTATATATAGCCACAAAAAAAGTATCGTTGATAATGGCACGTTGTATTTGTTCGTGAACGGCCGTGAACAACTGGTTCATTTCAAGTTGCTGCGATACAGTGCTAGCCACCTGGTTAATCACAGCTAATTCTTCGGCGCGTTGATTAAGTTCCTGGCGGGCGATTTCTGTTTCTTCAAATAAACGGGCGCGTTCTAAGGCTTCAGCCACTTGTTGTGAGATAGCGGCCAGCAGTGCTTTATCTTCGTCAGATAAAGTCTTATGGGCGTCTGGGCGCACGCCCACCCCCCCAATTTGGGAGCCGCGTATACCTATAGGCGTCATAAAAGTCTCTTCGTCAGATATATATTCAGCTAAAGTAGCCGACGACCGTTCCTCATCACCATTCTCAAAGGCATGTTCAATGATTTGTACCTCTTCCTGGTTAGCTACATATCCTTGAACAGGACGTTTCTTGGCCGCAAAAAAGGCCTGCCAGTCTTCGCCGGTAACAACCCGCTGCAACGAACTGACTTTTTCTAGCGCTGTCTGTGTTTGTTCATATTGGCGGGCATTCTGCAAAGTCACGGCAATCTGAGCCGCCAGGGTGGTGAAAACGTTCAAATCTGCTCTTGAAAAATGGTCGGCCTCATCAGATTCCACATCAAGTACCCCCAAAACCTCATCACCAATCAGCAGAGGCGTCACCAATTCGGAACGTGTTCCTGGCAGCAAGAGATGAGCCATAAAGTTGGCTTCGGCCGTAACGTCGTTGACAATAATTCCCTGGCGATTCTGGGCAACCTGTGCCACCAGGGAGTTTTGTGTGGAGAGAGGAATACGCAGCCTCTGGCTGATCAACTGTTGTCCCATCTCACCTGGGGCAGCTCTCAAGACCAGGTCGTTCTCTTCAAGCAGGAAAAGGGTAACTTGATGCAAACCAAAACGAGATTGGATCAGGCCAGCCACTTCTCGGAGTAATTGGCGAGGATTGTGGATGGTAGCAACGGCCATGCTGATGGACACAATTTTCTGCAAATCTTCCGCCTGTGTTTGTAGTTGGGTCAACAAATATTGTAATTCTATATAACTGCTAACACGGCGGCTTATACCGCCCATCAAGGCGCTTTCTGCGTTGCCAAAGGTGTAGTTTTTATCAGTGTAAGCAACATAAATTCGGCCGACTCGTTCCCCGCGTGCTTGTAATTCCTCAATGAAATGACGGCTTAACTCCATAGCTTCGGTCTGACCATAAACCTCAGCGCCCAGAGTAAAAGCGACAACACAAGAGTCAGGGTAGCTCATGGCCTGAGGTATACGCCCGGCAACCCATTCTAAAAATTGTGGCAAAGGCAGCCTTTCATTCGCCTTACGGCCCATGTCATTGAGAAAATTCGACTGCCGGATACGTTCCTCCAGTTGGCGTTCCATTTGTTTCCGTTCAGTAATGTCTTCAGAAATCCCCATTAAATATCTTGGATTTCCCAATGCATCAAAAATGGGTACCTTAATTGTGTGTAACAGACGCATGCCTTGATGGGCTGTGTGTAGCGGCTCTTCGGGAATATCAACTAATTTGCCACCGGCTAATATCTCTCGATCTTTATTTGTAAGTTGGATTGCTTCTTCCTCTGGGAAGAAGTCAAAATCGTTTTTGCCAACGAGTTCTTCTTTTGAAAAGCCAGTCAATTCTGATCCAACCTTATTCCAACGGACAAAACGGAGGTCAGATGCCTCTTTTACAAAAAGCATCACCGGTAGATTTTCAATCACCGAATCGAGAAAAGTTGTGGTGTTTTCCATCTCGGTTAAAAGGGTTGCATTATTAATTGCTACGGCTAATTGTCCGGCAAGGGCTGTAAAAGTTGGCAAATTGTCTTCACTTAAAGCATTTGCCTGGTTGCTTTGTAAGTCAATAACCCCTACAACATTGTCTTGAATAATAAGCGGCACAGCCATTTCAGACCTGGTTTCTGGCAATAATGGGTTGGGGTGGAAAATGTCGCTGTTTTCAGTGTCAGCTACAATAACGGCTTCTTTACGAGCGGCGACACGGCCGTTGATAGAGCTTCCATCAATAAACAGCATATGCCCTTGAGCCAACAGTGATTGTCCTATTTCACCTGTACCAGCACGCAAGATGAGTTTTTCTTGGGTTTCATCGGCAAGATAAATTTGCGTGTAATATAAATTAAAGTGTTCTTGAATAAGAGTAACTGCCTTAGTTAACAGTGCATTAATATCGCGAATTTGAGAAATAGCACGACCTACCTCACCAGCCAAAGCCAGGTCTTGTGTTCGATCTTGCACCCGTTTCTCTAATGATTGGCTGAGGATATTTAGCTCTGCGTTGGCTTTTGTCAATTGTTCTTGTCGAATTCGTTCAAGGATGGTTCTATATTGAATTTGCACCAGCAGAAAAGTAGTGGAAATGAAAAGAAGAACTACAGCGGTAGAAACAACACTAAAGCTTAGATCAGGAATCAGGATAGTGCAAAGAACAATAAATAAGATGTTACCGACTGTATAAATGAACATTTCGCGCAAAGATAAGATAGTACTAGCGAAAACTAGAATCGCAACAAGCCATAATAAACTATTATTAGAATAATCTCCTCCTAAGAAAAATGAACTGTAAATAAGAGCTGTTAGCGTAATAACAGCTAACACTGGCGCATATTTGTAATGCCTGGTGCGGCATAGACCATATTCGATAAATAAGGCTGTACAAAATACAATGAATACGATAAATAAAGCGGAGTCTTCATAGGCGGAGCCAGATATTAGCCTTTCTGGAAGGTTAATGGACGTTAGAATAGCTAAGGCCAACAGAATAGTAGCCAGGAAACGCACTTTTTGCCTTTCTGCTGAATCTGTGACGGAGTTATGAGGTTTTGTCAAATTGCCTAAAAATTGAAAGCGATTTGATATTTTGGCAGATATTGAATTTTCATGGATGATTGGTTCTGTCATTTTGGTTCTCCAATCAGGGTATGATTAATTTGATGTAGATGAGTCATGGCCATTGTCTCCATTCACGGATGACGCTTCGGGTTCTTGTTGGTTATCCAAGTAAACAAATGTTTCTAGGCCAAGCTGACGATTGATTTCCTGGGCAGCTGTACGCATAATCGCCTCAGCATCAATCGCCGCATGGACGTGAGCAGTTACTTCACGCAGAATTTGTTCCTGACGGGCGCGTCCTTGTACTTGCATGAGTAAACGAATGTTATCCAGAGAGATGGCGGCGCTGCTAGCAACGGCCGTTAACAAATCCAGATGATGTTCATGATATAAATCGGCCGTTTCAAAACTTTGAATGGCAATAACTCCCAGCGCTCGCTCACCAATAATCATAGGAACCCCCAGCCATGATTGCGATTTGGCGCCAATAGCGTCAAAACCCAATTCTTCCGCCACAGGGGATATATCCCCATTAATCAGGAGGGGTTTACGGGAACGCAATATGTATTCGGTAATACCGTTGCCGCTCTGGCGGCGAATGACAGATTGTAGTTCCCCGGCCGGCGTTTCTTCATTCGGATTGTAGAACAGGTAAATAGCTATTTCATCGGCCGCTTCGTCATATAAAGCCACATAGAGATCGATTGATTGGGGAATAAGTTGGGAACTATACTGGTAAATACTGTTTAAGATTTCTTCCAGATCATGGGCGGTGGTAAAGGCAGCCCCCATAGTGTTGAGTGTGTCTAACTCTTCACTGCGTCGTTGGGCTTCAGCCAGGGCGGTTTCAGTTTGTTGGTTAAGGCGCAGGTTTTCAATATGGGCGCTGAGACGGGCGGCCACGGCCGTTAAGAAAGCGCTGTTCTGTTCCCTTTTCATCTCAACGCCAGCGATTTCTAATCGTCCAATTGGCTCGCCTTGTATTGCTAAAGGAACCATTGACGTTTCACCTTCCGCATCAGCATCTGTTTCTGAAAAAGGCTTCACATTTACCTGATCATAAACAAAACCCGCTTCCTGATCACGTTGTTGAAAATCGTCCCAACCTTCACGAATCAGGCGATGGGTCGCTTCTTCTGCCTCTTGCCGATACCGTTCCGCTTCGTCTAGTAGACGCAAATTTTCTAGCTGCTGGCTGATCTGATTAGCTACAGAATCAACCAATTCCAGATCATTATCAGACCAGGTTGGTATATCGGTTCCTTCAAACTCAATGACGCCAACAGGTTCGCCAGCCAGCGTAATAGGTATACTGAGTTGACGGCCGTTGTCACTAATTTCAACCGGCGGGCCGGTAACGGCCGACACTTCATTCTCATCAAAACGAAAACCGATGCGTTCACCGTGTTCAATCCCGTCCAGATATTGTGTCCAGGCCTGACGAACATCCTGGCGAACGCGAGTCTCCAGCTCCTTTCGGACCTGGTTCGTATCTCGAATAAGACGGGCGTTTTCAATAGCTGTAGCCAGCTGCCCGGCCAAAATCTCAAAAGCAACAAGATTTTCTTCAGATAGTGCCTGCGACCGGGTGCTTTGCAAGTCAATCACCCCCACGATCTTCTCGCTAACAATCAAGGGAACTGCCATTTCCGAACGGGTATCCGGCAAGAGTGGGTTGGAACGGAAAAAGGGGCTACTTTCTGTATCGGCCACAATAACGGCTTCCCGATTGACAGCCGCCGCACCGTTAATAGAGCCGGCATTGAGCGGCAGCCGATGGCCCCGTACCAGTAATTTCTGCCCTACGTCGCCTGTGCCTGCCCGCAACAGCAACTCACTTCCTGCGGCATCAACCAGGTAAATCTGAGTGTAATATAAATCAAAACGAGAACGAATATTTTCTGTCGCCTGTCGCAGCAATTCTTCCAGATTGTAAACGCGGGATAAATTGCGCCCTACTTCGGCCGCCAATTCCAGGTCTCGGGTTCGGTCAGCAACACGTTCCTCAAGAAGTTTACTCGCTTCTTGCAAAGCTACATTTGCTGTTTGTGCTTTTTGAATGGCCGCACCCAATTCCTTCATAAACAGATACAAAACAACCGCTGTAATTGTGAACCCAAATGACAGGGTAATATAATCAACTGTCGCCGACCCTTCTCCTGCAGCGGACGTAAGGAGTGCACCCCGGTTTTCTGCGGCGAGGGCCAAACCACCGGCGCCAATTGAGAAAATCAGGGTAATAAAAATACCTCGCGAATCGAGAAATAATCCGGCCAGAAAAACGGTGAGAAAATAGAAAGCAAAAGCGGTTGAACCAATGCCGCCATTGACAAACATAGAGGCTGTATGCCCCAGCCATAACAGCCCTACAAACACATAACTGGCTGCTCGCACACGTCCCAGCCGCATGAGAATCTGGCCTAGAATATTGGCTGTCAAAAACGGGACCACCCGAATGGCAAATGTAAAGATTATGGTATCTGAACTTGCTTTACTTGCAAATAAGGAAAGTCCAGTTATGAAACCCAGTATGACCAAACCTAAATAAACCCAGGTGACAGTATTTAACAGGTTAGCTGTCCGGTTATCTGCCTCGTCAGCAAAGGTTGGTGCGGCGAAGAATTTTTTCAGTTGATCAATCATAGCTTTTCCCTCAATTCATTCTCCATTATGCTCCATGGCCGTTACCCTCTGTTGCCCGACTTGGGTTCACCAACTCAATCCGGTTTTTTTGACCACCTAGAGCACGCCCCAACTCCTCTGTCGCAATTTTCAACACAGCATCAACTGATGTCGCTTTCAGAATCCTCTGATTGATTGCATTGAGCGTTGCTTCCCGTTCCGCCTGTTTTCTGGCTCTGTCAAATGATTGGGCATTTTGAAGAGCAATAGCTACCTGATATGAAATAGCTTGTAATAATTGTACGTCTTCGTCTGTCAGACCACCGGTTACATCATGCTGCACATCCAGCACCCCCAACACCTGTTCGCCAATGGCAATGGGAACTGCAATTTCTGCTTTCGTGTCGGGCAGCAGCGGGTTCGATTTCCAATCCGGTGACTGCGAAACATCAGGAATAAACACAGGTTTATTGTGGAGCGCTGCCTGACCAACCAAACCCTGACCGGCCGGCAAGGTATGTTTGCGACTCAACATGATCTGGCCCGCTTCTCCGGTACCACCAACTATTTCCAGGAAATGACGATCTTCACTAAAAAGAAAAATATGGGCATGGTAATAACTAAATGCTGTACGCACCTGTTCTACCACTTCAATAACCAGTTCACTGGGGTCTAAGATGGTGGATAGACTGCGACTGACTTCAACACTGGCTGTCAGAGCACGGGTACGTTCATCAACCCGCTGCTCTAATCCTTCAATAGATCCTTGAAGTTGGTTGGTCATCTGGTTAAAGGTAATAGCTAAAGTACCAATTTCATCGGTTGTTTCTACGGGTGCACGAGCAGCAAGGTCTCCTTCTGAAACACGCACGGCCGTATCTGTCAGGCGGATGATGGGTCGTGTTAACAATTGGGCAACTACAGCGGCCGTAATAGTAACAATAATAATAATGATGGAACCCAGGAAAATATTAGTCTGCTGCTGATCCTTCACAGACTTTAGGGCCTCACTTTCTGATTGGAAAGCCACAATTTGCCAGCCGAGGTTGTCAATACGCGGTTCATGAGACAATGTGTTCACAGGTTGCTGCGTAATAAAGTTGTCGGTTCCATGAATTTGATCAATCGTATAGGTTTCACCAGAAATGCCCAGGTCGGAGAGAATATTGATTTCATCCGTTTCCACTGGAATCAGTTCATATTTACTGTTGCCGGTCGCCTCATCCTCAAAGCGGTGCAGTTCAATGTTGTCGCTTACCAAAAGCTCTACTTCGCCAGATTCGCCAAATTGGGCCTGGTCTAGCACGTTAGTCAGAGCCGCATCTATATTGTAGGTGGAGTGCAATACACCAGCAAAGACATTGCGTCCAGAAGAAGTTGTCGCTCTTACAGGTACGGCAACGTCTATAAGAATGTTGTCTGTTTCCAGATCATAGTTGGGTTCACCCACAAATTTGGAACCAAACCCATTTAAGTAGGTATCTTGCCACCATTGTTCGCCACCGTAATAAAAGTCATCTACCCTGGTTGTAGAAGCTACCAAAGCGCCATATTGATCGGTTAAAATCATTTGGGTATGGTCGGGAAAGGAACGGCGGAAATTGACCAGTTCGTTTGAGGTTGAATTATTTAGAATGCTAAAAACAATACGGTCTGTTGAACTGGCATTGTGCCACTCATCCTCAAGTTGTTGAATGGTCGCCTGAATTTCCTCTTCCGACGCGCCCTCGCCGTAAGTGTTGTTGTGGGCTTCTACGGCATCGGTAACAGCCCGGTTAAGCCCCAGCGCTTCTAAAATACCCACTTGACGCGATAGTAATTCGCCAATAGCTAAAGCCTGGGCATTGGCCACGTTGTGAATGTTGTCTCCCACCTCTGCTACTAGCGCTGTGCGGGTAGTTACAGTCACAATAAATGTGACGCTCACAACGGCGACAACGGCGACAATAACCGTTGTCGAAATCAACTTGCTGCGTAAACTAAAATTGGTAAATTGACGTAAAATAAAAAAGCCGTATATGATCACAATACCAATAACGATATAGTTTATGATTTGGGGATTAGACAGTTCAAAACGTCCAGGAGGGCCAAACAAATCAATGAATATTGTCATTTCAGCAACAATGACGAGAACTATAATCCAACGCACAGCCAGGTGTTGCGGCCGGGTTAATAAAACCAGACCACTCCCCATAGCTATCCCGATTATAGCTAAATAAATACCTGGCCCCTCCACTAATAAGGCCAGCGAGAGCACTAAAATCATTAGCGTACCCAAGAACAGGCGCGTGCCATAGATGTACCGGCCGCGAAAGTTCAAAATGGCGGCAACGGTGATAATAATGGCTGCCACAGCTACAAGACTCGGTCCAACATACTGATTACTGGTAAAAAACCTGACAACGCTAATAATAATGGCAACAACGGCCGAAATGGCGCCGATAACTTTTGCATTTCGTTCATACAGATTCAAGTCTTCAATCACATCGGGGGTTGAATTTCTCATGCTTCCTCATGCTCCTGAGATAAGGTCTTATTGTGTCCATTTCGAGGCAAAATGAGTTTACCGGTTCCTAAACGAACACGGGTTTCAGAGGCTTTGGTAGCCCGACCAACTTCTCTTACGGCAATTTGCAGCGCTTTTTCTACGGTGACGGCGCTTTGAATTTTTTGACCGACTTCATTGATGAGCGCTTCCTGCTGGGCGCGAGACTGCACATCGGCCAGCAGTTGGGCATTTTGCAGGGCGATGGCTACCTGTCCCGAAATAGATTGTAGCAAGTCAGCGTCACTGTCGCCTAAACCTTCAGGAATATTATGTTGGATATCTAAAACCCCTAAAACTGTATTGCCGATGGCAATGGGAACGGCCACCTCTGCTTTTGTGTCCGGTAACAAGGGATTGGGCAGCCAATCTTCAACCTGGGTAACAAGAGGAGCCAGCACTGGTTCTTTAGACCGCACCGCCTGGCCAACCAAACCCTGTTCCACCGCAACCGTATGCTGTCTGGCTACCAACTCGGCGCCGGCCACGCCATCACCAGCCGCTAACTGCAAAACCTGAGCGGAATCATCTAGTAAATAGAGATGCACCTGGTAATAATCAAAGGCTTCTCGAATTTGTCTGGCGACCTCGTGTACTAATTGGTCTTTGTCCAAAATGGTAGAAATAAAACGGCTGATTTCAGCGCTGGTGATCAGAGCTTGCGTACGGGCAGCGACCAGATCTTCCAACTCTGCATTAAATTGCTGTAGTTGCCGGTTGGCCTCGGCGACCGTCTGTTCTCCTTCTCGTGCCCGCGCCAAAGCATCAGACAGGTTATTAACGGCCGAGTAAATAAGAGACCCCAGCATGATGAACATGACAATATAAATGCTTATATCTTCGGACGTGGCTTCTGCTGGACGGAGGGGTGACTGTAATAGACCGGTGGTTTCAGCTACATAGAGCACCGAAACGGCTATTAGACTGGTAACAGTAAAGATAACTGTTGCCCGGCCACCTAACGTCAGGCCGGCCAACAAAATAACGAGAATGTAGGCAGTGGTAGGAATCGTTCGGATACCGCCAAAAATGGCAACATTTACCGTTACCAGAATAAAAAGGATGCTTGATAACAACCAACCAACCAATTCTACACGACCCTGAAAAAGCAAGCGGCGTAACCATAAACTTCCGGCTGGTATGATAATTAAAATTATCAGCATAAAGAGGCGCGTGGAGAAAGTGAGACCTTCTTGTAACAGTGTGGTGGGGTAGACGAATACGGCCGTCAAAAAGATACCAGCAATTAGCATCCACAGAATAACATTTAGCAAACGAGCTACCCGTGATTGCTCTTCATCCTCAAATTCAGGCGGGGAAATCGCACTTATTAGTTGTTCTTTCATTTTGGGGATTCCCTTCTCTCCAGCTTGCACACCGTAAAATAAGCTTATTTTGCAATGCGAGATATGTGATGTCTGTGGTTATGTGGCTTATTCCCTATTTTAGATGATGCTGCATAGATAGGGAAAACAAGTTTTTTTCTCTGCACAATGAGCATTATATCAAAGGAGAGGGGGGAAGAAGTGAATAAAGCGTGATGAGAAACCGTTATCTCGTGGGAAATAGGTAACGGTTTTTAGAAATGGTGTCAATCTGGGGGTCAAAACAGGTACAATTCTATGATTCCTCGGCGCAATGGACACCTTCTGGCAAAGGGTACCAAAATGAGCCAAACCGTTGCCCTAAACCGATAATGTCATTACGAGACCAAATATCACGTTGACCATCAACCTCAGCATAACGGGCCATTTTGTCGGGAATCCAGGTGTTGCGCAAATAGGCATGGTCATAGAAAATAGTGCGAACCTCTTGCTCTGTTAAACGGTAACCTGGCCTCTGATACCAATAACAATGTGTTTCTGCGATCAGGGGAAGTGGTAAGATCTCCGGTTCTATAAATGGCTTCCCATAACTTAGAAATAGTTCTGCCGGAGGCAGGTCTGCCCCATAATAGTTACGAATAACCTCTGCCTGATTTTTTGCCCCTTGAGCGGCAGCAATAGTTTTTTCCCACACAGACTCATAAGAAACACTGGCTAACCACCAGATATTATTTTGGCCGTTATCGGCCGTTTTTGCTTCAAGTTCCGCGGCAATATCCGTTAATTCCGGCACTTCCTTATGACCCACCAGATGAGCACGACAATTTAGTCTTTTATAGTGAGGATACAAACATTCACCGATGGCATATTTTGTTCCTTTGATAATGTAGTCACGATATTTACCTTTCTCTACTAATTGGCGGGAATGGACGGTGATGACCAAAATATTACGAACGCCTAGCTTAAATAATATCTCGGCCGTGTCAGCTAATCTATTCATGGAAAACAGAGCCATCTGCGGAATATCTTCCAAAGAAATGTTGTTCAACACGATGTCTCGGCGTGTACCACCAGCCCCCCACATAACTGTTTGGGGAGCAATCTTGGCAACCTCTTCCGGTGACGCCTGTAAAAATTCTTCAATTGTGATCATTTGAACTTTCTCTAAAGATTGGAGATTGTACCCATCTCCAATCTCATTCCTAAGGCAAGATTAATGGTCAGCCACTCAAGATGGCCACAAGCTCTATAATGCGGTCAATTCTTTTTTCTCGATATGTTTCTTTACCGATCCAATACTTCTCGTCGTCAGCTTGTGTGGTATGCTGATTATTAAGCAGCCATTGGTGGCCCATGGTCATTTTGTTTACAGTCGTGCCATTTACTAACCCATGACGGCGCAAAGCATTTAAGGCGATTAACGCATAACCAGTTTGGGTAGGCGTAGATTTGCCATTGAGACCCCACCCCCCGTCGCTTCTTTGTTGAGCTAATAAACCGGCCGCGGTATGCCGGAGAACGGCTTTGTTGGCTGTAGACAGCAGCGCCAGGATGATTTCCAGAGTGGGGTAAAGCCAGGAAGCGTGCCATTTTTCGCCTGCCCAACGGCCGTCTGGCTGCTGCTGCTCCATTAAAAATTGTTGTTGCGATTCCGAACAATGCCCAAACTGATTCAAAGCAAAGATACCGTGTGCAGTAGCTGTCAGTGAATACTGAAGTTCATTTGGGTAAGTATAGAAGTAATGTTCTGCCTGGAAACGCGCCAATGGTCTAATGTTAACCGGGCGATTGGCTGCGCTCAGAACTGCCAGGGCAACGGCTGTGTCGTCCCCATCAGGTGAAAAATGTTTACTAATACCAAACCCATTAGCTCCAACTTCTTGAGTGAGAACACTCAGTTGCGCTTGCACCACATCTCGAACAGCAGGATGGTCTAACAAACCGGTGATAAGCAAACTATACAAACCAAATGCTTGTTCTACACCTGGAATCGGCCAAACCGTCGGTACCACCCCCGGAATACCAAAGCCTGTTGCCTTGGCGGCCGCCGCCAGATAAGACATTGCTTTTTCACGCTCCTCTGCTAAGGTGATGTCGTCTTTAGACAAATAAATCCAATTGGCTGTTGCGGCCGGACTATGACCGACTCCCCCTGTTTCGTCTAGCATGGATTGGTTTGCTGAATATCCCCACGCTTCCCAGGAATGGGCCGGCGTTGTTCCCGCCAACGGGTTTGTTTTGGCAATTAATTTTTTACGCCGTTCCCCTAATTCTTTTAGCGCAAAATAACATTCATGAGGAACATCCAGGTTAACGTCTCTGGCATCCTGGAGCAAACGCGGCAGTATCAACTCTATCCCAATCGGGATGTCATTGGAAAGCGGCGGCTGCCATTGTTTAGCCTGCTGTCGGAGGAAGGACAAACCGGCCTCTGTCGCCTTCGCAAAGAATAAATCGTGTGCCTGGAAGTGATGCATCACTAAAATAGCTGCTAAAGTAGGCACATCCCGCGCCATCGGAATGTGAGGATCACCCCAACCACCATCTGCTTTTTGTTGGCATAAAAGCCACTGAAATGCTGCATCCACTCCTTCATGCGGAGGGGCAAAACGAAGTACCTGGGCTGTATCATACACAGATGGGCTGATTTGCCCGCCATCTTTGCCTAAGTCTCGAATAAGGGAGCGTAATTCATCATAAATAGTTTGCATACTCCTGCTACCTTTTGACAATCAAAACGATCTGGTTATGAGCCATCTCTATCTGTTTTGGTTGTGTACTATTGGTGTTATCTCTTCTTCACATAAGGCAGCTGACGGTATTGCATGAAAGCATTGGATACGAAGAACCTTTTCGCAATCAATTGTTGATTACAATGGCTAGAGCCCTACCCTAACATAAAGGTTAAACATTTTCTACCCGTGATGAAATAGGAGTTTGGTTGGATGTCAGGAGAACGTACTTAAACAACTTCGTTTACGACCAATACTTGCATATGCCTGATGAGTTGAGACACGGCCGTTAAATTACATATCACCCCTTCCTCAAAGTTATGTGCTGTGCGTTTACGGTCTACCTGATACGCAGCCATACCTACGGCCTGCGCTCCGTTTACGTGTGACAATTTATTATCAAAAAAAAGACATGCTTCAGGTGGAACACCAAGCGCCTCCGTCATATGTTGATAAGCGGCCGCTTCCGGTTTAGCCACGCCGATGGTCGTAGAGCTTATAGCCACATCCACCAGATCGCCCAAATTCACCTGGGTCAAGGCTTCGTGTAAAGAAGCAAAAGAAAAGTTAGATAAGACCCCAACTTTAAGATCGACTTCTTGGACCGTTTTCAGGGCCGGACGGGCATCAGGGTACGGCCGTAAAATAGATACATAAGAAAATGCCGCCACTTTATCTCGTGTTTCCCCGACGACACCCAATTCATCACAAAGCCATTGCCAGAACCCCACCCAAAATGACTTTTCTTCACTTAAACTGGTAGGCATGCCCACCTTGGCTTTCCACTGTTCCCAATAAGCTCCCATCATCTGGTATGAAATGGGTAGCAAATCTGCAAAGAAAGCTGCCCCGGCCCGGTGATCATACTCAAGTAAGACTTGGTTCTGATCGAAGATCACGGCTTGCAAAGGTGTGTTCTGCCCGTTCATCAACAGCTTGATCCTTTAGCATTGTATCCAGGAATAATGCTCGCATTTTTTCTACCTGAATATCTGTGACCACCTGGCAATTTGCCGGTTTCCGTGCCGCAATGATTTGCATTTCGGCCAATAAATTAAAATCAGGGTCGCTAAAAGCATTATCAGCCAGTCTGTCTAGGTCATTATCATTCAACGCCATAGATACACGCTCTTGTAATGTAAAACCAATCACCGATTGTCCCCGAACCGGGCCGGGGCCGGCCATTATCTGTACAGTAGCCGGTTTAGATACAGCCAGGTTTTTGTCTGCGGCAACCATGGCCGCCACCAGATCAGGCAGGGTAGCTGCGGCCACACCCCCCAATTGATTTTGGATACTGATGTAACGCCGCAAAGGAGGGTAAAGGAGATTTAACACGGCCGTATCCCCCTCTCCCAACGCCTGCATATCCGCAAATGTCATCGTAAACGGTATAAAGGCATCTCGTGGCATTAAAATAATAGGTAAACTTGATGAGAAAACGACATCGGCTGCTTCCGGGTCTTGCCAAAAGTTATAATCCGATACCGGCGTCATACTACCTTCAGACCAGGCGCCGCCTAAAATCACAATTTGCCCAAACTGCCGCATCACGTCTGGATATTGATTAACCGCCAGCGCTAAATTGGTTAAGGGACCTAAAGCCAGCAGGGTGGAACCCGGATGCCGGTTCACAAGCTCCCGGTAAAACCGGGCTACATTATGAGGCAGAAGATTCACTTCATAAGGATGTGAATGGCCGGCGCCCCACAACCCATCTGGGCCGTGTATCAACTTATTTGCTCTAGCAAGGGGATGGCAAAATGGTTTGGCGGCCCCTACAGCTACAGGAATATCCGTTCGCTGCAAGGTGTGCAACAAACTCATCACATTATTGGCGGCGTTATCCACCGTTGTATTACCGGCTACGGCACTGATGCCAATAATATCTGTCTCGTAAAAAGACTGCGTCAACAGCCACGCAATCGCAATTGCATCATCTACACCTGTATCGGTGTCAATCAATATATTCTGCATTGGTACACTACACCTAGTATGATTTTGGGCTGGTATTGTAACGGATTTCACGAGAGTAGGTCAAGCTATTTTGAACCAGATTTGCAGGTGGTTTATAGGCAGTTTGTAGCTGTTTGGAGGTAAAAGTTGGGGAAGGGGACGGGCAGCATTGGGCCGTTATTGATGCTAACTTATCACCAATAGGTTTATCCCTCTTTTTTGGCCCGACTCTGGCCGCCAGATACACCTATCGCCCGTGAAACCGGCCAAACAAAGATGACTCCGTTATGTGGCGCTTCCATATCGCCAATGATTGATTCTGTCACTTCGATCAATTGATCAACCAGGGCTTCATTATCCACCACTGTAAAAATGGTGCGGTGACGGTCTTCAGAACGGCGAAAAAAATCTGCCAGACTGGGCATCAAAGGTATATCGCCACGTATACCGGCCTGCCGCGCTCGCCCCAAACCGGAACTTTCCAAAATTGTAATGCCGCCTACGCCAACTTCTTCCCAGGCATCCAGAATAGAGTTGCATTCCCCTAGATCGCTTAAGACTAATAAAATCATGTGATACATGTTTCCTCTTCTCCTATACCGGCTGCGTCTTTTCTTGAGGCGCGTTTTTTCTAAAAGCAAATCGCAACATGGGTGGAGTGACTAAGGTGGCAATAATCACCATAAATACTGTAATTGAAAAGGCATTTTGTCCCAATACACCCTGCGCCACAGCAAAGGCGGCCACAATTAGACCCACTTCGCCCCGTGAAACCATACCAATGCCTAACTGTAATGATTCCTTGTTGCCGAGACCTCCCAAACGGCCGCCGAACCCACAACCAATGATCTTGCTCAAAATAGCCACGAGGGTCAAGATGATGGCGAATATCCAGTCGGAACCAGAGATAGCCCCCAGATTAACGCTCAAGCCAATGTTGACAAA
>JAAEOP010001299.1 GCA_024223125.1 Chloroflexota bacterium
CCCCAATAGATGTAACTGTCGGCCTGATAGCAGCTGTTGCAACTAGCATCATCTTGATAGCCACTGACCACCAAATCGGCATATCCGTCTTTGTCTAAATCTTCAAAGGGTTCACTTGGCGCTGGACTGACCGTCACATAGGCTGCTTTCTCCTCTACTGCTGTGATACCTTCAGTGGTAGTGATGCTCAAGGTTACTGTGTAATGACCTGGTGTATTGTAGATGTGGGTCGGCGAGATGGCACTGCTTACCCCGCCATCGCCAAATTGCCAGTGGTATTCGGATGCACTGGTTGAGCTGTTAACAAAAGTAACGGTTAAGCTTTCTGTTCCTCGGACCGATGAATCTGAGCTAACCGTAAATTCAGCAATCGGATCTTGAGCTAAGGCAGCCGGTGCGGGCAAAAGCAATAAAGTACTTACGCTCAACACAAAGGCCGTAGTTAACATAAAACCCAATTTTAGGATGGAAACAGATTTTGACAAATTATTCATGGTTATTCCTCGATAGCAGTGCGAGACACGGGGTGCTTGATAGGTTGGGTCGTTTTTGATGTTAGATTGACGATTGACGGTTTCAACTTGTATTAATTTACTCATAGCTCCACACCTCCCCATCAGCGATCACAACAATCTCATCACCATCGTAAATTGCCTGATGATAAGCGGTGGCTGGTAACGTTATAGCTGGGCTGGCTTCAAGCCAGGTGCCATCATAGTGCCAGGTGTCTGAAAGTAAGGTAAAGCCATCAGAGGCCACCCCACCGACCAGCACCGTTTGGCCCAGCCCAGGGTCGTAACTCAGGCTATGGGCCAGCCGGGCCGGAGGGTCGCCGCCTCCGCCGCCAGGGTCGAGTTCGGTCCATTGTTGGCTGGCTAAATCGAAGGCCCACAAATCGCCTAATATTGTACCATCGCTGGCTTGCCCGCCAAAAAGCAGGAGTTGATTGTTGCTGGGGACATAGGTCAGGGCGGCCAGGGTGCGGCTGGTCGGTAGGGTGCCGGTGATGGTGAATTGGCTCCAGGTTCCATTGTCATAGTGCCACAGGTCATTGAAGTGGGTCTCGTTGTGGTTTCCACCAAAGAGGTACAGCGTGTTGCTTAGGGCATTAGTGGCCATAGCCGTATAAGTACGGCTGAAGGGGCC
>JAAEOP010001300.1 GCA_024223125.1 Chloroflexota bacterium
AAAATCACGGTCGCCAGGCAGGAGTTTGTTCATCACGGGTGGGGGTTTGGGTCAGGTTGATAACAGATTGACCATCGACCGTTGTCACAAAAATGTCCCAATTGCCTTCACGATTGGAGTAAAAAACAAGTTGTGATCCATCCGGCGACCAGGTGGGGCCGTGATCGTCGGCCAGAGGGAGGTTAGTGATATTTTGAGCTACGCCACCATTGACGTCAACTACAAAAATCTCCACGTTACCTTCGCGATTGGACTCAAAAGCAAGCCGGCCCCCGTCCGGCGACCAGGCCGGAGCGAGATCATTTTCCGGTGTTGTAGTTACCTGTCGAATGTCAGCCCCGTCGATGGTCATTGTGTAAATGTCCCAATTGTCGTTGGCTTTGCTGTTAAATGCAAAACGGCTTGCATCGGGTGACCAAACCGGTGAGAGATTGCCGTTACCGTCGGTAGTGATTTGAGTTAAATGATCCGGACAGGTTTCCGGCGCATCGAGACAAACCATATCCATGACAAATATTTCCCAACTGCCCTGGCGAAATGAAGAAAAGGCCAATTTAGTGCCATCCGGCGACCAGGCCGGAGTCCAGTCATCGGCCGGGTGGCGGGTGATGTTGGCAATATTTTGTCCGTCAGTGCTCATGACATAAATTTCCCGGTTTCCGTCCCGGCGAGAAACAAACGCAAGCTTCTGCCCATCGGGAGACCAGATAGGGCCGGTGTCGTCGCCTCCTTGAGAGGAAAGAGCGGTTACGCCCGTCCCATCAGCATTCATCACATAAATCAGCCAATTTTGATCGACATCCCGGCCCATATAAGTAATGGAAGGCAAAGTTCGCGCCACCACAACAGGGGCG
>JAAEOP010001301.1 GCA_024223125.1 Chloroflexota bacterium
CATTCTGTATGTCAATTACAAACATCCCCGCACTTTTAGTAAGGACAAACAGAGAAGTGCCCAGACGTTTGCCAATCACGCTGCCCTGGCCTTGAAAAAAGCCAGGTTGTTAGAAGAAGTCCGTAAAGCCTGGGATACGGCAAAAGTAGTGGCAGAAGTGACCACGCTTGAAGACCTGGACAATACCCTACATTCGGTGGCCGACGGGACCCGGTATGCCCTTAACTGTGATATTGTCACTTTATACGGTTATGACGAGAAAAAAGGGGATCTTAATTACCCGCCGGTGATGGTTGGCGTGCAATACCCTGCCAGAGCCTCGCAGCGTTCAGAGTTTTTTGAAGATTATATTGTTTTCAAAATATTAATGCGTGGTCAGCCATATATTGCCAATGATGTTTCTATGGATCCCTTATTTAAAGACACTCGATTTGCCGCAGACGAGCAAATAGCTTCATGCGTAGCTATTCCCCTCACCGTAGGCCCGGAAAAGGTGGGGGTAATGTTTGTTAACTACCGCTCTTTGCACCGCTTTACTGAGAGCGAGCTGATAAATATAGAGCTTTTTGCTAATCAAGCCGCCGTTGCCATTCGGAATGCGCAATTGTATCAGGCCGAGCAGCAACGTGTTAAAGAACTTTCGGGCTTAAATAGCATTTCGAAAGCAATTGGTTTATTAACTGACATTCAGCAAGTATACCAACAAGTGAATGAGAGTATAGCCCAACTGGCCGGGGCAGAAATGTGTGCGGTACTCTTATATGAAGCCTTAACAGAAGAATTGGTTTGCCAATTACCGGTTCATGGCGTGCCGGATGAAATTGCCCGGCACTATCGTATTCCGGTAAATACAAATAGCCCTGTTGGCGCTGTCTGGACGTTACAAAACCACTTAATCCTTAACAATGTCCCCCAGAG
>JAAEOP010001302.1 GCA_024223125.1 Chloroflexota bacterium
CTCTATTGGCGATAAAACTATTGGGGCATTCACGTTTAGTTTGGGGATAATCAACCGGTTAGCCAACCCGACATTGGTAACCGAATTAACAGCACCCTCGGGTATAGCAAACCCCAACGTCTCTTCTATTTCTTCAGTGGTGATTGACTGGGTTTCTGTTCCGGCCGATTGAGCATTTGCCTCTGCTTCCAGGTTGGGAGCAGCCTCTCCTACAACAGGCGATTCAGCCCGTGTCTGCTCCGAGGACTCTGCTGCTGGCTGGGCCACATCAGGCGTACTCAATGGGGCCAGAGAGACAATTCTGACAATTTGTGACCGGCCGTCCTCACTCCAAAACCACCAGCCGGCAATCCCAGTCAGGATGAGAGCAGCCACGCAGATAAACAGCAATAACAACGGACCGCCAATACCGACTAAGGTGATTAATTTACGTTGCACAAATAAGCCACCTCATAATGTTACATACATTATCGGTAATCAAAAGATTCTGTCAAACTCAAGGCAAGTAACCGTTCACTC
>JAAEOP010001303.1 GCA_024223125.1 Chloroflexota bacterium
AACTCACATCTCGCTTACGTACTCGCTGTCGTGCCCCCAGTTCAGCTGGATTGTTATGCAGAGGCATCTCTGGATATTTCAGAACCATTCAGGTGCCCGGCATTTCATTACCAAGTCTACTGGAGTAGCACACTCGTTTATAAGTGCCGGGCACCTTGGGGGAGTGAACGATTACAATTATTCTTTAGTTTTATTCGTGTTTCCCCTATCCGTGTATACAACTCCTTGTCGGCTTTTGCAGTATTGTCTTTACTCGCTGGTGGCGGCGGCCGTTTCCAACTCCAACGCTTCCTCTTCAATTTCAACTGGTTTGAGGGTGACGCGGCGGAAAGATTCTGCATAGCGTAACCCTACCTGTTTGCCAATTTGTTCGGCTCGCTGGCGGATGCGTTCTTCCGGATCCCAATCGCCAAGCTGGCTTTTGTGTTGGCGCAGGGCGGCCAATTTGGTTTCAATGCTGTCTGTGATTTCTATATAAAAATCGGGGTCGGTATAAGTGTTAATGTAGACGTAATTGACCTTATGGGGAGTGATGCCTTCTTCTTCAAATTCGGAATAGAGCAGGTGCATTTCACTGGCGGGAAAGATGGCGTCAATAGCGGCCGTGGCCGCGGCGCGGTGGTCTGGGTGGTTGATACGGCCGCTGTACAACACAGTTGTTGGGTCGCCACAGACCACAACATTGGGATTGTGCTGCCGGATCAAACGCACCAACTGTTTGCGTAGTTCCAATGTAGGGGCCAACAAGCCATCGTCA
>JAAEOP010001304.1 GCA_024223125.1 Chloroflexota bacterium
ATGTCCAATTAAATCGTTCGCTGCCCAAAACAGAATCCAGACGCCAGCCACACCGACAAGGAGGGCGACGGCCATAATCATCAACTTAGCGGCAAACGGATTTAGCCCATTTTCTGTCAGGATAACGGCCGCCTGATCCAACCCCAACCGGGCGTACAACGTAAGCAAAAGCTGTTCCGGCGCCTCTTTATCTTTCATAAAGGCCACAGCCCAACGTAGCCCTAGAAAGATCAATATAGCAATGCCCAAAGAGAGCAGAATACGTCCTATTAAAACGGCTGGGTTCTTTTGTTGGGCGGTGGCCGAGTGGGAAACTTGTGTCATTTTTTGAATCCGATTTTAATGAAGCGTGTGCAGTTTTCAGTGTTCAGTCGGTCGTCCCGTTACTGAACACTGAAAACTGATTACCGCACACTAATTACTATCTACTCTGCCGGCCAACTATCTTCAATTGCTTGGAAGACAGTTTCCGTATCTGTGCCGCTTACCCAGTCTACCATGCCGTTCCAGAATGTTCCCGCGCCAACATCGGCGGGCATCAAGTCAGAAGCGTCAAAGCGGAGGGTGGTGGCGCCTTGCAGAATGTCGGCCTGAGCCTGGTCTACATAACTGCCGTACCAATCGGTGGGAACACCTTTGTTGGGGCTAATGAAACCGCCCGCTTCAATCCAGCCTTGAGCCGATTCGGGAGAACCCAGATATTCCAACACCGCCAATACTTCAGGACGGTCGCTGAAAGCGGCAAACACATCGCCGCCGCCCAGGACGGGACGGCCGTATTCCTCATCAATTGGCGGCAGGTAGAAGAATGAACTATCTACGCCCGCGGCCGTACCTTCCGGCCAAAAGTCAGGAATCCAGCCCGCTTGACGATGGAACCAACATTGGGGCGGGTCTTCAAACATCGGGGTTTGGGTGTCGCCTACAAAGATAGTCAGGATGCCGGTTGTACCGCCGTAGACGTAATCTTCATTGAAAAAGATGTTGCCAACGATGTCGGCCGCTTCCAATACTTCTGGATGGTTAAACGGGATTTCATGATTGACCCATTGGTCGTAGATTTCGGGGGAAGCAGTCCGCAGCAGCACATCCTCAACCCAGTCGGTAGCCACCCAGCCGGTGACGCCACCATGTTCCATGCTGATACACCAGGGGGTGACGCCTTGTTCGGCCACAATTTGGTCGCTCAAGGCCAGCATCTCATCCCAGGTTTGGGGCGCTTCATAACCGGCCGCTTCAAACGGCTCCACCGGATACCAGACAATGCTCTTGGTGCTGGCGCGGTAAAAGACGCCGTATAAGGTGTCATCCACCGTGCCCAGGTTGATCCAGGCATCGCTGTAATTGGCTGCTAATTGGTCTGTGTTGATTTTGTCATTTAGGCTGACAATTTGACCTTCGTTGGCAAATTCAGCCATCAGGCCAGGTTGGGGGAAGCCGGCAATGTCGGGCGCGTCGCCACCTTCGGCGCGGACGGTGATGAGGGTTTCAAATTCAGAGGAGCCTTCATATTTAATGTCTATGCCAGTTTCTTCAGCAAATCCGGCTAATGTATTGACAAAGTTTTCCCCTTCAGCTTCGGTCCATTTGCCAAAAATGGTGACTTCTGTGTCCGCGAATTCGCCTTCCAGCGCGCGTTGCATATGCTCGAATCCGGCTGAACCGGCTTCGGCCATTGCTTCACTTTCTTCTTCGGCTTCTTCGCTGTCGCCAGTTCCCTCTATACCAGTCGCTTCGCTGGGCCAACTGGCTTCGATGTCGGCTAAGACGGTTTCAATATCTTCGCCATTAACCCATTCAACCATGCCGCTCCAGAATGTACCCGCGCCAACTTCGGCCGGCATCAGGTCAGAGGCGTCAAAGCGTAATGTGGTGGCGTTTTGTAGAATATCAGCCTGCGCTTGGTCTACATAGTTGCCATACCAATCGGTGGGAACGCCTTTGTTGGGGCTGATAAAGCCGCCATTTTTCACCCACACTTCGGCGCCTTCGGGGGAGGCCAGATATTCCATGAACGCGGCCGTTTCCGGGCGATCATTGAAGGCGGAGAAAACATCACCGCCGCCTAAGACAGGACGGCCGTATGCTTCATCAATCGGCGGCAGATAGAAGAAAGAGCTGTCTACACCGGCGGCTGTACCTTCCGGCCAAAAGTCAGGAATCCAGCCAGCCTGACGATGGAACCAGCATTGGGGCGGGTCTTCGAACATTGGGGTTTGGGTGTCGCCAACAAAGATGGTCAGGATGCCGGTTGTGCCGCCGTAGACATAATCTTCGTTGAACCAGATGTCGCTTACGATGTCGGCCGCATTTTTGACAGCCGGGTCGTCAAACGGAATTTCATGGTTCACCCAGGCGTCATATGTTTCTGGCGAAGCGGTGCGTAACAGCACATCTTCCACCCAGTCGGTGGCTACCCAGCCGGTGACGCCGCCATGTTCCATGCTTACACACCAGGGGGTGACGCCTTGTTCTTCCACAATACGGTCGCTCAAAGCCAGCATTTCATCCCAAGTTTGGGGCGCTTCATAACCGGCTGCTTCAAATGGTTCCACCGGATACCAGACAATACTTTTTGTGCTGGCACGATAAAATACGCCGGACAGTTGATCGTCTACGGTGGCCAGATCGATCCAGGCGTCGCTGTAATTTTCGTTGAGTGAATCAACATCCAGAAATTGGGCATGATCGGGAATGACGCCTTCTTTGACGAATTGAGCCATCAAACCGGGCTGGGGGAATCCGGCCACGTCGGGGGCGTCGCCGCCTTCTACGCGCACGGTAATCAACGTTTCAAACTCAGAAGCGCCTTCGTACTTGACATCAATGCCGGTCGCTTCTTCAAAGGGCGCCAGGGCGGCGACAAAGTTTTCTCCTTCCGCTTCGGTCCATTTGCCAAAGACGGTGACTTCACTGCCTGAAAAATCACCAGCCATGGCCTGGTCCAGGAAGGAAGCGGCCGCCTCAGCTTCAGGTTCAGCGGCTTCTTCACTTTCTTCTGCTTCTTCTGCTTCTTCAGATTCGACCGTGTCTGTTTCTTCAGCTTCTTCGGTATCCGTTTCTTCGGTATCCGTTTCTTCGGTCTCGGCCGTGTCTGTCTCTGCGGCCGTTGTTTCTTCTTCGGTCTCGCTGGCTGCTTCCGGCCGTTCGCCGCAGGCTGCCAAAGTCAGACCAAACAGTAAAACAATGAGTAAAAACCATCTTTTGTTCATAATCTACTCTCCTCAGTTAATTGGGTTGTCACTATACAGGTCATTCCTGCGAAGGCAGGAATCCACACATATGGATACCCGCCTTCGCGGGTATGACAGTCGAGAGGTAGCTGTATAGGTACATTTGGTTAGGGAATAAAAACCGCTTGCTCGGCCAAATGCACCGCTCCCCATAGACCTGGGTTGTACCCTGATGGCAGTAATGTGATTTTGTCATTGGGCAACATTGCCTGGGCCAGGGGGGATTGGTGTCGTAAGCGAGCAAACGTTTGCAAAATCGGGTCGAGAAAGAGGGCGCCGACGTTGGCGACGCCCCCTCCCAACACAACTTTTTCAACATCATAGGCCATCATCAGCCATTGAATGGCCTGGGCCAAAAAAGCGGTCACGCGCTGTACCAGGGTGACGGCTTGTTGAACATTTTTTTGCGCGGCCGTGTACACATCATCGGCCGCAATAGGGACTGGTAGGAATTCGGCTGCTTGCCGGGCAATGGCTGGGCCGGCAACAATCGTTTCCAAGCACCCCCTGGCGCCACAATTACACAAAGCGCCACCGGGTTCGACCATGACATGACCAATTTCACCGGCCATGCCGTTGGCGCCCCGGTATAAACGGCCGTTGAGGATAAGACCGGCCGCTAGACCGGTTCCAATACCGATATAGGCGATATGGTGAAGGGTGGGGGTTGTTTGTTGGAGATGATGATAGGCACCGATAGCGGCCGCCGCCACATCATTTTCGATGCGAACCGAACAATCATATTGCTGTTGTAAAGCTGTCCGCAGCGGGAAATTGTCCAGGTTAAGATTGACTGCTTGATGAATGTGCCCTGTTTGTTGGTTAACCTGCCCGGGGATGCCAACACCGATGGCGGCAATATCGGCCGTGTGTGCTTCCGCCTGGCAGAGAATGTCAGAGATAGCGTTTGCCACACCATGAATGAAAACATTTGGGGTGGCGCTGTTGGTTGGATAGACGGCTTGGGCCAATGGTTGTTGTTGTGAATTTGTGGCCACGGCCGCTATTTTAGTGCCGCCAATATCCAACCCAATGCGAATCGTTTTCTTATTCATTCACACAATCCCTAATTCATGTTTCAAGATAACGGCCGAACAACCCAACAAGACAATATCTGTGCCCAGTGTTGTGTAACGGATGTGCGTTTCGGCAACTGTGGTGGGCAATGTGCGGCGGGCAGCTTCCTGTTTAATGGCCTGGAGTAGTGTGTCGCCAAAACGGGTAACACGGCCGGCGATGAAGATGTGGTGTATGTTGAATGCAGCAATGAGATTCGCCAACCCGATGCCCAGATGCTGACCAACATAGGTAATGAGGGCTGTCATGTTTGCGTCACCGGCGTCTAATGCCGTTCCTATCATTTCCCAGGACATGTTTGGATTATTTGACTGGTCGGCCGCTTGTTGCAGAATGGCCCGAGTGCTGGCAACTGTTTCCAGGCAGCCCCGATTGCCACAACTACACAAAAGGCCATCATCTGCGACCACAACATGCCCAATTTCCCCGGCGGCAAAGCCATCTCCATAAAAAGGCTGGCCATGCAGAACAATGCCGCCGCCAATCCCTTGCCCAATTTTTACTACAATAAGATGGCTGCTTGCGCGGGGGGCGCTAAAGGTATATTCGGCCAGAGTGGCGGCCTGGCTATCGTTGGCAATGTAGACGGCCGTGTCGTATCGTTCCGTCAGTAATTGTTTGAGGGGTAAATTTTGCCAGCCAAGATTGACTGCCTGACGAATAATACCATTTTGCGGGTCCACCAGACCGGGCGTGCCCACAGCAATGCCCAGCAGCGGTTTTGTGGCCTTGTTTTGCAGCGCTTCCACCAACGAATAAACAAGATCGAGCGCTGTTTGACCTTGTTTGTTGTCCACCGGAAACTCAACCCGTTCTATGATGTCGCCATGCAAATTGAGTAATGCGCTGCGGAAAGCCAGACTGCTAATATCGGCCGCAATAACCTGGTAGGCGTCAAAATCAATCGTTAATAGGGTGGGGCGTTTGCCGCCGGCCGACGGCCCCAGACCGGTTTCCATGACCAGATTTTCGGCCATCAGTTCATTGACCAGGCTGGAAACAGTTGGCCGTGTTAGATGGGTATGGCGGGCAATATCTGCCCGGCTCAATTCGCCTTGCTCATAAATCGTTTTCAGAATGAGCTGGGTATTGTGGTTTTTGGTGTGTTGGCGGGTTGCTTTTTTCATAATGTTTAGTAAGTTAGTTAATTAAACTTACTAAGTTAAGTATAAACAAAACAACTGTATTGTCAATAGTGCGAATTGCCTCAAAATAAATGTTACCCATCCCCTGCCGGGAATCGATTCAAACAATGGTGGGGTTTTTATCAACGAACTCATGCTCAAGTATTGTTAAACAGAAGGCATCACTTTCACCCGCTGCCACCCATAGAAGAAAAATGATCGTAACTGTACAGGTGCGACGCACTTTTCCCAGAGTAATGTCAATGCCGCTGCTCTTTGCAAGTGCGTCGCACCTCTGGAAGCTGAATAGTTACAAATGATCAATGCTTTCTGAACAGAAGAATTGGTCAATTGTGCGCCGTACTATCGGCTATTAACGCTGTATTAGTTCCTACCATTGTCGTTAACTTAAGACCTCGCAGGTTTCCAAAATGATCTACGCCCCTCTGAGGTTTTGCGTTAAAACCTGCGAGGTCTTCGCTTAAGTTAACACTTATGTAGTTCCTACAAGTAATTAATTCTCATTCCTCAAGGGGGATGATGAGAAGACGGCCGTTTTGCTCCCGAATTTCCACTTGTTTGGCGCCGTATAACAGCGAGGTAGGAATTGTTACACCGTCATCTGTTACTGTTTCTGTCCGTAGCAATGTGGTTTTGTTAGCGGCCCAGGTCTTGTTAGACAGGTAACGCGCCATCACAATCATTACTAAAACAAACAGACCAATGAAGATACCAAAACAGGCCAGTTGCATGACCAAATAGCCAATGTTGATGCCTAATGTTTCCATGAGTTTCCCTCACATAAAGTTGACTGATGACGGCCGACTACTGTCCATTACCCCACCTCAGGCAGATGCGCCGGAGTAATGTTTAAGGCCGTAGCGCCAAAATAGACGAGCCAACACTGATAATCCGGCCGCCAGCAGGACGGCCAACAGTAACAATTTATTGGATAAGCGTCCGGTTAAAGCTTCGGCGGGTACGGTGACGGCAAAAGCCACCGGCACCAGAAAGGTGAGTGTAAAGCGCAGCCAGCCTGGATAAATGCCCACAGGCCAACGCCCAGCATTGTACATACTTTGGAAGATGACCAGCAAGTTTTCTACGCGCACAATCCAGAAGGCGAGGGTGGCCAGCATGAGCCAAAAACTGTAAACGATGATGATGCCGCAAAAAAGGACGAAGATGAAAACGATTATCTCTCCCAACCCTATCATTTGCCCCAGCCGCACCAACGCTATCCCAATGACTACCAGCCCCAATATTACATCCACCAGCTTCCATATTTCAATGCGCTGTACACTGACCAGTAGTTGGGCGTCGGCCGGTTTTACCAGTGTAAAATCCAATGTGCCCTGGCGCACATCCTGCATAAACCGCTCCATGCTAGGCGATATGATTAGATTGATGATGCCGCCTACAAATAGATAGACTCCCACCAGGGCTACCAGTTGGTTGGGCGTCCAACCGCCCAGTGTGTCTGTATGGCTGAACACAACCGCCAGCCCGCCTAAGGCGACGACCAGACTCAGCGCTGATTCAAATATCTGTACGAAGAAATTGGCACGGTATTCCAATTCATTCAACGCGCCTAAACGAAAGTAGGTGGAGATGATACGAAGTGTGTGCATAGTTTATTAGCCCGTGATTTTCTAAGCGCCAAAGGCAGCGTATCGTTTGACGCCGGCTCGCCAGGTTAGTTTCATTAAAATTAAACCGGCGATGACCCATATGAGTTGGATGCCCAGACCGCGCATAGCTTCACCTGGTGTGAGTTGGTTTAAGAATAATTGGGTGGGAAAGTAAATCATCCAGGGGTAGGGGGTGAATACGGCAATGGTTTGAATGAGGGGCGGCAGCAGGGGCAGGGGCGCTATTTGACCGGACAAAAACAATTTGCCTAAAAAGTACATACGATTGAGAGCCATGATGCGTGTGGTCCAAAAGGCCATAATTGCCAGCGCCCAGCCAAATAAAAATTGGATAAAGTAGGCCAGAATGAGAGCGGGCACAAAGATGACCAATGACCAGACGGCCGGGTTCCAAATCGGATCGAAAATGAGAATAAGAGCGATGGTTGCCGGAATCATGACAACGGAGGTGATGGTTTTGTAGCTTAGATTTTCGGCGATGTCGGCGTGGATGGGATGCAGCGGCCGCAGCAGTCTGGGTGATAACAATCCTTGCCGAATAATGGTGTCATATTCCCACATGTGCCAGGTGTAGGCCAGGTGGTTGACGACCATGGTGGCTATGAAGTAAGCGGCAAAGTTGCTGGCGTTATACCCGCCTACGGAACCGCCGTTGGCGGCGGCTACATTGCTCCACACGACCATATACATCACTGGACTGATGATGATGCCGATGAGCCAAATGATCATAGCCACGCGATATTGAAACTGCACGGCCGTCCATATTTTGAATTGTTGGTGGTAAAAGTGGGCAAAATATAATATCTTTTGAGTCATGCCTGGAAAGTGTACAACAGGCTGTGAGTATTACCAACAGAGTTTGATATGAATTGGAGGTGGTAGTATGCCCTTAAATTGGATTGATGTACGGCCGTTGTCTTTCAACACACTTTTACTGCTGGAAAATATACAATTGAATTATTTGCTAGAAAATGAGCCGACAAAAGAGTGGGGTATAGCTTTACAAGCCAACCCGCATGTGGCCTGGTATTTGCGGCATAAATGTCCGAGATTAGATGATTGGGTGGATACGGCCGTGGGCCAACCTAACCTCGACCAACCAGATGCAGGCACCGTTCGCACGGCCGAAATCAACGTCATGGAAGCAATCAATGATTGGATTGTGTATGTGGTGGATCCCGATCGTTATGATGCTCAACCTTTCCTTAACTGGGATTCCCAGGAATTGATGGGGCTGGTTGATTTTGGGGGTAAAACGGTTATTGATGTGGGGTCGGGAACGGGGCGGTTAACGTTTACGGCCGCACCCCTGGCCCAAACTGTTTTTGCAGTCGAACCGATCTGGAATTTAAGACGGTATTTGCAAGACAAAGCCAGCCAGCTTGAGTTCGACAATGTTTTTGTGCTGGATGGTCTGATAACCCGCATACCTTTTCCCGATCATTTTGCGGATGTGACTATGTGCGGCCATGTCTTTGGCGATAATCCGGCGGCCGAACTGGCAGAATTGATGCGAGTAACCAAACCAGGTGGCATGGTGATTCTGTGCCCCGGCAGCAGTGAAGGCGGCCATGAAGACCACGCCCATGATTATCTGATGTCCCAAAATCTGAACTGGGCACGCTTTGAAGAACCTGAGGAGGGTTGGAAACGGAAATACTGGGTGAGGAAATAGCAAGTTTGCATGTGGCAAGTTTGCAAGTTTGTAAGTGGCGAGTTTGTGAGTGGTAATCCCAATTATGCTGCCTTTGCCGATGAATGAATTCATCGTCCGGTATACAAAACGTGCTGAAGCACGTTGAGGCGGCCGTTCACAGCCCTTATAGTGCACTGCTCACTTTCAGTGCGCTGCTCACTTTCAGTGCGCTATAGCGTACTTTGTATATCAGACACCGATTTCAATCGGTGGCATTGGCTGAAAACTGATTACTGATTACTGCACTCGCGGCCGTCCCTCCGGGTAAAGCTGGTAACCGCCTTCCGGCTTGCCACGCCAATTGATGAGGTAGACGGGCTTGCCAGCGGCCGGTTCCACCTTTTTGCGTATGCCGGCTACCACCTGATACAAACTGTCATCGGTGACGCTGTGTTGGCGTAGTTCGTCTGGCCAGGCGCCGACGATGAGGTCGGTTTTGGTGTGGCAGGTGTAGGGATTTTGCAGGAGGTAGGCCAGGAGTTCCCTTTCTAAAGGGGGTAGTTCGGGTAGGGGTGTTTCACCCTGGTAGATGAGGCTGGTAGTGTTGTCTTGCCATAGACGGCCGCGGCTGCGTCCGGCAAGCTGGTTAATGGCGGCGGCTAGTAAGGCGCTTTGGATGCACCAACTGTTTTCGGCCGTCTGGCAGATGCCTTTTTGGGTTAGACGGCGCAGGGTGGCTTGTCGTTGGTTGGCGGCCGTGCGGGAGGCGGCCGTTTCCCCAACTGCCACCCGTTCCTTTTGCAAAGCAGACAAAGCGGACATCTCTTCCTGAGTCAGCCCGGAGATGAGTTCTTCCAGGCGGTAACGGATGCTGGGTTGGTTGAGGAGGGTGTCTGTCCATTGATCGGCCGGGGGCGAGGCGGCCGTGTGGTTCCACCAATGGGTGATGGCTTTGAGCAGAGCGGGGTTGCCGCCAGACAGATGGCTCATCAACTGCATCTCATCGCCGCTGGGGGCGGTGGGGACGGCGCGGGTTTCTATGTTGATGAGGTGGTGGGAATCGGCCGTGTTCAGGGGGCCAAGCCAATAAACATGACTGTCTACAATTTCATACAGTTCGCCTAATGCTGCCCCATCGGGCAGATAGGCTGCTTCCTGGCGCATCCCCATGATGTAGCTGAGGGTATCTTTGAAGCTGTCTCGTAAACCGCGTAAGGCATTGATCATGGTGGGGGTGGCGATGGCGCAAAAATCGTCGAAGCGGTCGAAGACGAAGACGAGCCGCTGCTGTTTGTTTTGCAGCAGGATGAGCAGGTCGCGCAGGGCGCTTTGTACCAGGAAGGGGTCTTGTACCGCTTTGTGTTCGTGGTATAGGGTGATGATGTTTTGGCGGGCGGTGGGGTCGAATTGGGCCTGCATCTCGAAGAAGGCGCGTAGAATGACGCGGTAGAAGGTAGCTGGGGTGTGGTCGGGGAAGTTGTTCAGGTCTATGGGGATGAGGGCCAGTTGGTAAGCGGCCGTACCGGTAACAGCCTGAATAATATCGGAACGGTAGCACAGGTAGCCCAACAGGTTGGACTTACCGCTGCCGGGCAGACCAACAACACAACCGCTGCGGCCGTGTTGCAGCCAGCCGGCCAAATATTGCACGTCGGCCGTGCGGTAATCGGGTGCATATTGTGACCAGGCACGATGGGTGGGCATGGGGGCCTCCTGGGTTTTTTAACAATATTGGAGATTGAGAGATTACCCAATCTCTAATCTCCAATCTCTCCTCTCAGAATTTCCTCAGCAAAACATCAGCGTTTGTTCAGGATTTGGTATTGGCTTTTTAATATACTGTGGTCATTCAGTTGGCACAATTTCTAATGCAACCAAACCCATCGTACAACACAATTTAGAAGCAAGCCAGCAAATTATTTCGGCCGTTGAGTGTCTCATGAGCAGGTTTGTGTGGGGAACACAAACCTGGGCGCCTCACACAACGAGACCCACCCCATAAGGAGGTGACTCGTGATGCTCACAGCCACACGTCGTAAATTGACACTGACGCTGTTGACAGCCTTAACCCTGTTAATGTTAGCCAGCGCTCCGGTAATCGTACCCGCAGTCCATGC
>JAAEOP010001305.1 GCA_024223125.1 Chloroflexota bacterium
ATCGCGTTATTAACACCCGACGCTTCTGGCGAATCGTTCGCGTCTACACTGGAAAGGATGAGGTTGACCAAATGCGCCATCAACAGCCCCATCCCCACGCCAAATATGCCCAATGGAATCGCCATCTGCCCAATGGTAACGGTCAGACTGACCACGCGGTAGAGCAAGAAAACGCCGACGACCATCAATCCGATCCCCGCTTGAATGAGCAATTTTGGCAAAATGCGCTCGCTCCAACTAGATGTACCGATGGAAACAAGGAAGGTAGCGATAGAAAAAGGCAAAATTGCCAGCCCACTTTCAAAGGCGGAGTAGCCAACGGCCGATTGCAGATAGAGCGGCAAAACAAACAGCAGCCCAGTGATGACCATAGATTGGAAGATGTTAGAGGAAACGCCGTTAATAAAACGGCCGTTTCCCAACACGCGCATACTGACCAAAGGCGTTTGCTCGTTTCTCTCGCGTCGCATTTGCCAATGGATGAACGCTGCCAAGAATGACAACCCAATGCCGACAAGAATCGGGGTAGGGGAAAGACCGAATGGATTGACTTGTATATTACCGATTGTAAACGGCCGTGTTGCTTCCCACCAACCGTACCGCCCAGCCAAAATCAAGCCCAGCGCCAACGAGAGCAGCCCGATAATTGAAAGCGCCGCACCGCCCCAATCTAATGTTGTTCCTTCTGCGGCCGTTTTCTTTTCTACAATATATTTAGCAAAGGGGAAGATGGCGATGGCGATGATAACTTCCATCGCAAAGCCCCATCGCCAACTGGCATAAGTGGTTAAAATACCACCTAAAATGGGGCCGACCGCTGCCGCCGATGCAGACACGCCACCTAAAATTCCAAAGCCAACGGCTTGCACTTTCGGCTCATAATTGGTGACCAGCAGGGCGTAAGCCAACGGCAACACCATCGCCGCGCCAACGCCTTCAAACAGCGACCAGCCCAATGCCAGAATTTGAATATTCCAACTAACGGCCGCAATCAAAGTGCCAATACCGTAAATTACAACGCCCACGAGGAAGACTTTTTTCACCCCGTTCATCGCGCCTAATTTGCTGCCTACTAACATCAGCGAAGCCATTACCAGTGAATAGAGAGAGATGACGGCTTGCACGGCCGTTACATTCGTCTTCAAATCTTTAACAATGGTCGGCACAGCCACATTCATCATCGTGGAATCCACCACCACGATGAATAATGCTAGACTGGCCGCAATCAAGGGCGCCCAGAAAGCAACGCCGGTTTTTTCTTCGGAAGGTTTTGTCATAAAGAGCCTCAGTGGCTGTCACCTGATGGTTATTAAATCGGGTGATGCCCCTTTCACAACAGCGACATCTGCACCAGCATCCAATGCGGATTGACATTCGTTGTCATTGGCGGTAAGGATAATGATTTTGGAATGGGGCGAGTTTGTTGCAATTTCGCCTAGGATGATAGGTAACGGCCGTTGCCCGGTGCAACGGCCGTCCAACTATAAACTAACCTCCATCCATTGAAGCTCTAATGGACAGTCGCCCCAACATCCAATCTTAACCTCGATTATAAAATTGACATTCAGGCGTCTTGCTGGCACGGGAAGAATCACGTATCCAGACCCGTGAATTTTTGTCACCTGGCGCCAGTTGAATCCGGAACCAATGCTTCCTTTTAATAGTCAAACCGCGATCGGCAATATATTCACCATTCGGCAGCGTCCCCAGACTTGTGCCACGGGGTTTATCGTAGAATTGAGAATCAGGGTTTAAAGTCACAACACAATTCTTTAACTTCACACCAGACGACTGCTTGGACGGTTTGGGCGCAGGCTTGCCGTCTTTGCAAGCGCCTTTATTAAGATTGTATTGCAAGGAAATCTGCTGACCATTGTTGCTGGCGCGTAATTCTTGAGCGCTTCCCAAATACTTTTTCAGGAGAACAGGGACGCTTACTACAATGTTTGCGCCGGGGTCCAACGCCGGATAATTGCCGTAACCGGTAAATGTGACCTGACCTTTGCCGCGATCAATGTTTTGTACCGTCACTGTTCCTTGGCCTGAACGGGCGTTGCCGACATTCGTCATCGTTACGAGTACATTGAACGTCTGTTTGCAGGTTGCCTGCCCGCCCTGGATAGACATTGCTGTCGGTACCACCAGCGCTGCTGATGAGGTGGCAGAGGTGTTGGATGTCTGCGAAGGTGTGACTGGCGTTTGCGGGTTTGCCTGAAGCGGCTGCGGCGGTACCGCTAACCCTACACTGTTGGCGTCACCGATAATTTCTGACACGTTCGGCGAAACCTATCCCTGTAAACCGGATGCCGTCTGAGTGAAGTACCAGCCTGTGCCGCTACTGCTGTGACCAAGTAGTTCGCCATATTCTTGATTTGACATAAAGCCAAGCACCGGGCAGCCTTCATTATCAACACGGTCACAATAACGGACGTTAACAGCAGGAACTTCCGCTCTTGCGATCACCAGCGGGGGGCCTTCATCAGGAACTTCCGGAGGCACGGGCTCTTCAGGTTCTTCCCCTTCTGCCGCAAATTGGTTGCTGAATCGAATTGGGCCGGTGATTGTATCGAGGGAGCCTACCTCAGTGGCGTTTTTACCTATATTCATGACCATACGCAGCCCATAGAGACCATCCGGAATCTGGGTTGTATCAACGGTTGCCAGTACGTCATCCTCGACCGGCTCGGTGAAATCTTCAGATATGGGAATCCAGCCGGCATTTTCTGATACGGTCAGATCATCATTCATCGGCACAATTTCTATCCGATAAAACTGCATGTCGGGGATGTTGGCGGTACCGAACACATCCATAATTCCGGAATGTTCCGTAGCCGGTGTCGGCCATATAATTTCGATAACCGCCGTCTGGGTTTCCACTTGCTCTGTTGTTTCATCTTGTAAAAATGCAACCGATGCCGTGAGCAACAGGAAACCAACAATCGTAATGCCTATCAACCAATATTTTTTCATTTTCATCTCCTTATTAATTACGGAGGTCTACCGTACAATCACCTTTTTTTGATGGTGGTGAACGATTGAGAGCATGGAGACCTTATTCTTGATTTGTTAACTCTTCATATTTCTTCTTAACCATAGATCTCCTTGTTGATCCTAAATCGGTTTTAGAAATTCGTGGTACCAACTCCGAGTGGCGATGGCTGCCACAACATACATCACAAAAGCAAAGGCAATCACTACTATTTCGGCGCCCAGGCCGGAGAATTGGCTGCCGGCAATCAACAAAGCCAATCCCAGATTACGAACGACGGTATTCAAAGCCAACGTCCGTTTCGTGTCGCCGCTGGGGCCGCCCAATAAATAACTTGATAGCAAGGCCACAAGTGCCAACACAATCATCAAAATCAGGGCTGACCAAATCGTGTCCGTAATCTCGTCAAAGAACAAAACGAGAATAGCGCCGAGGGCCAAGATAACGGCGATACGGGCAAATCGTGCTGAAAATTGGCGTCAGCTTTGCCGCCAGCTGATCCCGGACAGCATTGACCGCCATCCCCAGCAAATAAAGCGAGATGACGGATTGCACAGAGGTGACACTTGTCTTCAAATCTTTAACGATGGTTGGCACAGTCACATTCATCATCGTGGAATCGACCACCACGATAAAAAGAGCCAATGCAGCGGCAATCAATGGATCCCAGAAGGCAATGCCTATTTTTTCCTCACTGTTTTTATTCACACATCCCCTTATCTTATGAGGGCTGGCTCAATTTTTAAGACTGAGCCAGCTTTTTTAATTTATATGGTTAATGCAAACCACCATCCGTAGCGTTCTGCATTTTTTCCATCACAGAATCTAAGTTGAAAGAGCCTGGTTTTTGACGCGGCGGAAATTCTTTGAACGATTGGATTTGTTCAGCTGTCAATGCTTGGGCGGCATAGATAGCTGGAATATGATCCAATACCCAATCCCAGTAGGTGTTTGAGCTTTCGTCAGCGCGTTCAAAGGGATCGCGGCGCAGGTTGAAGAGCTTAGGCAAGCGTAACGGGACAAATGGTTCAGCCCAAACCATCATCCCCTTAGCGCGTTGCTCCATAAAGACAATTTTCCAATCATTGATGCGAATGGCAGTCACTTGTCCATCATCACTCGTATAGAAGAACCAATTACGCGGCGATTCGTCAACTTCACCAGTTAAGTATGGCAAAATGTTGGAGCCGTCGATGTGTACATGGAAATTCTTATCGCCTGCTTGATGTCCTTCTTTCAATTTTTCGACAATATCTGGTTCGCCAGCGGCAGCCAATAACGTTGGCAGCCATTCTTGGTGGGTAACAATACCATTCAGAGTTTTGCCAGCTTCAAATTTGCCCGGCCAACGGACAAAAGCGGGTACGCGGTAAGCCCCTTCCCAGTTAGAATTCTTTTCGCTGCGCCACGGCGTGATACCAGCATCCGGCCAAGTGTTGTAGTGCGGCCCATTATCGGTTGAGTATTGCACGATGGTGTCGTCGGCAATCCCTAATTCATCTAGCAAATCAAGCAACTTTCCGACGGCCATATCGTGCAACACCATTGCATCGTTGTAGAACCCTTGCCCGCTAAGACCATGCGCCTCTTCGGGAATATGGGTGCGGAAGTGCATGTGGGTGGAATTCCACCAAACGAAGAAGGGTTGTCCTGCGGCGTTAGCGTCCCTGATGAATTTGATAGCTCGCTCGGTTACGTCATCATCAATCGTTTCCATACGCTTTTTGGTCAGCGAGCCAGTGTCTTCGATGGTTTGTTTGCCGACACGACCAAAGCGAGGTTCGATGGTGGGATCGTCAACATCTGTAGCCTTGCAGTGCATAACGCCGCGCGGG
>JAAEOP010001306.1 GCA_024223125.1 Chloroflexota bacterium
GCAGCGAACCAAAGTGCCCCAAATACGCGCGGGAAAGTGTTGAAAGGCTGCGGTTGTGCTGCGAAATTTCCGCCCAACCGCATCTAGATTAAGTCTACAACACTTGCCCATATCCGTCAAATAAATCGGCCATCCCGTTGCCAGCGCATAAAAGTGTCCACAGGTTTTTGAACCATCCCCTTATTTCGCCCAAAACCGTGACAATTCGGGCCAAAACCTGCAAAGCATGGGCGACAATAGGCATTGTCGGCGAAGTAATTGTCGGTCATGTTTTAGGGGGCAAATGGCCCCAACCATGCTATACTTATCTTATTGTGAGGAAACGAATTGGATTATTCCTGTTAGCGCTCGGCATGAGCCTCCTGGCCTGGGGGACCCCCGCACAGGCCCAAGTGAACGCGCCTGCCCCTACCCCTACTCCCGCGCCCACTGCCACACCGGCTCCTACGCACACCCCCCAGCCCACCGAACCGCCTGCCATTCTGATCATCCAGCCGACGCCTGTTCCAGAACCTACTCCCGAAGGAAGCTTGTTGGAACAAGTGTGGGATCAATACAAATTGGTCATCATTTCCAGTCTCATAAGTGCGATCCTTGGTGGGCTCTTCGTAAACGTATGGTTAAAGCGCGTAGCGGAGAAGTCGGC
>JAAEOP010001307.1 GCA_024223125.1 Chloroflexota bacterium
CAAACGTATTCCCGTTGGCATCTGGCCCGGCGGCACCGTTTTTAATGCAGCCGGCAATCGGGCCTACGTCGCCAACAACAAAACCAACGATATTTCGGTCATCGACGTGGCGACGCTCAAGGTCGTCGCCACCATCGATGTCGGCATTCACCCCGATGGCATGGGTTTCTGCCGGACGAAGGGTTGAGATGTGTTCACAGATAGGCGTTATCAATTAGACTGATAAGGATCTATCGCTTCTTTAGATAGGCTTGAGGCCACACTCCCACCAATTGGCGAAAGGTGTTGCTAAGGACCGTGGATTAAATAACTTCCTCATTTAGCTCGGCCCGGATTGCCAAATCCGGGTCATAAACGCTGGATTGCCAAATCCAGCGAGAGCAAATAGGGAAGTTAATTAAATCTCATTCCTAAACAAGCTTTTATACCCGCGCTGGGGGCCAAGTTCCTGAGCCAGAACCGCCGTCAGAGGAGTGAAGCCGGAGATGTCGGCGAACAAAACCGCTCCATTAGCCTGGTCGGGTAAAGTTGACCCGCTGGCTAACATCTGGCGTCGGTCCATAGGGATGTAGGTACTAAACGTTTCCATAGGTCACTCCCTTTTTGATTGTAGCGGCTGTACCATCATACGATGGTAGTTCAACGCTTGAGCTAACCAGATTGGCAAGGCCAGTTGAGGATATAGCCGGGGCAGCAACTCCACAGGCCCATCTGTTCACAATAAAAGCCGAGCTTATCAATTTTGGTTGAGCGATTTGTTATACCGCATTTTGCTTTTAAATCATTTATTGGAGAAGCCGAGAAAACCCCTCAGGCTTTAGTCAGGGGGAGAGAGACCATAATCTTTTGCCTATCGGTGCTCAAGTCGGCTTCTCCCTAAACGAAGTGGCAGAGACCCATTGAGCTGACTGAACAAGATTTTTACGTTTGGGTTTCTCACGTCATCTCTATCCATCAAATATGACAACACCTCAATATCCAGCTAGCGTTGCAAAGCATTTACGGTGTTGATCAGGTGGGTCAATCGCTCTGAAACGAGGCGGATTATACCATGGTGAAAGGCGGAGGCCACTTCGGGGTCGTTCTGTTCCATCTGTTTCAGGGCCTGCTTTGACAAGCGATAAATCGTGCTTGGCTCGTCGGTAGCCACTGCCGCGGTGCGGGGTTTATTCAGGTAAAAACCAATTTCTCCGACCACCCGTCCACCACGCATTGTCTCTAACCGGACGGGGTTACGGTCAGGGAATTCAAGTTGGGCTGTCACCTGACCGGACTCAATAAAATAGAGATCTTCCGGCGGGTCACCCTGCTTCATTAAATAGTAGCCGGAACCAACATCCAACCGCTCAAAATATTTCAATAGACCATCCAGGTTTGTGGCCTCGGGCAATAAGAACCCGAGCTGGGTTTGCAGGTTTTCTTGGGCATCATTTAGATTTGCGCCAGCCGCCAGCAGTATCTGATTTTCACACCACTCCAGACCACGATCCAAGTCTGGGAAAATGTGAACGGTTTTTTCTGTTTCACCTTGCTCAACATCATCCAGTTGGGCAAACAACTTAGATATAGAGTTGTTTTGATTGGGCAGAACACTCTCAAGCGACGGATTGGTAAAAACCAGGACAATCTGCTGTGTCTGAGCGAGTTGTTTCATCTTAGTAAAGCTGAGTCTTGCGGTTGAATCCAGGCCTGTTACCTGCCGAAAATCAAACACTGCAAAGCGTAATTGAGGCAAATCGGTCGCTTCTACCCGCTGGCGTACTTGATTTAACAGTTTGTTTGCTGTGCCAAAAAAGATAAACCCCTGCAATTGGAGAATATAAATTTCATCTCCCTTTTGCTCCAGTATTTGACGATGCACGCGGCGGCGCGTAACCCGACTTTGATAATTTGTGCCGGATAAGGAATGTTTAACCACATTGACCCGGCTGTAGTTAACCACAAACAGCACCACGGCCAGCACCACGCCCAGAGCTACCCCCTGCAAAAAACCAATTGTTGCAATCACAACCAGAATGGAAATGATAATCAAAAAATCAATTCGGGAAAATCTAAACCAGGCCTTATAAACCCATTCATCCAAAAGTGACAGGCCCAGAAACATCAACAAGCTACCAAAAATCATTTTGGGTGTCCAAGATAACACGTTAGGGCCAAAATACAATACGACGCCAAGTACTGCAGCGACTACCAGGCCAAGCAAACGGCTGCTGCTGCCTATTCGGTAACCTAATATAGACAGACTCAGAGCCGAATAGCTGACGAGACCGCCGACCAGACCAGAACCAAGGGTACCCAGACCGTTCACTTGCAGTTCTCGATCGAGCTGAATGTCTTGTTTAACCGTCAATTCCAGTCCACTGGCATTAAGCAGAAGTGCGATTGTGCTGACAATTAGGATTGCAGCGATATTGCCGGCCTGTTCGAAGATGGCGGACCACTGCACTTTGAACAAGGCGGTCGGTGAAAAAGGCTGCCACAATCCCCCTTCCGGGAACGGTCCCAGCAACCAACCTTGATCGCTGACTTGATCAATGGGAACATTGAGAAGCAAGATAACCAGATAAAATAAGCCTACAGCGCCCAGAATCATGCCGGGCATTATCAGGTAATGACCAAAGCGATTTAAGATTAACAGCATAGCAACGGCAAAGATCACTCCCGGCAGCCAACGCAACCATACATCCTGTTGAAAAAGGGCAGGCAACTGCCCAAATTCAGGCGAGATGCCGGTCATCACGGTCAGGCCCCCCCTGGCAAGTAACCAACCCGTTCCGGCCAGAAAACCACCCACTACCGGATAGGGCAAGAACCTGAACAGGGCACCCAGCTTGAAATATCCCTGAAACATAAAGACTAGCCCTGTCAGCAACGAAGTAACAATAATCGCTGCCACGACGGTGAGATACATTTCATCTGGCGTGGCAGAAGCTGACATACTGCCGGCAATTCCGGCCGCAACCACGGCAACAATGGCCGCCGGCACATCTTGATTGATGGATACCGTACCCGGATAGGAGCTGGTAAGTCCTGTTACTATCGTGGCAATGAGAGTGCCTGCCAAAAACAGACCAATACCATTCGAGACAAAGCCGGCCAGATCACCAGAAAATATCAGGACAGCAAATGAAATTTCCACTGATGCTGTTATCATGCCAACGACCATGCCTGTAATTAAGATAGCCAATAATTTACTGGGTTGAAATTTGTTGACTAGCCTGGATGCTGGTTTTTCATTGTTTGGTTGGACCTTCGCAGGTTGTGACATATTGATTTCCTCATCTTCGACAACAGGCCACCAAATACGAAGTTTACAACAGTTCTTGGAGCAAGGCCTTAGCCTCTTTCAAGTCTGGCGTATCAAACCCCTTGATAGACCATATGTATTTATCTATCCAACACCTCCCGCACATCCGGCAAGGCAAGAAATGAGACCCGTAGGTCGGTAGGCGCATGATCGGCGATATATTCGATAATCTCCCGTGCTTGCTGGCGCAGACGTTCGGCTTCGGTCGGGTCGGCTTCAAGTTGACTAAGGGCGAACAGAATAGGCCATAAGGGGCGTCGCGCATTCATAGCTTCGGCCTCGGCGCGGGCTTCCCGCAAGCGATCACGGGCCGCATTGTCATGGCCCAAACCCAACAAAGCCTGACTCTGAAAGTACAGCACCTTCGGAATGTATGTCCCAAATTGACGCCAGTCGGTTAGAAAGGTATCTGTTACCGTTATGGCTCGCTCATAGTCACCTTGTCTCAAGACGAGTTCGCAGTTAGCAAGGTGGACAGACATGAAATAGACGGGCCAGGCTTCTCGATTAGGGTCTTTTATACCTTGGTCAACAGCAACTTCAGCTTCTGCGAGATTACCATTCAATAGCTGAAGTTGAGCCAGTATGCCTAGAACGTAAGGTCGGAAGAGCGGCATTTGCGCTTCGGCTATAGCCAGGGCGCGATGAGCTGTTTCCAGGCCAGGCTCGATAGTGCCCAGGCCGCCGTAGATAGTTGCCAGATCAGCCTGAGTGAGGATCTGGGGTACGTAGAAGCCGGACAATTCGCTCAGCCGAATGCCCTCTTCCATCACGGCCAGGGCCCGGTCTGGTTGGCCGCGCTCCCAATAGGCGCTACCGACCCCCAACCGACTACTCGACTGGCCCCATAGATTGCCGATGGATTGACTGAGTTGAAAGGATTCCTCCGAGAAGGCCACCGCCTCATCATATTCGCCAGTATGGACACAGCTATAGCTGGCCGCGGCCAGACTATCGGTCAGCATCGGCAGGTTACCAAGTTCCCGCCAGAGATCACTGGCTTCACGCAAGGCCGGTCGGGCCTGATCGAGGTGACCCATTGTCACGTAGCAATTGAACCCCAAATCCTTGAGGGTATAGGCCATCTGCTCGCGCAAGTTAAGTTGGCGGGCCAGGGCCAAGGAGCGTTCGCCATAGTCGATAGCCTGCGACATATTGCTGGTCCAGACGCAGGTGTTTGACAGAATCCAGAGGAGTTTGGCCTCGGCGGCCTGGTTACCCAAGTCATGGGCCAGAGTGAGGGCTTGTTGCCCTAATGCTTTCCCCCGATTTGGATCATGGAGCGGAGTGGGCGTGCCATAGAGGGTGACTTGAGCTATCAGGGAACCCAGCTTCAGAGGGCGATCATTACGCTCTTGGGCCAGCTTTTCCATTTCTTTGTAGGTTGCTAATGCCCGGCCAAACTGGGAATTCAACTCCAGGGCACGGCCTAAGTTGGTATAAAGGTAGGCCAATTCCTCACTGTTGGTCTCGATACGGCGTGCGATTTCCAAGGCGTGGGTGTAGTGCTCCACAGCTTCATTGGCAAAGTTGTTGAGCGCTTGCTCTCCAGCCTTGGCCAAATAGTCAATCGCTTTGGATGCAATCTCGGGGTTAAGGTCTTGCTCATCCAGCGCCAGTTGCCAGTGGTAGGCCAGCAGAGGGTAGAAAGGACCCAGATTGTCGGCGTAGATCTGTTCCAGCCACTTGGCCACAGCCCGGTGAAGCTGGCGTCGCTGGGCAAAAGCCATCAGGTTGTAGGCCACCTCCTGAGTGATGATATGCTTGAAGATGTAGCTCAACTCCGGCTCTGGGGCTTCCAGTGGGGTCAGATCCAGCCGTTCCAGCGCATTGAGATAATCGGGCAGATGAGGTCGATCATTTTCAATGGGATGAATAGCGTTCAGGGTTTGGAAAGCAAAGACACGGCCAATCACGCTGGCCACTTTCAGCGTCAATTGCTGTTGAGGCGATAGCAAGTCAATGCGGCTGGTGATGACGCTTTCAATTGTATCGGGGAAGTCAAGGTTGTTTAAATTACCGGCTGCTGGGTTTAACCGGCAGATGCCGTCGCTGATTTCAAGCACACCGGTATCACGCAGGGCGTAGGCTAACTCCTCGCTAAAAAAGGGATGGCCTTCTGCTTTTTCCAGCAATAGATTACTGACCGTTTCCGGCAAAGTGTCCACGCCCAGTCGCTGGCAGACCAGTTGCAGGGTTTCTTTCAAGGGCAGGTTTGTCAGCGAAAGATGTTGGCTGTTAGTTGTCCGGCGCAGGTGGGTATATTCGGCGGGAATCGGGTCGTGCAAAGGGCGAGTGACGATGACTAGTAAAAGCGGCAATACATCTCGACTAACCAGCCGGGCCAAAGCCCACGAGGCGGAGTCGAGCCAGTGGACGTCTTCCAAAATCAAAAGGAGGGGAGTTGCTTTAGCCCTGGCTTTGAGTAGACCGACCAGAAGTTTGTGGGTATTGTCGGCTCGCACTTCACCACTCATCTGGGCGGTCAGTTCGCTGTCGGGCAAATCAAGGGGGAGAACGGCATTGAGCAAAGGGGTCAGCCGTTCAAGCTCGGGCACGGTTTCCGCCAGTTGGGTCAGAACGTGACTGCGCTGCATTTCGGACAAGCGTCCAACGGTGTGGGATTTGACTTCGCTCAAGGCAGCCAGGTCAAAGAAATTCCAGAATATCGAGCGCCAGGGGTGGTAGGTGGCGTTCTTTTCAATTGCATCCCCGGCCCCGAGGAAGAAGGGCACACTCATCGCCTGAGCCTGTTGCAGTAACTCTGTCACCAGCCGGGATTTGCCGATACCCGCTTCCCCTTCAATGATGATCACGCTCCCGGCAGTCTCGCCATCGCCCAAAGCCTGGAGTTGTTCGGTCAGAATCCGGCGCTCCTCTGTACGGCCGACCATCGATATTTTCTGGCCTCGTCTGACTCTTGGTAGCGGTGCCTGTCGTTGCCTGAGCAGTTCATAGACCAGGATAGGTTCTTGTTTGCCCTTAACGGTGATTAAGCCCAACTCTTTGAAGCGGTGGCTTTGGGCGGTCGCTGCGGCAATGCGACTGGTCACCAGGATTTGGCTCGCATCCGCCCGGCTCATCAGCCGGGCCGCCATATTCGTCTCCTCGCCCAACACCCCGTAAGTGCGCCGGGTCAGGCTGCCGTAGGCCCCGGTGTGCATCAGGCCCTGACTGAGACCGATCTGTACCTGCTTGATAAAATCCAGTTCCGGCGGCGGCGAGCGCAGTTCGAGAGCGGTGGACATGGCCCGGACAGGATCATTTTCATAAGCGATGGGCGCCCCAAAAACAAGATACAGATAGCTGCCCTTGTCACCGGTCGTCAATTGGGGCAGCGAACCTCCGTAGCGGGCTGCAATGTTTTGAACCCAACGAATGTAACGATCTAACTTGTCGCCCACCGCCGCATCGTGATCATAGTCCAACCCGCTGAACTTCAAGAACAGGGCCACCGTGGCCCGAAGTTCGGCCAGGAATTGGCTTTGACCGGTCAGCAAGCGTTCGTAAACCGGCGGTAATAACCAAGTCCGCATTTGGGCTTCGCTCAGCGACTCAGGGGGCAGACTGGGCCAGGGTGTGGCCGCAACCGGTTCTGCCAGTCTGCTAACCAAAGCAAAACGCTGACCGCTGTCATCCGGACGCCACTCGGCAATTTGCACCTGGCCATCAAGCTGCCTGCTGACCTCTGGTCCAACGACAACTTGGCCGCTGGCGGCCAGTTTTTCAGCCACGGCTACTCGATCCAGCGGGGTACCGGCCAGCACATCGATCAGTTGGATCTGGGGATCGCCCACCACAAAGCGTCGCACCGAGCCTGTGGTCACCGCCACTTTGATGGTCAGGGACAAGGCGCTGCCGGTGGGGAGGTCGAAGGAGGTAAACTGGCCCATCACCTGTTGCATACGCAAGGCGCAAGCGGTGGCCCTGAGGCCATGGTCGTCCTCAAACCAGCAGGTGATGGCATCACCGCTGAAGCCGATGACGCTGCCTCGATAATGATGGACTTCATCGATCAGGGCACCATAGACCCGGTTGAGCAGGAGGGTCAGTTCTTCTGCCCCGCGCTGGGGGCAAAGTTCCTGAGCCAGAACCGCCGTGAGCGGCGTAAAGCCGGAGATGTCGGCGAACAAAACCGCTCCATCAGCCCGATCGGGTAGCGTTACCTCATCAGCTAACGCCTGACGACGGTCCATTGGAATGTAAGCGCTAAACGTTTTCATGGTTTACCTCTTTAATGTGACAAGTTTGCATGTCTGCAAAAGGAGTCGTATTTATTCCTACTTGCAAACTTGCCACTTGCATACTTGCCATATGATATTGTCGAAGTAGTTAGGTAGTTGTTTTTTAGAAAGACCTTAGCCCAGTTCTCGATAGGAATGAGGCTTAAATAACTTGCTCATTTTGAGACATGTCATTTCGTAGCCGAAGGCGGAGAAATCCCTACAGAGGTCGCTGGCAAGTATAAGTCTCAGGGATTTCTCGCTAAACGCTTCGAAATGACATGCGCAAATTATTTAATTGCGATTCCTAAGAAAACAGCCTCACAAGGCTTGAGCCAATCTCTTAATGTTCAGCAAGTGGGTATAGGTAACGTTGTCGGTGGTTGAATTACCACCCAGGGTGCCGCAGCCCAGAGTTAGCGAAGGAGTTAGACCATTACCAATTCCTATACAGCCTTGAGCCCCCGGTGAGTTAACCAGAATGCGGCTGGCCGGGATTTTCATGCCAAACCGTTTAGCCAGCTCTTGGTTTTTGGTGTGGATGATGGCAGTGTGACCGTGTCCCTGGTTGTCTAGCAGTTGTTTACAAATGCTTAAACCGGAAGTCGGTTATGAGTTAAAGAAATACTGTAACTGAAATTGTCCACCTTGATAATAAGGGTAACCACCCCAATAATGCGGGTAACTTGCAGCGGCTATTTTCAGAAATAGCATTTTCCAAATACGAAAACCGACTTCCAGTTAAACCTTCCGCTTCGTCATTAACGGTAAATAGCGACAAAATAGGAGCAAGTTTTTCCCGCCCATAAGCCCCTGACAATTCCTGCAATGGTACGGGCACAACAATCAGACGTATATCATACTTCCGCTGGATGCCGGTAGACCGGGCGATGACTTCGGCAGATTGACCCACTATCTCTCGTTGTAAATAGCCAGTCTCAGGCTCAAACACTTGAGCAGCGAGCCGCCTGGTTTCATCAGGGATAAGAACGGCTGCCCCATGCGCTTTGAGCATCTCGATGAAAGTCCGCTGTATCGAAGCATCAACGACCAGGTTGTTCTCAGAGCCACAAATGATACCATTGTCGAACGGACTTGCTTTGAATGATTAGCTTGGCGGTTGCTGCCGGATCAGCATCGGCGCAGACCCAGACGGGCGCGTTACCCTGGCCGACTCCAATCGCCGGCGTGCCTGAGCTATAAGCCGCTCGGACCATGCTCGGCCCCCCTGTGGCTAAGATAAAGGCAACATCCGGATGTTTCATAAACATGGCTGTCTTTCGCCGGCTGGTCCGCTCCCGAACCCACTGCACCAAATCTGACGGCGCACCATGCCGCTGCAACACAGTTTGGATAATCTCTCCCGTCCGGTTGCCAACTTGAAGGGCATTCCGGTGGCAGCTAAAAATGAGCGCGTTTCGTCCTTTGAGACAAATCTCTGCTACCGTGGCTTCGGCCAATAGTTCAGCCTGGGCAACAATGGCTTCGGCTATGTCTTTGAGCAAAGCATCAATGCGTTCCTCTGACCAGTTCTGAAAAGATTGTTGAGCGGCTACTGCGCGAGCGACCATCTCGTTGGTCTGAGCATCAATTTTATCGGCAAAAATATACTCTGACACTCTTTCGATATACTGGCGTAGCTTGTCTGTCAGGCCCTGTCCCAAGGCGGTGATGATGGTCAAGCCAATTTTAGGATGTTGCTCACACAGTTGCTCAAAATCTGCCTTGGATAACCAGCGTGCATTCACCTCAGTATCTGCATAAGCACTGGCAGAGCGCGGCCTGCCATCAAGCAAACTGAACTCTCCCAGAAACAAATCTGGCCCCTGTCGATAGCCAAGCACGCCATCTGAATCGGTTTCCATAGACCGAATTTCAAGACGGATTTCGCCCTCATCGACAATGTAACACCCATCTCCCGGATCACCTTCTTGAAGGATACATATGTTTTTGGAAAAGCGTATCGGCTGTAGATATTCTTCAACAACGGCAAGTTCTTCAGTTTGAAGCACGTTTAGAAATGACATTTTACAGCTCCTTATATATGTTTTAGGCAGCTCCGAAAAAATAATTGTCTCAAAATTCGTGATCCGTGATGCGTAATAAAACTGACTTGTCACGCATCACTCGTCACGCATCACGTCAAATTGGTAACAAGCTTTGGGATGATTTAAATTTTGGAACTGCCTGAGTGTAATCGTTCACTCCCCCCTACGCCTTCGACAAGCTCAGGCTGCGAATCGTTGCCTGAGCCTGTCGAAGGCAACTGATTGGAACCGGGGGGCTGAATGTTAGTTGAGCCACTCCGGCATCAAAAGCCGAATCGTGTCAAAAAAGTGCTACCCAAGCGGACTGGGTAGATTTGCTCGATCCCAGGCGTGGGTATATAAAATTTCCAAACCGAACACATTTAATGTGAACACAAAATCTGGGATGAATGTCATGCCCGAATGTAGTTATAGGGCATCCAGCAGAGGCAGCAACGATGGATTCCCGCTAAAAACGTGCGGGAATGACAAACTAATGACACCGCTTTGAAAAAGTGTCCGGTAGTGAAATATAAAATAGAGAAGATGCGTAATTGGTGCAGGAGAGGATCCTCATTAGAACGAGGCGTGAAGTAGAGCGTCCGCAAATTAAAGCTCCGCCGAATTCGAGCGGACGCAGTGGGCGTGATGGTGAGGAAAACAGGTGTCGTGTCGGACAGGTAACAAAAAGTGGTAATTGTCTTTTTCCATTTGATTAATCCCGACCCTTTTTTGAACAGATGTGTAGTGGTCAAGGACATTTTGAACAGTAGCGTCATACCCAAATGTAGTTATCGGGCATCCATAATAGGCGTGCAAATGTGGATTCAGGCTAAGGGTTCCCTTAGCACTAAAAGCATGCGGGAATGACGGCTAGATTGTGTTCAACATCATCTTGACCACTACACTTTTTTGAACAGATGTGTCGTTTTGGACGAATATCTGTCGATATACTGGTAGAAAGAGCTACCGGATTGTACTATAATAACGGCGAAATAGAAAAGAAAGGCATCAAACCATATGAAACACTCACCCGCCCAACACCCGCTTTTCCGGCTGTTACGCTATGCGCGCACGCATCGCCGGCAAATTATTCTGGCCACAATCTTTTCCATTCTCAACAAAATCTTCGATATCGCCCCGCCCTTTCTGATCGGTATGGCGGTCGATGTCGTAGTTGCCCAGGAAAACTCATTCATCGCCCAATTTGGGATCACCGACGTGATGACTCAACTGTGGGTTCTGGCCGGATTGACGATAGTAGTTTGGGGGCTTGAATCGGCTTCGGAGTATGCCCTGGCCGTATATTGGCGGAATCTGGCTCAAACCATTCAGCATGAGCTTCGGCTCGAGGCCTATGGTCATATTCAGCAGTTGGAAATGGCCTATTTTGAAGACCGCAGCACCGGTGGGTTGCTGTCAATTCTTAATAACGACATCAACCAGCTCGAGCGTTTTTTAGACCGGGGCGCAAACGATATCATTCAGGTCACGGTCACGATGCTTGTGGTGGGGGGGGCCTTCTTTTGGCTGGCGCCTAC
>JAAEOP010001308.1 GCA_024223125.1 Chloroflexota bacterium
GAAGCCACCGCGCCCGGCTTGTGGGGTGAACCTAACAGTTTGAGCATCGCCGGTATCAGCGGGCCGGACATCATCGGCTACATCTTCCAGACTTGGGCTAGCCCGCCGTCGGGTAAAAAGTTTCATGCCCAAATCTTGACCCCTTTTGCTGTGGCACGGTTAATGTCAGAATTCACCCTCGGCCTTGACGCCGAGCGACAGATCCACGACCGGCTGAAGCAAGCCCTCTGCCATCCGGACAATATTTTGGGCCAGGCCGTTTTGCTGGCCGGATTGACCCTGCCCGATGATCAACCGGAGGCAGTTCGGGATTACTTTTTCAATAGAGTGATACCCACAGCTTTGCCTTTTTATACTCAGCCCCTTTCAGTGAACGATCCCACTGTAGGAACAGGGATTCTCTTGATTGCAGGGGCCTCTATTTTGCCGGCGTATGCCTGCCATTATGGCCTGGTGCAGTTTAGCGGTCAGGATATCGACCCGGTTATGGCTTGTGCAACTTCCATTAATACCATGGTTTACGGCCTCAACAGTTTTTCGTTGAAACTGGAAGTTGCCGTA
>JAAEOP010001309.1 GCA_024223125.1 Chloroflexota bacterium
ATGAAGTGCAATGGGTACAAGAGCTGTTCCCGGAGAGCACGAGCTACCTCGATGTTTACGACCGCCATGGACTCCTCACCAAACGCAGTGTCTTCGCCCATTGTATTCATCTCAGCGACGACGACTTCGACTTGATGCACAAGCGTGGAGCAGGCATCGTATTTTGTCCTACTTCAAATCTTTTTTTAGGTAGCGGTCTATTTAATCTGGCAAAAGCGGAACGAAATAAAGTTAAAGTCGGTATGGCCACTGACATCGGTGGCGGAACCAGTTTTTCAATGCTCCAGACCCTGAGCGAAGCTTACAAGATACAGCAACTCAGAGATCATCAATTATCGCCTTTCAAATCATTATATCTTGCCACCCTGGGAGGAGCTCGAACCCTCGACCTTGACAATCTGATAGGCAACTTCAAACCAGGAAAAGAAGCTGATTTTGTTGTCCTCGATTACAACGCCACCCCGTTGCTTTCCAAACGTCTTAAACGATGCAAAACCCTCATAGAAAAAATATTCGTCATGCAAATGCTTGGCGATGATCGTGTTGTGAAAAATGTTCACATATTAGGAGATGAAGCCTACCGTAGAAAATAACAAAAACGTAACAATAGATTTACAATCTAAAGAACTGGTTTTTGTCCAGATCTTGTCAAATACAAACTATCAAGAAATTGATATGTTCTCAGGACGGTTAACTTTATAGTCCTGAAGCGCAGAAAAGGAGGAGAAAATGAGCAAATCGTTTCATTACCCATTATTTTCGCGCAACGACCTTAGTGCTTTTTGGGCGTTGTTTACTGACAACTTGACCAATCTTATTGTTCTAAGCGGTATCTGCAAATTTGTATTTAACATGCCCGACGAAATTGTTTTTGGGCGAATCGTCCCAGGCGCCGCCATCGCAATCCTGCTTGGAGTATGCGTTTACACCTACCTTGCTCAACGTCTGGCTAAAAAGGAACAGCGAGGTGATGTCACTGCCCTGCCATACGGAATCAGCACTCCAGTTATGTTTGTCTATCTCTTCGGAGTCATTGGCCCCATCTACTGGTCCACAAACGATGCTGAACTTGCCTGGCAGATAGGCATAGGCGCTGGTTTTTTTGGTGGAATTGTAGCCGGTTTAGGTGCGATTGTCGGTCCATTTCTCAAAAAAGTCACACCCCGCGCCGGAATGCTTGGAACACTTTGCGGGATCGCCCTTGTTTTCATCGGCGTCGTCCCTCTTACAATGGTTTTTGAAGAACCGGTTATCGGCTTTGTATCGCTTACAATCGTTATGTGGGGTCTGGTTGGTCGCTTCAAGTTACCATTCAATCTTCCTGCTGGTCTCTTAGCGCTCATTGCAGGTACGGTCATTGCTCTTTTTCTTGGTAAATCCTCAATCAGCTTTGAAGGTGTCGGCTTCTACCCACCCGTACCATATTTTGGCGATATGATTGTCGGAATCCAGTACCTCATTTCCCATCCGGAGTTGTTTCTGGTCCTGGTGCCTGTACAGGTATACAATTTCATTGAAACAATGAATAATGTCGAGTCGGCAGAGGCAGTTGGAGATAAATACCCGGTCTCTGTTGCTATGATAACAGACGGCCTCGGCACCATGCTCGGCGCCGTGTGCGGGTCCCCTTTCCCGACAACTGTTTACATTGGCCACCCGGGTTATAAACGCATCAACGCACGCTGCGGTTATGTCCTGGCTGTCGGTGTGGTGTTCTTTCTCGCCGCATGTTTTGGCTTCCTTGCCTTCCTCAGCAATCTAATACCACTCGCAGCCACGGCGCCTATCCTGGTGTATGTTGCGGTAATCATAATATCTGAAACAGCCAGAACCTGTCCAAGTCGTCACGGCATGGCAATAGCAATAGCAATGATGCCCCATGTTTCAGCATTTTTAATGATCAAATGGGGCGCAATGTTGAACGGCCTTGGCAGCCTTGGTGTTGAAAACATCCCCGCCATTACAGATGCCAAAATGGTAGCGGCTCTAAATCAGCAGGGAGCCCATGTGGTTGGTCATCAAATCCTCAGTCAGGGAGCAATTATTACCGGGCTCATTTGGGGAGCATTTCTTGCGCTTCTCATCGACTCAAAGTTTAAAGAAGCAAGCGGGTTCATGCTGGTAGCTGCCGTTATGACAAGCCTTGGAATAATTCACTCGGCAAGTCTTCATATGCCTTCCTTCAACGGTATTGTTGGCGGTTACTTGTTTGTCGGCTTGGGAGTACTGTTTTACTCCATGTCCACAACAGTTGAACAAATAACCAACCACGATGACTCCTCTGAAACAATTGAAGTAGAATTTGTAGAATGAATTTATTTGCAGCAGTAACAGGTGAGCATAACAAATTGAATGTGTTCTTTTAGATCAAATCCATTTTTTTTGCAGGAGGGTAGCAATGGTTGTAGGCAAATCAGTTCAAAGAGTGGATGGAGTTGCTAAGGTTACAGGCAAAGCCCGTTACACAGATGACTTCACCATGCCTGGAATGCGGGTGGCCAAATATCTACGATCAACTATCTCTCATGGGCGGGTAATTTCCATAGACACTAGCCAGGCCAAGGCTCTACCCGGTGTCGACGGTGTTTTCACCTTCCAGGATGTTCCCAAAAAGATTTTTGCCACTGCGGGTCATCCCTATTCCCTTGATCCGCATCATATGGATGTTGCCGACCGGTACCTGCTTACCGATCACGTACGTTATATGGGTGATGAAATCGCCATCGTGGTGGCATCAAATGATCTCGTTGCAACAAAAGCCCTCTCCCTTATCGACGTCGAATACCAATCCTATCAACCTCTGGTTAACAATGATGATGTCCTCTCAGAGGGAGCGGACGAAATTCACAAAGGGACAGGAAACGTCGTTAAATCACACTCCCTTGTTGCTGGTGGCGATCCTGACGCTGTAAGACACGAGTGCGACAAATTACTCGAAGGACGGTACAAGACACAGATTGTACAGCATTGTCATCTGGAAAATCATACCGCTTATGCCTATATGGACGATCTTGAACGTATCGTCATTGTCTCTTCCACCCAGATTCCACATATCGCAAGACGTATTGTGGCCGAGGCCCTTGAAATGGATACCGGCCTCATCCGAGTAATCAAACCCACCATTGGCGGCGGTTTTGGCAATAAACAGGACGTGATCCTGGAGCCGATGGTGGCTTTTCTCACTAAAAAACTAGATGGCATTCCGGTACGACTCAAACTGGGCCGCGAAGAGGGCATGATAGGCACCAGGGTTAGACATCCCTTTGACGTCAAGGTGCAAATTGGCCTGGACAAAGAAGGCGTGGTCAAACTGATTCACTTTGACGCACTTTCCAATACCGGGGCCTACGCCTCCCACGGACATTCCATAGTTTCGGCCGGGGCTGCGAAAACCCACTATATGTACCCAAGAGCAGTCTATAGCTGTAATGCCAAGACAATTTACGGCAATATCCCCTCCGGCGGCGCCATGCGAGGCTACGGCTCGCCACAGATGACCTTTGCCATCGAGTGTGCAATGGAAGAAGCGGCAAGGTCGTTAGGTATGGATTCGGCAGAGTTTCGCTTGAAAAACGGTGCCAGGCCCGGTGATAAAAGTCAGATCACAAATAAACCGATTATGACCTGCGGGCTTCTCGACAGCATCAAGAAAGGCAAAAAACTGATCGATTGGGATAAAAAGCGAGCGGCATGGCCCACAGAACAAACTGGCCAGGTACGAAACGGGCTGGGTGTCGCGATCTTCAGCTATGGTTCCGGCACCTACCCGGTGTGCGTAGAACCGGCAAGTGCCCGCCTGATTCTTAACCAGGACGGTTCCGTCCATCTGCAGGTTGGAGCCACGGAAATCGGCCAGGGATCAGACACCGCCTTTGCCCAGATGGTGG
>JAAEOP010001310.1 GCA_024223125.1 Chloroflexota bacterium
CCGCTCCCGCCTCTGCTCCAAATCCGTGCGTGCGAGTTTCCCAGCACACGGCTCCTGAATATTCGGGCTGTTGTCATCGGCACAGCGTAATCCGTTACCGGATATGGCGGCTTGGTAAATGTACGGTTTGGAGGTGGACGTTAGTCCGAACTTCACTACGTCAAAGACGTGTGTCATAAGCTTCGACCTCGTGATCGTACCTTTACCATCCCGAATACCCGCCCTACGTCAGCATATCTCAGACATTACTCTGAGCCTTGGCTTCTTAGGGCATCCTACTCCCCTTAGCATACGGCTTGGCTGCCTGCTCACGTCTCCGCGAGAGCGTCCGGGGAGTTACTCCGTTCCGTAGATTGATTGGTTTGTGACCGTAGGTTGCTGCTTTACGCCGGTATCTGTGTGGGATGGTTACTACGTGTGATTTGAGCACGTAGCCCAAGATACTCATCCATTTTGGACCCGGCCTGATAACCAGGGTAGGCCGGTTTACCTTGACGACGCGTCGGACACAGCTTCGCTTACGCTAACCATAGTCACTGGCTCGACGGGATTACAACGTCTGGTTCGCCATATTCCGCCTTTTCATCCCGCTTCAACCGATTGAGGGCCAGTCGCACAATTGGGGATGATGCTATTACCTATACCATCTTAGGAGTTGGACTTGATGTACCCCACCAGATGGAGTATCATCTCACCAACATCTATCTACAGTTGTCAAAGAACAGTTGGCGACTATTCTTCGCCACTCATCCCCCGACTTTCGTCGGTTTCGAGTGAACGAATCGCACCAAAAAAATTGTAGCCGAATTGCTACCTTCAGGCGGCAACAACGGCCACAAGCAAACAGAGTGACATTTATTTGAACGTCCAGGGGTAGCCCGCAATCCGCTAAATTTTCGGCGTTATACGGCTAAGGCCGAAAGGAATCAATCAAATGACTACAGATGTTGAATTTGGTAAGCTAGACCACACAATAGAAGATGGCAAGCGATACGATTTTGTTTCTTGGCCGGGTATCTATCGGGATTGGGAAAATGAAAAAGATATTGGGCTTGAGGATGATGGTACATCAAAAGAATGGACTATATTCTCAGGGCGTCCAATTCGTAGCTTTAGCAGTTACGGTTTTTATGAGTGGGTAAATCGCATCCCTCAAGCTGGAACTATTCTTGAGTTATGCAAGCCTCAACACCCTAACACCCAGGACCCCGAACAAAGAAAAATTGACCAGACCTTGCTTGATGTTATTGGATTGCTACCAGAGGCCGGAGAGCCTTGTGATATTGACCGGGCTAAATGGTTTAAGTATTGGTCAGGCAGAGCTTTAGAGGAATTTGGCGAGGCAGCTTACATCTCATTTTCCTAGCCGCCGTATAACAATCAAAATCCAGGCGAATTACTACCAGTCGGCGCGTGCGAACACGGTTTTACAATGTCGTGTCCAGAGCAATGTAATTAAATTTATGGCCCGTAATCGCCTGATTTTGGGCCGTTAGACGGACCGGAGGTATCAAAATGACCTATAAAGAAACTATGAATTATCTAAAAGAGAATGGCAAAGCCATTGGAGAAAAACAAGAAGACAATCTTCTTGCGGCTGCGGTTGTTCAG
>JAAEOP010001311.1 GCA_024223125.1 Chloroflexota bacterium
CAGGGTGAAAGTTGGCTCAGGCAGGGGAGGGTGCGTCGGCATAAGAACGGACTCTCGGGTAATAACCGGAAATGGCGTCGCTGTTGGTTGCGCTGTTGGCGCAGGCGTGGTCGGTGTGCCGCAGCCTGCCAGTAAGCAGACAATCAACCCAAAACCGATCCACTGAAGTGTTGCCAGGGTCATTGGAAAAACTCCTTATCGGCTCAACGCACTTCTACGGCAGCGGTTGATATAGTTCAAACTGAACACTGGCAACAATCGTTGTTAGCTCCGCCTGAAGACCCTGAAATCCCGGATCGGCAAATGCCTTTTCAATAATGGCTTCCATTTTCGCCAGGCTTTCCCATTGACGCTCGACGATCAGCGTATTGACATCGTGCCCTCCAACAATACAGCGGCAGCGCTTTTTGGGAGGGTATCCCAGGCGGCTTTCGATAACATCATACTTCTTATCAAGCTCTTCGAGTTCTTCCCATTTTTCGGGATGCACTTTTTGGATTTGACGTTCAATAACAATCATGATTTGTTTCCTTTGTATTTCGAGTATGTGGATTGGATATATGCAGTATATCAACCGGAGCGTTCCTAAAGCGTTCCCGGAAGATTAAAAAAAATGAGTTTTGCCGCTCTTCATGCGACAAAACTCATTCCTGTTCTCTCCCCATAGTTGTCGAGAATCTTACAAATATCCCATTTCCCTGGCTACTTGAAGGGCGTGTTCCAGATGAGGCCGCGGGGTGCTGGCGTTGATGGCCTTTTCGAGGGCTTCCGTCAGTTCATCCGGCAAGCGTTGCTGTGGCGGGACAAGCAATGCAGCAGCAAGTTGGAACGATTCTTCGATTTCACCGCGAGATAGGGACACAGCCAATAACGGAAACCGCGCCAACCAATGAAAAGGATATGGCAAATTATCCCACACGGATAGGGCTACACGGCCATTTTTTATTACGCCCTCCATATCCCCCGC
>JAAEOP010001312.1 GCA_024223125.1 Chloroflexota bacterium
ACCTCTATTTCTTGGCTTCCAGAATACTTATGAAACAGACTGTACAGTGTAAATTAAGTTTTGTTGATTTAAGGCGCGTCATGCCCGCATGCTTTTAGCGGGAATCCAGATGTGTGGATGCCCGCTAACTACATGCGGGCATGACATATCGGTTTGTCGAAAACTCCATAGTACTTAAGTTACGGTGTATTTAGGGCTAAGGATTTAATAACTTCCCTATTTCCAGATCAGATTCCCTCACGGTTTTGATCTCATTTGAGGAAGTTATTTGATTCTCAATCCTTAGTAATCAACTTTTCCTGGTTCCCAAATTCTGTTTAGGAACCAGGGCTAAATGTGATTGCCTGACCCGGCTGTTCGCCTTGTGGGGGTACTGAGCCAGGCCAGGCTTTGATTATATTTGGCCGTTCTACGCTAACCCCGGACCTTGCGGCCCTGTAGGCATTATTCAGCGCAGCGGTGACCGGGAACCGGCGGCGATCGTCGTCTCTTAAATGGGCACCGACCACCAGCCCGTAAGCGGATGGTTGTTTCTGGCCCAAGATGATACGGCGTGGGAACAGCAGGCGAATACCCCTGTTGTTGTTCCTGTTCCTGGGATTGTTCCTGTTGCGGAACGCGCAGCGTTTTTCACAGCCGGCCCCCAAATCTGAGGCATTATGATCCTCTCGATTCCTGATTTTGTGGCGTCTTCTTTTGCCAGCCGCCCAGCAGGCGACCCACTTCTGATACCAGCTCGGCGGCGTGTTTGTACTGCCCCATCGAAATCAGCTTTAAATCCATGCTGAGGCGCAGGTAGGTGCGTAAGTTGGTCAAGGCGATGTCTGCTTCCTGCAAATCGGCCTGAAGTTGATCCCTTTTGGCCGCTTGCACCAATGCTCGCTGCAAGCTGAAGGCTTCATTTTGCAGTTGGCGAGCCAGCGCCCCCCGTTGGCTGCGAGGAAATTTGAGCGTACAGGGAATCAACCACAAGAGCAGATCGTAGGTGCGCACAAAAATGGGCGAGGGACTATGCTGTTTCATACGCTTGCCTCCGGCGCCGGCGGGATGATCATCTGCCAAAAAATGGACCCTCGCAGACGGTAAGTGTTTCCCTGTTGGGCGTGGGCAATCCAGCCCTGTATTGCGGCGTCAAGCTGCTGCCGGCTAATGCGCCCGCCGGCATAAGCGGCAATCTGCCGTTTAAAACGGCGCATAAAGTTGACGCCATTTTGTCGCTGCAACTTCCGATGGGTGGGAAAGGTGGTGAAGCCTAAAAAGGGGATACCGCAGTGGATGGGATAAACCCGGCTTTTACGAGGATGGATGATCAGGCGCAATGTTTGTAAAAATTGGCTGATCTCTCGTTGCCAGCCATGCAGCGTTGCTTTGTTAGGGGCAAAAAGAAGCACGTCGTCAACGTAGCGCAGATAGGCTTTACAGCGCAACTGCTGTTTGATAAATTGATCAAGCTGGTGCAGGTAGACATTTGCCCAAAATTGCGACGTTTGATTGCCGATGGGCAGCCCCCGGGGGCGATTGGCCGCCCACAGGTCATCGCCCGGAAACCACTGCATGGTGTAAGTATGGCGGTGAATTCCCTCTCCGCTGGCAATGATTTTATCGCACAGTCTTAAGGTAGCGGGACAGGCGATATGATGGGCCAGGGCGCGCCGCAAAATTTGATGATCAACGCTGGGAAAGAATTGGGTAATATCGGTTTGCAACACGTAAGGATAGCTCCGGGCAAACTGTTGGCAGCGGTTGAGGGCGGCGTGCGTGCCCTTGCCCACCCGGCAAGCGTAACTGTCGGGAATGAAGCGGGCTTCCCAAATTGGCTCGATCATCTGACAGAGGGCGTGGTGAACGACCCGATCTTTGAAGGGCGCGGCGCTGATGTAACGCGGCTTCTTTTCGTACAGGGTAAAGTGGGTGTAAGCGCCCGGTTGGTAGCTTTCGCTTTGCAAAACCTCTTGCAGGGTAAGCAGATTTTCTTCCAGGTTGTTTTCAAACTGCGCTACCGCCGCCTGGCCCCGCTTGCCCCGCCGCGCTTTACGAAAGGCATAATATAAATTTTCAAAGGTGTGAATTTGCGGATACAAATTCTTAAAAGTTTTCATCATCTAACCTTTCTGTTTACTGTCAATTGAAAAAAGAGCCGCTTATGAAGCGGGACTTCACACGCCCCGGATGACACCCAACTCTCGTTCCCAAACTGGAGTTTGGGAACGAGGTTGGGTGTCATAGGCGGGGAG
>JAAEOP010001313.1 GCA_024223125.1 Chloroflexota bacterium
GGCTGGCTGCCACCCTACAGAGCAATCTGCGGGTGCAGGATGCGGTTGCGCGCTGGGGCGGCGAGGAATTCCTCGTGTTACTGCCAGACACTTTGCTGGAAGAAGCGATGCAAATTGCTGAACGTCTGCGTTCTACGGTTGCTTCATCTGTGATTGAGATCCCCAGCGGATCTTTGCAAATTGCTTTCAGTGGTGGTGTGGCCACTTCCACTGCCAGCCGCAGCGTGGACCAACTTTACAAAATCGCGGATCAGGTTCTCTATGTCGCCAAGCAAACCCGTAACCGGGTTGTCTCGCAGGATGCGCTTTCTGCTATTGAGCCAACGTAATCGGGGGTTTGTTTAGCGCCTAAGTGAATTAGGGTAGATAATACAAAGCCCCGGCGAAGGGTGCTGGGGCTGTGGGGTAACGCCTCCGTTAAGCCGCCGCGCTTACCAAGGTGGGATTAAAATCAACCTGCGAAGCACAACACCCCTTCGCAGGCGGATGTATGTTGAATTGCACACAACTTTGCTGGCGAATTATGCTTCAATAGAACACCACCTGGATAAAAACCAAACTTCTGGCGGTCGGCTTGAACGGGTTTGTTAGGGCGTGTTTTGGATTAAAGACTACCTTTTTATCCAACCGATAAGGGTTTAGGCTTTTTCCTTCTGAACGCGTTTTCTCAAAACGCCCAATCCCCAAACCATTATTCCCCCTTGTACTAATAGCGCAATCACAGCGCCAGCAATATGCGCAGTAGGGGTGATAGCGCCGAGATTGAGAAATGTGTAAA
>JAAEOP010001314.1 GCA_024223125.1 Chloroflexota bacterium
GACTTAATAAGGTTCAAACCCCAGGTTAAATGAAGGCTCAGGCTCTATCACTCGTATAATCCATCATCCCGGGAGACAGCCATAGCCCGTCAGAAGTAGCGTTCCAATTGTCAAAAAACAGCCACTCAGAATCGCTTTCCAAACGGCAGCTAAGTGCCCAAAGCTGCCATTTGTCGACGATTCATAGATTGCAGGAGCCTCAATTGAAATCTACCGGTAATCAGTCAGGAATTGGTTGCTTAGCTTACAGTTCAAACCCGTCTTGACCCAAACTTGCGGCAATAACCTCGAGGTGAGTTTCCACGGAACTACTCTCCGGGGAAATTTCACCAGGCACAGTGGCTCAATTATCCGATCTTCTTCTAAGTATCTATTCTTTTGTAAATGTATGTGCCGTGTCGATTGCAGTCTTAATGTTTTCCCAATTGGCATCACTCCGCAGCGTACAATCAGCCCCCAGGATGAAATCCCCTGACACTTCCTGGCAGACAGCCAAAACAGCATCCTTAACTTCGCTTGTACTTCCAGTTGAAATAACGTCAAGTCGCTCCAACCCGCCCATGAAGGGTCGGCCAAACAATTCAGCAACATCATTTCCTGTTAATGTCTTTGAGGCCAGTTCCAGGCCAACATTTACCACATGACCCGGGTAATCCACGAAGGGTGCTAGATCCGTGTACCTGCCTTCATAGTCACAAACA
>JAAEOP010001315.1 GCA_024223125.1 Chloroflexota bacterium
GCCATCCTGATCGGTGACCTCAGTTGCATCGACGGTTACGGTACAGGCGGTACTGTTGGGCAAAGCGGCAGCGGGGGTCAGGGTCAAGCTATCAACATTGCCGGGCGGCGCAGGCACAACACCGAAAGGAATAGCCGTGCCCACCGGACATTCAAGGGCAAAGGTGTTGGCGGTTGTGGTCACTGCTTCACTAAATTGGACATCGATGGTAGTATTGGCTGCCACACTCGTGGCCCCGTTGGCGGGGGAGGTTGTGCTAACGGTGGGCGGTGAAGCAAGGTCGTGTGTTCCCAAACCACCGAAGGTGTCAGCAGCAAAACCATCCCACTCAGCGGCCGGGTCAAAGGCATCGCTGCCATTAGAGTCACCCGATTCAATGAAGTATTTACGGCGGAGGGTATTGTCGGCAGTACTAGTCAGACCGCTGCCCCATTGAGCGCCGGGGTCAAAACCTATCTGACCAATCACGTCGATGATAACGCCATTTTTACGGAGGGCAATAGCGTCGTCACCGTTAAAGAATGTACCGGTTGAAGTTTGGTCGGTTTGACCCAAGACGGCTGGATCAGCAGCGCCGTCATCGGCCAAGACATAAACATCGCCGGGGGCGACAGTGCCGGTTAGGGGAATGGTCGAGTTGGGGGTTGTGTTGCCATTGAAGAAGAATTGGACATCGTAATTACCGACGGCCAGATCGATAACAGCCGCAGTACCATTGTAAATTTCCAAGGCTTTGTTGTTGCTTGAGCCTTCAACATACTCTGAAAAAAAGAGTTCAGTGGGGGTTGCCAAGGGGGACAAGGTTTGCTGCTCCAGATCTGGCAAATAGTTATATGCTGTCGCCCCGGTATTGTTTTGGAGTCGCAAAAGAATCGCACCGGGTATGAAATCAGAGCCAATGGGTTGGATGCCCAATGCTGTATTACCACCTCCAACATCGAAGGCGTAAACACCGCCCGTAGTAACACCCCCCGCCGACGATCCCCTGGCAAAATCACCCACTGTATGAACACCTCCCAAGGTTCCATCGCCATCTGACAGGCCAGTAACCAGC
>JAAEOP010001316.1 GCA_024223125.1 Chloroflexota bacterium
ACATATGTTGCCGTTTGAGTTAATGATTGGTATCAGGCGCTTTGCGGGAGGTTCTTTTGATCATGACGATTGATGAGACTTTAGACCTCGGCCGTAACCAACTCTCATCTTCCCCCACGCCCCAACTAGATGCTCGACTTCTCTTGCAACATATTCTTCAAGTTCCCTACAGCTATTTGCGGGCGCATGGAGACGAACGACTAACGGCCGTCCAACAAACCCAATACCACCACCTACTACACCGCGCCCAACAAAGAGAACCCATCCCTTACATCACCGGTCACGCCCCCTTTTTTGATTTTGATCTGCAAGTTAGCCCGGCCGTGTTGATACCTCGGCCAGAGACAGAACAGTTGGTGAAAACGGCCGTCACCTGGGCCAAATCCCACACCAATCCACAACCGTACTTGGTAGATGTGGGAACTGGCAGCGGTTGCATTGCTATTGCCATGGCGCGACAATTACCAGATGCGAATGTGGCGGCCGTAGATAATTCTGCGGCCGCTCTGGTAGTTGCCCAGCAAAATGCGGCTCGTTTAGCTCACCGGCGCATCCACTTCCACCAGGGGAATTTGCTTACGCCCATCACCGAAAAAGTAGATGGTATCATCGCCAACCTCCCCTATGTGACCGATGGCGAGTGGACGGGCTTAGACGATGGGGTAAAATGGTACGAGCCATCTTCGGCGCTCAAAGGAGGGCCGGACGGGCTAGACATCATCCGGCAGTTATTGACGCAGGCTTCGGCCAAACTGGCTCCAGGTGGAGCTATTTTTCTGGAAATTGGGTGGCAGCAAGGGGCAGCAGTACAACAACTTGCCCAGACTGCTTTTCCTACGGCCGTCGTCAAACGACATTTAGATTTTGGTGGGCGGGATCGGATTGTAGTGATAGAGATTGGAGATTAGAGATTGGAGAGTTGTCCTGAGTATAGCCGAAGGATTGGATTACGATTGCAAACGCAACATCTTCGGGGTACAGACCAACAGACAGTGGGCAGGGTTGCCGATTATGTTAACAACGGGCATATTGTTGTCATTCCCACGGACACCGTTTATGGCGTGGGTTGTGACGCCTTGAATGAGGCCGCCATCTGTGAACTGTACCGCATCAAGCAGCGGCCGACTCACAAAGCTATTCCCATCCTCCTGGCAGATGCGTCCGGCTTGCAGCAAGCAGCCGCTTACATACCCGAAATAGCTCGACCTTACATCGCCCAATATTGGCCTGGCCCGTTGACGATTATTTTGCCCAAACATCCCCATTTACCAGCCGTTCTCTCAGAAGATGAAACGATTGCCGTGCGTATTCCCGGCCATGAGATTGCCAGAGCAGTTATTCGTGCGGCTGGTGGGGCGATGGCGGTAACGAGCGCCAATTTGTCTGGGCAGCCAGTAGCGGAAACGGCCGAACAAGCGCTTAACTATTTTGATGGGATGGCAGCGGCCGTGTTAGATGCTGGCCCAGCTCCGGCAGCGCTTGCTTCCACCGTTTTAGATTGCACCGGCAGTCAGCCAGTTATCTTGCGTGAAGGGCCGCTAAAACGACTATGACCGGACTATTTATCCCCATTGCCCTGACGTTGGGCGCAATATTTGCCGCCTTTGCCACTTACACCAGCATCCGGCGCGGCGGCGCTCGCTTTTACACCCTGGAACGAGAAGCTATTTTACGCCGCGCCAGCCTCACCCTTGTCGGCAGCGTCCTCCTTTTTCTGGCTGCAATTGGCTTTTTAATGATGCAGATTCGACAAACGACGGCCGAAGAAGCGGCCGAAGCCGGCGCCATTATTGAAGGAGTAGAAACGGCTATACCTACTCCCGAAATCGAGGTTTTTCCACCGACCCCCTCAACCACACCCACCGAAGATGCCAGCCTGCCCACACCCACAGCCACGCCCATTATTTGTCGGGCAGTGGTAGAAGGGACGGCCGGAAACGGTCTGACCCTGCGTAAAACGCCCGGCGGGAACGAGGTTTCCATCTTGCCGGAATCTTCGCTGATTACACTGGTATCGGATGAAGCGCCGCAAGAGGTGGATGGGCTGATATGGCGCAAAGTTAGCTCTGTTGTTACCGGAGATGAAGGATGGGTGGCAGAAGATTACCTGCAAGTGGAAGCCGGGTGTGAATGACGGGTATGATTATTGGCATTGACGCCAGCCGCTCTGTAACCGGCCAGCGCACTGGCACCGAAGCGTATGCATATTTCCTCATCCAGGCTCTTATTTCTCTCACAGCGGATTCGGAACATCATCTGCGTCTTTATTTCAATCAACCCCCTCCACCTGGTTTATTTCCTGATGCGCCTCATGTAGAACAGGTAATCATCCCCCTCCGCCGTTTGTGGACGCATATACGCCTGAGCCGAGAATTGCATACCCGTCCCCCCGACATTTTCTTTACGCCTGCCCATCTGATTCCATATACGTATCACGGCCGCAGCGCAGCCACCATCCATGATCTCGGCTACCATCACTTCCCAGAAGCGCACCCCAAACGGCAGTTAGCTTATCTGAAATGGAGTACACGCCACAACGGCCGTCGCGCCCAAACCATTTTTGCCGATTCCCAGGCTACAAAAGATGACTTGATCCAGCTTGACGGCCTTGAAGCAAACAAAATTAAGGTTGTCTATCCTGGCGTTGATCCCGGTTTGCGGCCGATGGAAGATGAGGATGTGGTAACGGCCGTCATCCAGAAATACGGCCTCACCCCACCCTACTTTTTATACATCGGCACCATCCAACCCCGTAAAAATCTGGTGCGACTCATTCAAGCTTATGCCCAAAGCGGCGTCCCTCACCAATTAGTTTTAGCCGGTAAACCTGGCTGGCTCTCACAGCCCATCCTACAAGAAATCTCTGATCCTTCGGTTGCGCTCAGAACAAGCTTCCAATCTCCAATCTCCAAAAATATCATCCTCCCCGGCTACATACACGATACCGACAAAGCCGCTTTGTTAACCGGCGCCACGGCTTTACTTTATCCATCGCTGTATGAAGGTTTTGGTTTTCCCATTTTGGAAGCACAGGTATGTGGTCTGCCGGTGCTAACGGCCGACAGCAGTTCTTGCCCAGAAGTGGCCGGTGATGCCGCCTTACTGGTCAATTCCTTGGATACAGAAGCGATTAAAGTGGGCATTCAACAATTAGCGGCCGATGGAAACCTGCGACAATCATTGCGGCAAAAAGGGTTGGAAAATGTGAGACAGTTTACGTGGCAAGGGACGGCCGGACAAGTCTTGCATACATTATCAAGTAATTGGGTAACTGGATAATTACCCAATCACCCAATTACTCAATTACCATTTATTTCTATGTGCCTGAACTGCCCAAAAGCGATAAAATTCTAAGCATTATGACTTTATTAGATGTTGTGAAGGTACCCGCGCCCATCCTGCGACAAAAAACACGCCCCGTCACCCAATTCAATGATGACATACATGAATTGGTAGCCAACATGGTCGAAACCATGCGCGAGAATAATGGCGTTGGCCTGGCTGCTCCCCAAATTGGATTACCCCAACAATTAACCGTCATTGAATCGCTGCCCCAAACAGACGAAGAAGGCCACGATATTCCCGATTCGCGCCAGTTGTTTGTCATTGCCAACCCGCGCATTGTGTGGGAATCTCGTGAAGTGGTTGATGGGATTGAAGGTTGTCTCTCTATTCCCGGCTACCTGGGCGAAGTGGAACGGCATGAAGCCATTCGTGTCCGTGCCCAGGATCAATATGGCAAAAAAATCAAGCTCAAACTTTCCGGTTGGACAGCCCGCATATTCCAACATGAGATTGACCATTTGAATGGTGTTCTGTACATTGACCGCCTGACCTCCCCAGACAACTTGTGGACGGAAGAAGAGTTTGAAAAGATGCAAGAAGAAGCGAAAAAGCGCTGTGAGGAGAAGGAAACTGCTTAGTGATCAGTTTTCAGTTTTCACTGTTCAGAACGGAAAACTGCACACTGAAAACTGGCCGACGAAAAATGTCTTTAACTCGAACGGATGTGGTAAAAATTGCTCACCTGGCCCGGCTGGAATTGACCGAGGCAGAATTATTATTGTACCAGGATCAACTTTCAGCTATTTTGGATTATGCCGAGCGGCTGAACGAACTGGATTTGGCTGATGTACTGCCTACCGCTCATGCCATCAGCCAACAAAATGTGCTGCGCGAAGACAAAGCAGAGCCATCTTTGCCGTTGGCTGATGTGTTGTACAACGCTCCCAAACAGGCTGCCAACCAGTTTGTGGTTCAGGCTGTTCTGGATGATGGGCATGAAGCTGATAATTGATTAAATTACCCGATTACCAAATGAATGCCCTGTACTTGCAAACTTGCCACTTGTAAACTTGCCACTAAAAAATTATGGATTTAGCCCAACTTACCCTCACCCAACTTCGGACAGCTTTACGTCGCAGGGAAACGACCAGCATGGCCGTGACCGCTGCCATGCTCGATCAAATCGTCGCCAAAGATAATGAGATACAAAGCTACCTGACCATCACTCACGAAATGGCATTGGCCCAGGCACAACAGGCAGATGAACGCCGTGCCAATGGAGAGGATTCACCGTTATTGGGCATTCCCATTGCCGTCAAAGACATCATCTGTATGCAAGGGGTTGAAACGACGGCCGGTAGCAAAATCTTGGAAGGATTTGTGCCCCCGTATGATGCCTTTGTGGTACGCAAGCTCAAAGAAGCCGGAGCCGTCATTTTGGGTAAGACCAATACGGATGAGTTTGCCATGGGGTCATCCACCGAAAACTCTGCTTATGTAACCACGCGCAATCCGTATGATTTGGCACGGGTTCCGGGCGGCAGCAGTGGGGGTAGCGCGGCCGCCGTCGCCGCCTATATGGCCCATGGCGCTTTGGGCACAGATACGGGTGGCAGTGTGCGCCAACCAGCTTCATTTTGTGGGCTGGTGGGGCTACGGCCGACTTACGGCCGCATGTCCCGTTGGGGCGTCGTCGCTTTTGCTTCCACACTAGACCAGGTGGGGACATTTGGGCGCACAGTGGCAGATTGCACGGCCGTCTTCCAGGCCACAACCGGTTACGATTCCCAGGACAGCACCTCCCTCAATGTTGGCGTTCCCAATTTTGAAGCGGCGCTGACGGGCAATATTCGAGGGTTGAAAGTGGGCGTCCCCCAGGAATATTTTGTTGAAGGGATAGAGGCAGAGGTGGAAACGGCCGTGCGTAACGCCATCGCCAAACTAGAAGAACTAGGGGCGGAAATTGTGGAGATCAGTTTGCCCCACACCGCCTATGCCCTACCCGTTTACTACCTCATCGCCCCCGCCGAAGCCAGCGCCAACCTGGCTCGCTATGATGGCATCCGTTTTGGCCCGCGTGTTGAGGGGTCTGATATGATCGAAACGGTGAAGAAGACCCGCGCTCTCTTTGGCCCAGAAGTAAAACGACGAATTATGTTAGGGACATATGCACTTAGCGCCGGGTATTATGATGCTTATTACGGCCGTGCCCTTAAAGCACGCACCCTCATCAAGCAAGATTTTCTGAATGCTTTCCAGCAGGTAGATGTCATTGCTACACCCACAACTCCCACTGCTGCTTTCAAAATCGGTGAGATCGTTGACAACCCTCTGCAAATGTATCTACAAGACATCTTCACCCTGCCCCTTAACCTGAGTGCAAGCTGTGGTGTCTCAGTTCCTTGCGGGTTTAACAGTGGCGGTTTACCAATTGGTTTACAATTGATAGGCAATACACTTGAGGAAGCTGCTATTTTGAATACTGCTTATGCTTATGAACAAGCTATGCTGCATGTGAGCTAACAAAATATTGATTAACGGCCGTGAACAACGCTTCTGCCTGGTACGGTTTTTGTAAAAAGCTGACCGGCACGGCCGCAATCAGAAATCCCCAGAGAGCAAACCAAACCCCCAAAGCCTTGACTATTTGTAACTGTACAGGTGCGACGCACTTTTCCCAGAGTAATGTCAATGCCGCTGCTCTTTGCAAGTGCGTCGCACCTCTGGAAGCTGAATAGTTACGACTATTTTACGTTTTTGTATTGACCCGATATAGTGGGTAAAAAATTTACAACCTATAGGGAGACTTTTATGAAAAAACGAAGACAACGCAAAAAATCAACGTTCAGATCCAAACGGCCGTCGCACAAAATCCGGGATGCTATTGAAGAGGCAATGGAACTGCACGAGGAAGGCAACTCTGGAGAAGCGCAGGCTATCCTGATTGATCTGGTTAACCGCCATCCACGCAGCAAACCGGCACTTTATACCTTGCTAGAAGTGTGTAATAACCAACAAGATTGGGCAACGTTTGCCCGCTACGGAGAACAAATGCTGGTTCTGGAACGAGGCCCGGCGCGAGCCGATTCGCTCAACAATCTTATCGTTGCTTACACCAACCTCATATTTCCGGCCCTGGCCTGGCAAAGAGGCCGGGAACTGGTGAGCCAATATCCAGATTACCCCGATATTGAGAAGATAAAAGCATTGATCGTAGACTTTAGACAACTCCTGCTTGAAAATGGGGAGGTATTGTTTGCGGAGACAACGGCCGTATCCCTTTCCCCAGAGGAACAACTTGACGTCATGGTAACCCATGATCGCATCCGCCTTTATACCGAGTCTGGACAAGCAAAAAAAGGAATTGAAACGGCCGAGACCCTGCTAAAAAAAGTGCCCGACTTCATCCCCGCCTTAAACAATCTTAGCCTGTCCCATTTTGTGGATGGCGACACCGGGCAGGCCATTGAAACAGCTCAACAAGTGCTAGACCAACAGCCCAACAACTTCTATGCTTTGTCAAATATAATCCGCTATCAATTTCTCAGCGCCCAATTTGACACGGCTCAACAATCGGCCGCGCGTCTCAAACAAATAAACAATGACAACCCTGATCTGCGGGTAAAACAGGCCGAAGCCTTATCCTTCCTGGGGGATGATGAGGGTGTTCGTCAGGCATACTTGCTGGCTAAAGAAGAGCATGACGACCTGCCGCCACTCCTGTTGCATCTGGCTGCGGCCGCTCATTTCCGCCTGGGCAATGAGAAGAAAGCATGGCAATTGTGGCGACAGATCGAAAAAACACACCCTGGTTTCAAACTGGCACAGGCCAATCTTGAGGACCAATTTTCGGCTGCCGGGCAGCGAGACGCCCCCTGGTACTGGACATTTCCCTACTGGCTTTCGGCCGATTTCCACCGGACATTGGAACAGTTCATTTTGAAAATCACCCGCATCACAAACGAACAGACCATTGAAAAGGAAGTCCACGCTCTGCTAGACAAACACCCCTACCTGCCCCAGCTTTGCCCCCATATTCTGGATCGGGGAGATCGTCATGTACGTGAATTTATCCTCAACTTTATCCGTATGACTAAAACAGTAGAACTTACAAACATTCTGTATGATTTTTGCACTAGCGCTATTGGCGCTGATGACTTGCGGTTGGAGGCGTTGCAATTGATTCAAGAAAACCGCCCTGATCTGCTGCCATCAGACGGAATGGTGCCGATGTGGATCAAGGGAAAACAGAAAGAACTATTCACCATCGGCTTTGAAATCTACGACGAACCGAACCCGCCCCTTGATCTGGACGAGGAAATTTTGGAAAAGCATGATGATGCGTTTGAGCTTCTGCTGGATGAGGAATATGATGAAGCTGAAATATTGCTGCAAGAAATCATTACTGCTGCGCCCGACTTTGCGGCCGTTTACAATCATCTGGCAGTTGCCTACGAAAGGCAGGATCGGCGAGAGGAATCTGAGGCATTAATCCTTGAAATTCGGGAACGTTTCCCAGACTATCTGTTTGGCCGAGTAGCCCAGGCACGCCTATATCTTCGGGAAGACAAAGTAAAAGAAGCCAGAGCGTTGGTGCAGCCACTTCTAAGGCAAGAACGGCTGCATATCAGTGAGTTTAGGAGTTTGGCTGAAGTGCATATAGAAATTGCGTTGGCCGATGGTTTGCAAGAGGGGGCGCTCTCCTGGTTGAATATGTGGGAGCAGATTGATGAAGACAATCCTGATATCGAGATGTGGCGAATGCGTATTGAAGGGCCACAAAAAGTAATGCAAGGTCTTCGCAAATTGTTAGGAAAATCAATGGAGTAGCAGGTATATCCGACCTCCGAATATGTGTAAACAACGCTCATCATGATGAAAATGTGGGTGGTGGCTAGTTATTGGTACAAACCACTAACCACCAGCCACTATTTACATAGGTGCAAAACGGGCCTGGAAGAAGCGCAAGTATTCCGGTTCGTAGACCATTTTTAAGCCGCTTGTTTGATCACGGCCGTCGTATACAGCCTTCACCGACTCCGCTACCACATCCATATGGGCTTGCGTGTAAACACGACGGGGGATTGTCAGGCGGGTCAATTCCAGGGCCGGGTAACGGTGGCCGCCTGTTTCCGGGTCGCGCCCGGCGCTGACATTGCCTCGTTCCATACTGCGAACGCCGCCATCCAGATACAGTTCGGCCGCTAATGTTTGCGCCGGGAATTGATCTTGAGGAATGTGCGGGTAAAAGCGTTTGGCATCTAAAAAGATGGCATGGCCGCCCACTGGCTGCACAATCGGAATTTCCCAATCCGTTAGCAATTCTCCCAGGTAACGTACCTGCCCTACGCGAGCGCGCACATAATCATCCTGCACTGCTTCTTCAATGCCGATGGCTAACGCTTCCATATCACGGCCGGACATACCGCCGTAAGTGTGCAGCCCTTCATACACCACCACCATATTCCGTGCCTTTTCAAACACATCTTCATGATTAACGGCCAGCCAGCCGCCAATGTTCACCAAATTATCCTTCTTGGCGCTCATCCAGGCGCCGTCGGTGTAGCTGCAAAACTCTTTCAGAATATCGGCGATTGGTTTATCAGCGTATCCCTCTTCGCGCTCCTGAATGAAAAAGGCGTTTTCCATCATGCGCGTGGCATCCAGGTAAAGACGAATATTGTAACGGCCGCAGAGCTGGCACAAGGCGCGAGCGTTAGCCATGCTAACCGGCTGCCCTCCAGCCATATTGACTGTGCCTGCCAGACTAACATAAGCGATTTTGTCCGCGCCTTCTTTTTCAATCAGGCTTTGCAATTTGTCCAGGTCAATATTCCCTTTGAAGGGGTGCAGGCTGGTGGGGTCGTGCGCCTCGTCAATAATGACATCTACGAAAGTGCCCCCAGCCATTTCTTGGTGCAGCCGGGTGGTGGTGAAATACATGTTGCCGGGAATGATTTGCCCGGCCTGGATGGCCGCCTGGCTGATGAGATGTTCGGCCCCGCGACCCTGGTGGGTGGGGACGATGTAGCGGTAGCCATAAACTCGCTGGATGGTTTCTTCCAGCCGGTAGAAGTTAACGCTGCCAGCATACGATTCATCGCCGAGCATGATGCCGGCCCATTGGCGGTCGCTCATGGCGCTGGTTCCGCTGTCGGTGAGCAGGTCTATGTAAACATCGGCCGAACGAAGCAGGAAAGTGTTGTATCCAGCTTCGCTCAAAGCGCGATTCCGTTCCTCGTGGCTGCTGATGCGTAAGGGTTCGACCATTTTAATTTTCCACGGTTCAGCCCAAGACCGACGGCCGTATTGCTGTCCCATTGTTTGGTGTATCATGATAAAAATCTCCGATTTTTGAATGTGGATTGCGGATTGCAGATTGCGGATTTCATCATTCCGCATTCCGAAATCCGTATTCCGAAATTAATAAAGTCCACTACGATTGAGCGCCGTCAAAGCGGCGTCTACAATCGCATTAGCGTCAATTTGATAATGTTGGTAAAGGTCGGCGCGAGCGCCAGATTGTCCGAACTGGTCTACGCCCAGCGGCACGACCATGGCGCCAAAAACGCCGCCTAACCAGGATAGGGTGTGGGAGGCGCTGTCGCTGATGGTGATGATGGGCGCGTGCCGCTCATTTTGGGGAATGAGCCAATCAAAAGGCTGGTTGGCGATGGGTAACATTGTCTGCCCTTTGCCCCACGCCATTTGCCGCCACGCTTCAAAGAGACGGCGGGGGCTGGTCAGGTTCAACACGTTGGCGGGGATGCCTTCCGCTTCTAACACGGTCGCGGCCGCCAACGCTTCCGGAAGCATAGCCCCGGAGGTGGCAATGTGTACCAGATATTCTTTGTGCAGGGGGTCAACGGCCGTGCGCCAATCATGCAAGCGGTAGCCCCCGGCAATGACTTGCTGCCGTAGTTTGGTTTCTCCGATTCGTTGGGCGGCTTGTTGAAACGGCCGTTGCCCAATCGGTTTAGTTGAGAGGCGTAGGTAGGTAGCACGGCCGTTTTCCACATCACAACATTGGCGCAAAGCCTCTACCATAATCCAAGCCAATTCCTGGGCGTAGCACGGTTCATAAGTGTGTAAATTAGGTAGTTCTATTCCCACAGACGGGGTGATGGTAGATTGGTGCGCCCCCCCTTCCGGCGCTAAGGTAATGCCCGACGGCGTTCCGGCTACAATGAATTTACTGCCCGAATAAAGAGCGTAGATAAAAGCGTCCAAACCGCGCAGCACAAAGGGATCATACACTGCCCCGATGGGAAGCAGTTGCTGCCCAATCAAATCGTCGGCAATGCCAAACATACCCAACATCATGAACAAATTCATCTCTGATATACCCAGTTCAATATGTTGCCCGTCTGGTCCCTGCGACCAATTGCTGGGATGGTTGGCTTCTTGCTCATAATTGCGTGTTTCCTGTGGGGAAAAGACGCCCATTTTAGCAATCCAACCAGACAGATTGGTGGAAACGGAGACATCGGGCGCGGCCGTAACTAAATGTCTGGTCACTGCTTCTTCACGAGAAAGGGACATGAGCAAACGGCCGAATGTTTGCTGGGTGCTGACATCTTTGTGGCTGGGAACATTGATTGTGTCTGGCAAGCTGGCTGGGTCTAGCCGCCGCGGCTGCGGGGGATTGGGGGGATAGAGACGTTGGGCGACGGCCGCACACAATGCGCCCTCTGGTGATTCAGCCGCAAACGCCGCCCACTCATCCCCGCCCACTGCCAACTGTTGGCGCAAATCGTCAATTTGGCTCTGGTCTAGCAGCATGGAATGGTTGAGCGGATGACCGGCAATGGGTAGTCCCCACCCTTTGATGGTATAGGCGAAGAGGACAGATGGCCGTTCCGTTTCCGCATCCGCTTCCGCCAGACAAGACAGTAATTCCGCCAGATCATGCCCGCCCAAATTTTGCAAAATAGCGGGCAGTTCATCATCAGAAATGGGGGACAGCAGGTTGGCGACGGCCTCATGATTTTTGCATAGTAGCCGTCGGATATGTGCGCCGGGCAGACGGATGGCAGCCTGGTATTGTTCGTTAGGCATCTCGTCAATGCGTTGGCGTAGAAGATGGCCGTTGGGTTGGTTGAAAAGGGTTTGTAGTTGACGGCCGTATTTCGCTTCCAACACCTGCCAGCCGCTGTCCGCAAACAGCCGTTTCAATTGGGCGGCGCGAATTCCGGGTACAACCCGATCCAGACTTTGCCGGTTCAAATCCACAATCCAAAGCAGATTGCCCAACTTTGCCAGCGACGGATCTAAAATCGCTTCCCACACATTCCCCTCGTCCAATTCCGCATCCCCCACCAGGGCGATGAAGCGGCGAGAAAGGAGTTTGTTGAAGTGGGCGGCCGTGTATTGGTTAGCCAATGCGGCAAAGGCGGGAGCGACGGCGCCCAAACCCACAGAGCCGGTGGAAAAATCAACCTGATCCGGGTCTTTGCTGCGGCTGGGGTATGCTTGCAAACCGTAATAAGCACGTAACTGTGTCAGATAATCACGGGATAAATTCCCCAGCAAATATTGGATGGCGTGGAAAACGGGGGAGGCGTGCGGCTTCACCGAAACCCGATCCCCAGCCCGTAGATAGTGAAAGTAGAGGGCAGTCATGAGTGTAACCATGCTGGCCGATGAGGCTTGATGGCCGCCGATTTTGCTGCCTTCCGGGTTGGGGCGCACATGGTTGGCATGGTGGATCATGTTGACCGCCAGCCAAAGAATGCGCTGTTGAATGTTGTTGAGGGTGGGGATGGTGTGGTTCATGGGATGTCCTTGTGGGGGGATTGGAGATTAGCCCAATCTCCAATCTCAATAAGTGATAATCAATTACCTGCCAACAGCCATTTTCGTCGTCGTTTTAACTTCGGTTAAGACGAGGCTGGTGTAGATGCGGGCGACGCCGGATAGAGGTGTTAGCTGGTTGACGACAAAACGTTCCAGGTCGGCACGATTATGCAAAATGACTTTGAGCAAATAGTCATATTCACCAGTGATGTGATGACATTCCAACACTTCGGGCATCGCTTCTACAGCGTTGCGGAACTGCTGAACCTGATCAAGTTGGTGTACCATTAAACTGACTTGTACGAAACAGAGCAGATCATACCCAATTTGTTCTCGATCTAGCAGGGCTACGTAGTCGCGCACGAAGCCTTGTTGTTCCAGCCGTCGCAGCCGGGCATGGGTGGCTGGCGGCGATAGGTTGACTTGCCGGGCCAGTTCTACATTGCTGACACGGCCGTTACACTGCAACACATCTAAAATTGCTTTATCTACATCATCAAGTTCTATTTGTGAAGATTTTATCATCTTTACCCCTTTTTATCAACGATTATTCGGTATATTATCAAATACTACGAATAACACAAAATAAAAATGAAAGTCTGTATCATATTATTCGTTACGTAAGTAATGGATACATGTCAGGCAAAAGAATCGAAAGCGGGCGGTGTGGATTGCCAAACAAAGTAAAATTCATTACCAACTATTGGCTAGTTTGCTACCTTTTACTATACTGGCAATATTCCAACAGACTATATCAGATCTTTTTTATGGAGAGCCGAACAGAACATACAAATTTGGGCATGGTTCATCCTGACGAAAAGTTAGCTTTACAAATCACGAATATGACGTTGTTTGAGTACCAAATTACAGATAAAGTGTCTCAGACACCTTATGCCACCTTGTTTCAAGGCTTTTTCCTGAATCAGGACGGTACATACCCCTGCCTGCTCAAACTTCTGCACTTACAACGTATTGCTCCCGATGATCTGGCCCAAATCAAGTTAACCTACAAAACCTTGCAACAAATCACAGACGAGACACTCTTACAGGTGGTTTCGGTTGAAGATACGGCCGCTGGGCTGCTGTTAATATTTGAAGATTTTTCAGGTGTACCGCTGGATACCATTCAGGCAACTTCACCCCTCCCCCTTGACCAATTTTTTCAGATTGCCATTCCGATAACAAAAGGGATCACTACGTTACACGCCCATCATCTGACACACACAAATATCAAACCCGGCAATATTTTGCTTGATGTTGGTACGGGGCGTATCAAGTTGTGGAATGTGGGGATGCTGCCTTTTTTGGGCAAGGAAATATTTTGGCAAGATGAACTGATTTTACAAGACACACTCCCGTATATTTCCCCGGAACAGTCTGGACGGATAAGTTATGAGCCAGATTATCGCACCGACTTTTACTCTTTAGGAATTACGTTTTACCAATTATTGACCGGGAAACTTCCGTTTTTTAGTGATGATCCTTTGGATTTGATACATAGTCATTTAGCCCGGCAGCCGCTTCCTCTTGTTGAACATCGCCCAGAAATGTTTACGACCGTATCTGACATTGTGATGAAACTGCTGGACAAAGAACCGGATGCCCGTTATCAAAGTGGGCGGGGATTGGTTCATGATTTAACTGTCTGCCAGCGTCAATTAGCTGAAACGGGCATAATCACTCCCTTTACAATGGCCACACGGGACGAATCAGACCGTTTTTTGATGCCGAAAAAGCTGTACGGCCGTGACACAGAACTTAGCCAACTACAAGCCACTTTTGGTGAGGTAAGCGAGGGGGCAACGAGAGTCATGTTTGTTGCCGGATCGGCTGGTGTCGGCAAGTCGGTTTTGATTCAAGCTTTACAAAAGACGGTCATTCAGCAACAGGGCTTTTTCCTTAGCGGCAAATTTGACCCAATTAACCGTACTCGACCTTACAGCGGCATCATCCAGGCTATTCGGGCGCTTGTGCGCTGTTTGTTAGGCGAAAGTGATTCACACATCCAGCAATGGCAGGAAAAATTACAAACAGCGTTGGGGCAGAAAGGACAGTTGCTAATAAATATTGTGCCAGAAGTGGAACAGATCATTGGGCCACAGCTACCGGTTACCAGTTCCACTTATGGTGAAACACAAAACCAAATCCAGTTGGCTTTTCTACAATTAATTCGTGTGTTTGCTCAAAAGGAACGGCCGTTAATCTTATTTGTTGATGATTTGCATTGGGCTGATAACGCCAGCATCCAATTACTGAAGCAATTGATAGACCTTCCCCAAACTGGCGCCCTGTTTCTTATTGGCGCTTATCGTGATGATGAAATTGAGACCTCTCACCCCACGGC
>JAAEOP010001317.1 GCA_024223125.1 Chloroflexota bacterium
AGCTGATTGATCTTCTTCTCATATGTGGCAATACGGGGAGCCAGATTGTCGTCTAGCGTTGTGGAATACATATTATTGGCCGTCACCGCCACCAGCCGTGGAACGCCATTCGGGGCATTCACCAACAAAAGTTGGCGGATGGGACGCCCTTCGGATACCGATTCCCGCCATTGGACAGTTCCGCTGGAAGAAAAGACAATAATCTCGCCAATTTCTGTGCCCACAATGATATTAGGATCGCCGGTCTCGTTTATTCTTTCTACCAACAAGGCCGAGATAGGGGCGGAAAGTGGCTGCTCCCAAACACGCTCGCCATTGGTATGGCGTAGTTCCAACCAGCTTTGTGGATTACGGGAATCCTCTTTATCCTCACTATTCCGCACCACCGCAATAGAGGGGATTGGCTCTGGGTAACTGTTTCTTGCTAACAAGGCCAGATGGGTAATAGCCCCGCCCGGTTTAGCAATCCATTCGGGATCATTGCGGTCATCCAGGTAATGTAAACGGCCGTTTTGCGCCCCAATCAATAATTCATCTTTGCCATCATTATTAAAATCTACCACCAGCACCGCGCCCGGATTGGCTTCTAACAAGTAGTTCCATTCACGGGCCGTTTCACTGGCGCCAATACCCAATCCTTGCAAGGAAATGGTAGCAAAGCGGGTTAACATCAATTCATTGTGCCGATCCCCATTCACATCCAGCAGCAGTGGCAAGGCGCTGGAATCTTCACCGGCCGCAAACTCCCCCACTTCCAGGCCACTGACATCGAGGAGTTTGACAGTACGGCCGTCATTCTCCTCGTCTTGTGGCCCCAACACCACCGCTACGGCCGGTTCCCGCTGCTCCGGGCTAAAGTCGGCCGCCGATAAACCAATAACAGCCCGGTCCGCATCCGTCGTTAAGCGGCGGCTCCAAAAGCGGCGTCCTTCGGCCGAGTAAGCGACTACCATGCCTACGTCTGTGCCGGCAATTAAAGCCGGACCTTCTGGGAATTGTCCCACCGTCAGCGCCATAATCGGTTTGTTGAGTGTACGCGGCCACCATTGACGCTGACGGTCATGGTTAAACAAATGTAGTTGGCCACGGTCTGTGCTGACGCCGATTTGCAATTGGCCGTCTGGCCCAAAAGGAACTAGAACCAGGTCAGTGATATGCCCGGAAATGGCCGGGATGTCTGACCACAGTTCGTTGCCATTGCTATCTAGCAAATATAATTCGCTAAATCGTTTCTGCTCATTGAACATGCCCAGGACGATTTCTAAACGGCCGTCTCCATTCAGATCACCCACAGCAATATGAGGTTGGGTGTCTATGTTGGGGGTTGTGTTGGCGGTACGCCGTTGCAGCAGGTTCCCGGCGCTATCAAATAATTGCAGTTGGCCAGTATCAAAGAGAATTAGAATTTCATCACGGCCGTTACCATCGGCATCAAAGGGCAAAATCTGACGGGCTTCCAAATCAAACTGAGCGTACCATTCGGCCAATGTTTCCTCGCTGCTGCCAACCAGACCGGCTGGCGGTGGGTCTACGGCCAAAATTTGTGCCCGCCATATTTCTTCACCACTTTGGTCTAACAGGATTAGTTGATCATTGGCAACGAGGGCAATTTCCAGGGGGAGATGGGTGGCTTCGTCAATATTGACTGCGCCTAGCGCTTGCACAACATCGTCGGCCGTATAGCTCCATTCAATCCGGGCATCATGGGCATTGAGCAAATCTACTTTGCCATTGTCGGCAGCCACAATCAATTCCAGCACCCCATCCTGGTTGACATCGGCGGGAACGACATGTGTTAGACGGCCAGCGGCGACATATTCCCAATAACTGTCTGGCGTTTGGGTTTGCGCGTGGAGGGGACGGCCGTTTACCAACCCTAAATAAATCAGCAAAACAGCCAATGTTAAGATGAGGCGTTTTCTAAATAGATACACAGATAGGGGGGAACACTGTTTTTTTAATTCCATCTCTGTTTTTCCCATCCGTGTATACAAAGTTGATGCGTAAGCCCCTACATCTTTTTCCAGCATAGTCTGGAAAAAGAATAATAATAAATTGTGAATAATGGATTGTGAATTGTGAAGTTGTTTTGCTGGTACGAACCCATTTCATTCACAATTCATTATTAAGTAACCATTCACTCCCCCAAGGTGCCCGGCACTTATAAACGAGTGTGCTACTCCAGTAGACTTGGTAATGAAGTGCCGGGCACCTGAATGGTTACATTATTAATTATTCACAATTCATTATTTTCCACTTATCGACAAAAAAAGTCGATCCTGGCGCGTAAGCGCCTAATCCGGCGAACGCAGCGCATATCCGACACCCCGTTCGCTCACAACCCAGGTGTCGTAGGGGACTATGGCTCGGCGCAAGCGTTTGATGAGGGTTTTGAGACGATCAGGATCATCTACCAACACTTCACCCCATACGGCCGTTTCCAAATCTTCACCATGCACCACCTGCCCGGCATTTTCACAAAGACGCACCAAAATTGAGAATTGGGAAGTTGTCAAGCTTATTTCCTGACCGTGCGCCCACACCTGATGCCGCTGCTGATCAATCACAAATGGAACCGCCTGGATCAACCCGGTTACCTCTTGACGGCGTACAAAACGCTTTAAGATTTCGCTGGTATATTCATACCCCTCTTCAGTGCGGTTTAACAAACATTGCTGTTCTAGCAAGCGCAAACTATCTATGGGGCCATCGGCAATGGCTAGGGCATATTGATCCTCGGCTGTTAGGTTCTGCCACAGGTAGTTGAGATGGGAATCAGCTTCCATTTCAATGGCCGCGTCTAATTGAGTAAACGCTTCGTCATTGTCCAACGGCCGTCCCTGAGTTAATGTCTGGTAAGCATAATAGCCGGCAATGTGCAAGAAAAATGGGTGCGGCCCCACCAGAAATAAGAGATGGTCAATCAATGGGGGTGAAAAATGGCAATCACTCTCTTTCAATCGTTGCTCAAGCAGACCTCGCGCTTCTGCCTCACTAAATAAACCGAGGGGTAAGGTGACAAAGATGTTGAAAAAGGGGGAACTTAGAATTTCTTCTTCGGCCGTAATGTCAAACAACGGTCGTTGGCTGGCCGTTAGAAAAGCGAGACCATATTTGGTGGTCAGGCCGCGCAAACGAGCAAAAAAATAAGGGGTCAATTGTTTATTGGCTGCCAGCAGTTCAAATTCATCTAGCAGCACAACGACGGCCGTCTCTTGTTTACTAATCTGGTGCAGCGCCCGGTCCAGAGAACGGTATGTGCCGGGTGTATTGGATGGCTTCACCTCTAATCCGGTTTCGTCAGCGGCCGTCATCAACCCATCCAGCAGCGCCTCATACATCTCTTCCGACGGCGAACCACCAAATTCCTGGCAGTCAATCCACACAAACAACGCTTGTGGTGGGGCTAATCCCATTTTAGCCCGCACCTCCGGCCATACCAGATGAATAAGCAGTGAGCTTTTTCCAATGCGTCGCGGCCCAATCAAGGAAACGCTTTGCCCATTGCGTAACAAGCCCAATATCTGGTTGATTTCAGCTTTGCGGCCGTAGAAATATTCAGTTTGTCGAATAGCGCCTCGGTGGTAAAACGGGTTGTGCATACTCATAAATTTTTTTGCTTAGGAATAAGGATTAAATAAAACCCGAAAGTTGTCATTCCTGCGAAGGCAGGAATCCATCTTTTCTGAGGAGTGGATTCCCACTTTCGCGGATATGATAGATTAAAGTTTGGGGGTTAAATAAATCCTCATTCCTTATAGGCGAATCGCAAATGCGTCTAGCGAAGGCTCTACAACAGCCCATTTGTGCAACGCTTTCAATCGGGCTATGTCACTAACCTCATCTAACTGCACCAGTAATTCGGCCGGCACTTCCTGAAAACGTAAGGTCAACACTTCAATAATGTCTTCACGGGTGGATTGCTCAATACCCTGCTCAATACCTTTGCGTTCAATTGCGGTCATATATTGCATTTTCTGCTCCTCTTCATATTCTGTAATCGCCGTCTGAAAATCTGCTTCCAACTCCGGCGACAATGTGAAGAAGGCAATGAATTCGGGAAAGAACTGCTCAATTATCTCTTTCTAGGGAGAGTTGTAGTCTGTATGTTCCATACTATTATTTTAGTATGCAAGTTGCAAGTTGCAAATAGGCAAATCACCTCATCGCCTCACCCCTTCACGTTTCGCAAATATTGATACAACACCCCCATCACTGTAGCCGGTTCAGCGTCGCGGTCTTTGCTGTAGCTGCGAGTGGCCCGGCTGCGGCTGATGTACAGGCGGCGGCAGGCGCGAGTAATGCCTACATACAACAGGCGCAGCCGTTCGCTGATGATGTCAATATGGGCAGATTCGGTGGCGGTATGGCCGTCATAAATCCCCGCGTCTCCTTCCATCAAATAGTTCAATTGGGCTACCGCTTCGGCCGTAGGATCGCCGCCCAAAATATCACTCACTCCCATAAAATAAGCATCCAAATTGCCCGGAACCCAACCGCCGTCCACGCCCACCATAAACACCACATCCCATTCCAACCCTTTGGCGCTGTGCTGTGTGCTGAGGGTGATGCGCCCTGGCTGCGGCTCATAACCAAAATCGGCTGGGCTGCTCAGGGGCAAACTGCGTCGACCACTGACCACACCATGCAGTTCCGCTACCAATTCTGGCAAGCGGAATGACGGTTCCGCATCTCGCCAGCGACGCAAAATGGTGGCAATCTGGTAAGCGGTAGCCAGGTCGCTTTCGTGCACATTCCCCCAGGCAAACAGTTCATCCCCTACCGCCAGCGCCAGGTCGTCAATGGGCAACGGCCGTAAAGCAAACATCCGCCCCAAAAATGTCACAAACCGCTCCAGATGACGCACATCCTCCGCCGTAGCAACATTGGCAGGCAGACTGCTTTCCAGATCGCCCGCTTCCCAGGGAAACAGCAGCCGTTCTGGCTGATGGACACTTTTCAACAACGTATGGAAACGATCCAGGTTTTCTTCCGGCACGAGGGCGGCCGGATGGCCCAATGCCTGCATACTCGCGTGGGCATTAACCAGCGCTTTCCTATCCAGCGGATCGGCCAGGATAGCCAGGATAGCATGTATGGCGGCGGCAATCTCCCGCTCCCGCGTACCGCCGCGCAGCAAGTTGTCATAATCCGCATCCAACTCGTCCAGATGTTCGGCCATCAGGTAGCCCAGGTTGTTGGTGGGCACGAGAATGGCGGCCGTGTAGTCAGGCTGCTGCTGTACCATGGTTATTGCTTTTTGGGCTACGGCCGGTAGTTCTTCATCTTCCCGGTGGCGGTACACTTTTATGCGAATGTCGGCTTCATTGTCAGGGGGATTGGGTTGGGCGTCGCCAGGCGGGGTGGGCAAAATGTGCTGGCGACGGAATGTGTGCTGCCGCACTTCGGGCACGGGATGTTTGTCAATGACCCAATCGAGCAAAGCATTGGCTGCGCCGAGAATGAGAGGAGCTGAACGGCCGCTGTTGGGCAACGGCCGTGAAACCACGCCTGCCCGATCCATAAAAGCATTAAAAAAACGGGGGTGCGCGGCCGTAAACGTACTGGTAATGGCTTGATTGGGATCGCCAACACGCACCCAATTGCCCGTTTCCCCCATCAATCGCCCAATCAACTCCTCTTGTAAAGGCACACTGTCCTGGGCTTCATCTTCCAACACATAAGGCCAACGCCGGCGCAGTTCCTCCGCCAACCCTGCCCGCTGTCCCAACAGTTCCACCGCCTGCCATATCAGGTCATCAAAATCCAACACGCCCTGCCGGTTGAGGATGGTTTGGTAACGGCCGTAGATACCGGACAGCATATGTAACAGTGGCGATTGGTGAATTGGAGACTGGAGATTTACAGTATCATCCTCCAATCCTTCGTTCCTGCTCAGGGCAAGTCTCCAATCTTCACTCTCCAATCTCTCCAAAATCAGCTCCGGCCGGTATCTTTCATTCTTGGCTGCGCTGATGAAGCTGCGGGACATACGCATGGTTGCATCTCGCCAACGGGCACGGGTTTGGGGGCTGTCATCGGGCAGAAAAGCAACCCACACGTCGGGGTATTGGTCAATCCATTGTTCGATGGCCTGGTTTAGAAAATGGCGCGATTGGGAATCGCCGGCCACCAACAGACCTGTTTCATCCCCAAATTCGCTATTGGCTGTTTTGACAATTTCGCTGCCCAGACTGTGCAATGTGCGTACAGCATACCCTTCATCGGGTAGTTCCATCTCCATCAACCGCTGCCGGATGCGGGCGCGGAAGGTGTCTACACTAGAATTGAGGTAGGTGACAATGAGAACTTGCTGCCCAGCATGGGAATTGACACGGCCGTCGCCAATCAACTGCGCCGCCAACAATGAGAGGGTAAATGTTTTACCGCTGCCCGGCACAGCGCTAATGGCTAAACGGCCGTGTTCATATTTAAGGATGTCGGCTTGTGACGGCCGTAACTTTATTTTCATGACTCAAACGTATCCAGGATTTCGTCAGATAGTGGATCATTGAAATCTGGTGAAATAATTATTTTCCCTTTGGCGCTGCCTGGTTTACGCTTAAAAGTCTTTTTTGGGATGGGCATGATGCGGGCCACTGGCTTATTATTTTGGGTGATTATTACTTCCTCACCACTGGAAATATGCTGTGATATTTTTTCCAGATATTTATCTTTTTGGGGGACTGGTAATGTTATAGTCATAATCTTATATCTCCACATATATTCTAGCGAATTCACTCTACTGTTGGCTACAGCGAATTTAGGGAAGGGTGAATCGGTTTGTTCCTTAATTCGTTGTACTCATCCAGACAAGATGTAAAGGTAACTTGCTCCGTGAGAAAAATCCATCACCAGTATTCTTAACATACCGTCTGATGTATAATTCTCGGCGTTTGCATTGTAGACGGTGCAGACCATTTTGCCAATTTACAATAGTGGATAAAGGAAGAAACGGATAAATGCACTTAACTTTATCCGTTCCTTCCCCAATCCGTTGTTGTCTAAAAAAGCAGCAAAAATATCTGACAGAAATGGAAGCGTAATGTACTTATGATGAATAAAGGGTTCAAGTTTTTACTGATCACATTAATTTTAGGAGTGGGTGTGCTAGGCATAACGGCCGTCTCCCCCACCAATGCCTCGGAAGCGATACGGCCTTTTCAACAAACGGCCGTAGACCCTCGCTTTGGCGCTATTGAATCATTTTGGGCGCCTGGCGAAGCGGCCGAATTAGGGGTCGGTTGGGAACGCATTCTCTTTTACTGGAATGAGATCCAACCCAATGACCCCGGTGATTGGAACACCTTACACGTTCATGAAGAATGGCTAGACGAAGCGGGAGCTAACGGCCGTCAAGTTGTCGGTCTGCTCAAAAACACCCCCAACTGGGCTACAGATGGCGATTTCGCTTCCGGCGTACCGCGAGGACTCTACTTGCCTGTCAACGATCCGGGCAATTTGTGGGCTAACTATGTGCGCCAGATTGCCAATTATTACGGCCCTCGCGGGGTGCATAACTGGATTATCTGGAATGAGCCAGACATCGCTCCCAATGTGTACGGCCACGAGTTTAGCGGCACAACCGAAGATTATTACCAACTGGTTAAAGTGGCTTACCAGGTCATGAAGCAAGCCGATCCCCAGACCAAAATTCATATCGGTGGCATGACCCATTGGCATGATCCCAGCTATTTACGCAAATTTCTGCAAGTAGTCGTGAACGACCCCGAAGCGGCCGAGAACGATTACTTCTTCGATGTTCTCACCTACCACATCTATTTCCGCCCCGAAACCATTCCCGGTATTGTGGGCAACGGGTATGCGGTACAGCAGCAGTTGGGCATCCAACCCTTCAAAGAAGTATGGATTAATGAGACCAATGCCCGCCCCAGTATGGACCCGGAATGGCCGGTAGAAGTTCAAGCTTTCCATATTGATCTGGAACAACAGGCGTGGTACATCCCCCAGGCGTATGCGTTGGGTTTTTATGCCGGAGCTAACCGCATTGGTTTTTATAAACTCATTGACATCAATATGAATCCGGGGGATGAGTCGTGGGGGCTAATACGGCCGTATGACTTCAGCAAACGTCCCGCCTTTTACGCCTATAAAAACACCATCAAATATCTAGCCGGTTTCCAATACCCCATCAAACGGGAACAGAGCGGCAACCATTACCTGTTTACCTTCAACCGTCCCCAGGGAGTGACACGATTGATGTGGGCAAAAAACCAGGCCGCCGTTACCTTGAACGTGGCTGCTTTAGCTGAATCGGCCGTTTTAGTCGATCCCATTACAGAGGCAGAAACGCCCATTACGCCAGAGGGTGGCTTTTATGAGATTCGTCTGGAAGGGGCACGCTGCCATGTGGAATGTTTGATGGGCGGCCCGCCGGTTTTATTGATTGAAAGTGGGGTTACTGCTGACGACATTCCTACTTCGCCGCCACCAGCGGCCGAACCTGTGGCCACATCTACCCCGATAATGACGGGCACGGCCACCGCTGACCCTATTGAAACGGCCGTTATTACCCCCACAGTCACATTGGAAACAGAGCCAACTGCCACCATTACTGCAACCATTACTGCAACCACAACTGCTGAACCAACGGCATCTCCTACACCGTCCCACACACCTACGCCAGAACCGACCGCAACACGGCCGTTACCCACTGCCACACATACAGCTACGCCCGTACTGAGCGAAGCCGAAGTAGTTGTGCTTCCCACAGAACCCCCCGCCACTGAAGTAGCAGTTCTGTCTCCAACGGGTACGCCTATACTGAGCGAAACCGAGGTGGCTGTTCCAAATAGTGCAGAAAATGTGGGGGATAATGGGAATACGGCCGTAGCTGGCATCATCCCCCCCGAACAAGCCTCCTGGTGGTTTATAGGGGCCGGTTTAGGATTGACCGCTTTCCTGATCGGCTTGGCCACCTTCCGCCGCAAGTAGAACTTGTAGCCCAAACTTAGTAGTTTGCGCCGAACAAACTGACAGTTTGTTCTACACTACTCAATCAAAAAAAGACCCTGTCGGGTTAATCCGGCAGGGCCTCTTCATTAAAAAACATCAACTGGTTCTTCTCGATTAAGGAATAACAGTAAAACCATCTGTCCGTTCACCACTGAAGCCATTCGCCGACCCATCCCAATACAAAGTCGGGTTCCAATTACACGCCGTTGAACTTCCCAGCGAGATTGGCGAACAGATGAAGATATCTTCCTGGTCGCCGCTGACAGTGCCTACATCAAATGATCCAAGAGTGGTTAAGTAAAGATCTCCATTACCGTCTATCCAGACGCCATTTACATCTTCGTTACTCGACGAATCAAGGTTTACATCAGAACCGTCAAAGTAGAATGACCAGGTTCCAGTGGTCGTAGAACCCAGCTGCGTGGGCGTAAATGACAGGATATCCTCATCTCTCTTATTACCGGAGATGCCAGTGACACTAACATTGCCTTCTGTACTGATGAGCAGATCACCACCCGGGGTAAGGGTAAAGGCGTCAACATCTTCATTATTGTTGGTCAAATCAACATCAGAGCCGTCAAAGTACCAGGAGAATGTACCGGCCGTATTATTACCCGTCGAAGTAGGTGTAAAGCGAACGATGTCAGAATCATCCATGCTGCCTACTGGGGACGGCAATGTGGATGCATTCTTCAGGCTAAACAATATGTCGCCATTTGATTCTACCAGAAAGGCATCAATATCATCTGTCACACCGACATCGCTGCCATCAAAATACATAGCCCAGGTAGCGGCCACAGTATCGTAGAAGAGGATGTCTTCATCTCCAAAGTCAAAGCCGACATTCCCACCGGAAGAAGAACTGACATAGAGGCCGCCAGCGAGAGATGGGGTCGCCGTCGGCGTGGGCGAAGGTGTGGGTGTACTGGTGGGCAGTGGCGTATTGGTGGGCGGCGCGGTTGCCGTAGCCGTCGGGGTAAAGTTCAATATCTCAAAATAATTGAGATTTCCATTGGTTCCGCCTGTATTGCTCGTAAACCGAATAATGTTTGTGCCCTGGAACAGAGAGACTATCACGGTAGCATCTGCCCATGTATCCCAGCCACCGGTCGGCGATGGGCTAATGGTAAACGGGCCAGCCGGAATAACCCCCTGCTGCACATCAACTTGATACGATGGGAAAACATTACTGGGTGCAGCATACCGTAGGCGCATAGCATACGCCTTTGTAGTAGGCGCCACCACCTCATATTCTACCCAGTCGCCTGGCTCTATCCAGCCGACAGAGTAGCTAGATGGGGAATCTGTGTTGAGAACCAGGTCTGGCCCTTCAATGCCCACGTCCGCCCGGTAAGCGCCGCTGCCTAGCCCACTGCCGGCGCTATCATTAAAGGCCACACCGAGGCCGCCGCAGCGGAAATCTTCCATCTCCACCACACCCGGCACAGTGAACGGGCCGCCCTGGGTACATGGCGGCGTCGCCGTGGCCGTCGGCGTATCGGTCGGTACCGGCGTATCGGTCGGTACTGGTGTATCGGGGGGCACAGGTGTGTCTGTGGGAACCGGCGTAGAGCTTGGATTGGGATGCGGCGACGGCGACGGTGTCAATGTAGGTGGCGGCGTATAGTTAACCAAAGATGGCGGCGCCACCGGTGCATCAGTCACGAACTTTGAGAAAACATTGCCAATTGTCGGCTCCAACACCTGCACAACGACAATGACAACCAAGGCAATAAAGCCCAGAAGCAGGGCATACTCAACGAGTCCCTGCCCTTTTTTATCAGAGTTCAGGCGTTTACGAAAAAAGATGAATCTGAATAATTGCTTCATCATACACCCCTGTGTAATAAGAGATCGAATAAAAACATAGTGTAATCAATACTAAGCATCTATGACAATGTTACGGCCGTCCCAGTGCTAGCGCATAACCCCGTTCGTAGTGTGGGCTTCAGCCCGCTAAAACGGGTACTACGAACCTGCTATCTCACTATCTCACCAGATACGGCACACCAGATACCGTAATCTGCCAACCATACGTATCCTGTCCACCACCATGATAACTGGCCATCAACCGGCCCCCATAAAAAGGCGTACAATCATCTGGGTCAGGGTTATTGTAATCACAATTAGAGGTGTCGCCCGGCACTTTTATCTGATACGGCGGATTAACCCAGATATCATGGCAATTACCGGGAACGCAATTACGGGTTTGCCCATCCGGATCGGACACCCCACTCTGGGCAAAAGTCTTAGACCAGTCTGATTGGGCAATCGTATCAAAATAAAAAGTAATCGGTGGCTGCGCCCCAGCATCGGTATCAAATAAACTGATGAAAATATCCTGGTCAATCATGTCGGGGTCGACATAAATGAGCGGTATTTCTACCCGATTACTGGTATTGGAGTTCATGGGTAGATTACCGGAAGCATAAACGGTAGCCCCTTGTGAACTATGCGCCCCAGGATTGTTTAAGACCCGTAAGTTCCGGGCATTGGCCTCGCTGGGAATATTCGTATCAGGTGGGCCGGCCCAAATTTCATACCCATTTTCAGAAGCCCCATCCAGAGCTGTTACAGATAGATTTATAAAACGGTTGCCCGTTGACTGATCTACCATCATATTGGGCACCTCCTGGTCCAGATTCAACTCAAAGGTGCGGGTAGAACCGGCATCCACAGGCACGTTATAAGGCTGGTTTGTATTGGGGTCAATGGGATAATCGAACGCTTGCTGTGCCGCCCCTGGGGATACCCAGTGCATATCTGTATGATGGTCGCCATTGTCTCGTG
>JAAEOP010001318.1 GCA_024223125.1 Chloroflexota bacterium
CGGTACCGGCGGCGTTTGCTTGTAACTGGGATCATGTTCCTCATCTAATACAATGACCCTCAGATTGGGCAACGGTGTAAACAAAGCGCTGCGCGGCCCCACTACAATGTCAAACAAACCAGCCCGCGCCCGTCGCCAGGTATCGTACCGTTCACCGGCCGTCAGGCGGCTGTGCAAAACAGCCACTCGCCCCGGAAAACGAGCCGCAAAGCGGCGCACCGTTTGTGGCGTTAGCGCAATTTCCGGAACCAACACAATAGCCCGTTTCCCCTCTGCTAACGCATGAGCAATAGTCCGCATGTAAATCTCCGTCTTGCCACTACCCGTCACGCCATGCAAGAGGATGGGGGGGTGAGGGGTTGAGGGGACACCTTGCTCACTCGCCACTTGCATACTTGCATACTCGCCACCTGCCACTTCCATCATCTGCATCTTAATCCGTCCCCAAACACGGGCCTGATCAGGGGTGAGCAAGGGGGGCTGGGCGGGGACAAAGTCGCGGTCGGCCAGAGGGTCTCGCCACACTTCTTCGGCGCCGAATTTGATGAGGTCGAGTTTGACCAGTTTGCGTAGATGGTTAATGGTGGCTTTGGTCTGAGCATAAATGTGGCTGATGTTGACCGGCCGTGCTTCTTTTTCCAACAAGGTCAAAATGTCGTAATAAGTTTTGGCCCCACGCAAATTGAGTAGTTGGCGAAGCGCCTCTTTGGGTGGAACAGCCAGGAAGAGGATGGATTGCGGATTGCTTGCATCGGATTCCGCAGTCCGAAATCCAAATTCCGCATTGGTATCACGGCCGATTAAGCCCCGTTCATGTAATTTTTTCAGGTGATTTTCTTTTGCTCCAATGGCTTGCAACACGGCCGTTTCCTCTGGCAGCGGGTCTTCAATTTGCAACAGATACGCTAAAACATCCGCTTGTTTGTTTTGGCGGCCTAACTGGATCACGGCCGTTTGCCAGCGTTGGGGCGCAGCAATCAATTCGACGGTGCGGATTTTTTTGGGGCGAATGCGAGGCGGGTCGAGAATGGTCGCTTTACGCAAAATTTTGCGGCGGTGAAGTTGGTTCACGGCCGTTTGCCAATTACCCTTTTCCCCTTGTTTTCGTAGAGCGCGCTGTAACTGTCGCCCGCGCATATCCCCTTTTTCGCGCAGAAGGTTGATAATGTGACTTTGTAGATCGGTTAGTCGGCCGCGGCCGTCCCAATACGAATTCACCTCCACAGTCATACCTGCCCAGCGAGTCAGGCCAGGGGGCAGCATCAGGCGCAGGCAGCCATTTAAGGGAGCCAGATAACGCTGGCTCAACCATTGCGCCAATTCGATTTGCCACCAAAAGACAACCGGCTCATCATCTATCAGGGCAATGATCGGTTTCGTTTCTTCCACCGGCGCTTCATCGTCAAAGGCAATGATGATCCCTTGCGCCAGCCGCCTCCCAAACTCCACTTCCACTAGGTGACCCACACGCAGCGTCTGCTGTAAATCGCGGGGTACATGGTAATGAAAGGCACCTTCCAAAGGCGCTTCGATGTTGATGATTAGTTCTGCAAACACGCGTGCTAGCGTAGTGTGGTTTGATGTAGGCGTCAAGTAATAACCGTAGCCGCGATTCACAATTGCATCTCTAACTCGCGGTTATGAAACCGCGGCTACTCTGAACCAGATAGTTGCCAGAATCGAGCGGGCGGATTACAAATGGGGGTATGACCATACCAACGACAATACCCATTACTTTGCACGCCGACCCAGAACATCGCGGGTTGCGCCTGGCTGTGATCCTGTTTTTATTTGTTTCTATGATAGTGATCTATTTTTTGCTCAATTTCATCTGGTCGCTATCTACCGGCGGCTTTGTGCCTGATTATTCTTTTATTGTCACCTGCATTAGTTCTATTCTGCTGGGATTGGTAGCCATTTGGGGCATTGAGATGGGCTTGAAAAAGGTGTGGCACAGCGGCCGTGCCATTACGCTAGATGAACAAGGGATTCGGGTACAGGACAGAGGCGCAGCCCCCTATTTACTCGATTGGCAAGGACACATGAATAATCTATTCTGGTATTTTGTTTTGGAGGGGTACAAACGAGGCGGCCGTGAACGTCGCGTCCCAAAAAACTCACTTTGTTTGGCCATACAGGTGCAAGAAGGAGAACATCGTCTGATTGTGTATACCTATTTGTCGCGGAAGAACGCGGAAAGGTTATTGGTGGATAACGGCCGGAACTCCTTCGTTGAAATTCAACCCACAGAACTGTATCAGGCGACGGTAGACAGTGGTTATTTTGCCATGCCCGGCCGTCCCGATAAAATTCCGGCCGATTTGTTGAGCGGCAAAGAAGGCCCCTATTGGCTGGCCGAACAACGCCGTTGGACAGCCGGTTACGAATTAACCCCTAAGGATTTTGAAATATTTTTACAAACAGTATTCAGTGTTCAGTAAGGTAATTGAACTGAAAACTGAAAACGGAGGATTCCCACCATGTTTGATTTTATCACAGAAGAACATCGCATGATTCAACAAGAAGCACGACGTTTTGCCCAACAAGAGATCGCTCCCATTGCTGCCCATCATGATGAGACGGCCAAGTTTCCCATCGAAACGGTGCGTAAGATGGGGCAGCTAGGGTTCATGGGTATTGAGGTGCCAGAAGAGTATGGAGGCATTGAAATGGATACGCTGGCCTACGCGCTGGCGCTGACAGAAATTTGTAAGGCAGACGCCAGCCACGGCACGATCATGTCCGTCAACAATTCGCTTTATTGTCATGGCATATTGGCCTTTGGCACAGAAGATCAAAAGCAAAAGTATGTTGTTCCCGTCGCTGATGGCCAGAAGATTGGCGCTTACAGCCTGACGGAACCGATGAGCGGCTCAGATGCAGGCACGATGCGCAGCCGGGCGATGTTGAATGAAGCGGGAACACATTATGTGATCAACGGCCGTAAATCCTGGGTCACATCGGCTCCTTATGCCGACAATATGGTGTTGTTCACCATGACCCAACCGGAATTGAAGCACAGAGGCGTAACCGCTTTCGTTGTGGAAACAGACCAGCCTGGTTTTGAACGAGGCAAAACAGAACCTAAAATGGGTATTCGCGCCAGCGCCACCAGTGAAGTGATTTTTGATAATTACCAATGCCCTGTTGAGAACCGTTTAGGAGCCGAAGGGGAGGGGTTCAAAATAGCGATGACGGTGTTGGATGCAGGACGCATTGGCATAGCTTCGCAGGGGTTGGGCATTGCTGAGGCGGCTCTGGAAGCCAGTATCGCTTATGCCCAGGAACGGGAAGCATTCGGCCAGAAAATCGGCCAGTTCCAGATGATTCAGCAAAAGTTAGCCGACATGAAAATGCGGGTGGATGCCAGCCGTTTGCTCATTTACCAGGCGTGTTTGGCCAAGAAGGCGGCGGCGAAGAAGAGTGGCGGCCGTTACTCCTTAGAAGCCAGCATGGCCAAACTATTTGCCAGCGAAGCAGCCACTTTTGTGACCAAAGAAGCGATTCAAATTCATGGCGGAATGGGCTACAGCCGAGAGATGCCGCTAGAGCGATACTACCGCGACGCCAAGATCACAGAAATTTACGAGGGAACCAGCGAAATTCAGCGTATGGTGATTGCTCGTAATTTAACCGGGTTACGCTAATTGGTTTGGTGGAAACGGCCGTTTTTCTGCAAAGACGACGTGATGTGTGTAATTTAAGAAGGAAGCGCAAAAAACGAGTGACAATCAAGACCCAAACACACTCCAACCCGATCCCCTACGCAGCGTGTTCACCAGCAATTTGGCCGACATTATGCGCCAATTGGGTATTAGTTTAGCCGTCTCCACCTATCAAGCGGGCAAAGTTATTTTAGTGCGTGAAGATGATGGCACCATCAATACCCACTTCCGCAATTTCCACAAACCGATGGGCATTGCCGCCGATTACGGCCGTTTAACCGTCGGTGGTGCCAATACCGTTTGGTATTATCGCAACATGCCAGCCGTGGCGAAAAAGTTGGAGCCAGAAGGTAAACATGATGCCTGTTACCTGCCGCGCCGCATTCACGTTACCGGCGACGTGGATATTCACGAAATGGCCTACAACGGTAACGGTGAATTGATCATCGTCAACACAAAATTCGGCACACTCTGTACCCTGGACGCTGATCACAGTTTTAGCCCCTTCTGGCGACCTCATTTTGTCACTAAGTTAGCTCCTCAAGACCGCTGTCATTTGAACGGCTTGTGCATGGTAGATGGACAGCCCAAATATGTCACGGCATTGGGCGAAACAGACACCCCAGGCGGCTGGCGAGAAAACAAAAAAGATGGCGGCATCTTGATGGACGTGCCCACTAATGAGATTTTGCTGCGCGGCCTCTCTATGCCTCATTCTCCTCGGCTGTATAACGGCAAATTATGGGTTTTGGAATCTGGCGAAGGGTCGTTGGCTACGGTTGACTTGGCTCAGAATTCCTGGCAAACCATCACCAAACTGCCAGGGTTTACACGTGGCATTGATTTTATCGGGCCATTGGCCTTTATTGGCTTATCCCAAGTGCGTGAGAGTGCTGTCTTTAGTGGCATCCCATTAGTAGAACGGCTGGAAGAACGCACTTGTGGCATTTGGGTGGTCAATATTCAAACAGGGGAGACGGTTGCGTTCCTCCGTTTTGAGGAAGGGGTGCAGGAGATTTTCGCCGTTAAAATATTGCCCGCCCGCTACCCGGAAATGATGGAATGGGGCGACAAGAAGTTGATGACTTCTTATGTCATTCCCGATGAGGCGTTAAGAGATGTGCCTGTACAATTACAGGATGCAAAAAAGGTCGTTGAGAAAACAACGGCCGTTAACCCCAAGGAGTAAAAAAATGATGCAACAAAAACAAATGTAAGAACATGAAAATGAAAAAACGGCCGTTGTCTTCTGGCGGCTGCAAATACAAAAGGCCAGCCAAACCCCCTGGGTTGCCAGCCTCTTACTCAAACGAGCAAAACGACGACAAGAACAGTTAGCCTACTTTTTCCAACGGCTAAAAACACTGCCGCGTCATTGGCAGCAGCATATTAGGCGCAGTTTAGCCGCCAGTATGGTAGGCGCTGCCCTGCTGCTGGCTTGGGGGCCGACACCGAGTGTCCACGCCGCTACCATTACCGTGGACCCGGCCGGGGCCGGCACAGGCGTTTCTGCTGACGGCTACTGTTCTTTAAAAGAAGCCATCTTCAATGCCAA
>JAAEOP010001319.1 GCA_024223125.1 Chloroflexota bacterium
CAGCCCGAGTTCCTTCAGGCAGCAGTGTGGTTGTCATTGGCGTTGGGGGTGTAGGACTAAACAGCATCCAGGGCGCGGCTTTATCTGGAGCCTACCCAATCATCGCTATTGACCTTGTAGATAGCAAGTTAGAAGCTGCCAAAACGTTTGGCGCAACCCACACGGTGAATACATCAGATAATAAAGCCAGCAAAATTGTCTATCCGCTTACCGAAGGACGAGGAGCTGATTATGTATTTGTCACCGTAGGCAGTGCAGCCGTTATAGAAGAAGGGAGAAAATTGTTGCGAAAGGGGGGAACTGTAGTTGTCGTTGGAATGCCACCTTTAGGCGCAAAAATGGAAATCGAGGCAGTTACTTTGGCCGACAAAGGCCAACACATCATGGGTAGCAAAATGGGGGCTACAAGACTTCAGGTCGATGTACCCAAACTGGTCGCTCTGTACGAAAACGGCCGTCTTAAACTGGACGAGTTGATTACAGCCCGATATCCGCTAACAGAAATTAACGAGGCTATTGCCGCCGTTAAACGGGGCGAGGCATTACGAAACGTGATTGTTTTTTGACATGAAAATACAAAGTATTGAAACATACTCAAATGAATTTGTCGGGCTTGTGCGGGTACGCACCAACGATGGTAATGAAGGCTGGGGACAGGTTTCCACTTATAACGCCGACATCGCTTCATTGGTGCTGCACCGACAAGTTGCCCCCTACGCGCTGGGTCAGGATGCTACCGATATTGATACACTTATTGACCAGATCGTGGAAATCGAGTTCAAATTTCCTGGTTC
>JAAEOP010001320.1 GCA_024223125.1 Chloroflexota bacterium
AGGGGGTTGTACGTTTTCTGCAAATGTTCGCGCAAAGAGAGATTCTCCGCCTGCATAAATTCCGTCAAATCTTGCCCGGCGCTAAACAACTTGCCCGCGCCTGTCAGCAAAACAACGCGTACCTCGTCGTTTCGGCCTGCATTCTTCAGCGCCTTCAGCAGCGCCCGGCTCATCTCTGACGTGAACGCGTTTGCTTTGGGGCGGTTCAGCGTAATTTTTAAAACACCATCGTTGAGTTCTGTGAAAAGGGGCGTATCAGTGGACATCAGTACCTCCGGTATGGTCTAAGTTGTCTAAATTGTCTGACTCGTCTAAGTCGTCTGGTTCTCTGAGACTTTGAGTGATGTCTTATCATGCTGTCATTTTTTGCCACGAAATGAAATTTCGCCGAATTACACGAAGTCCACTATTTTTTTGTTTTTTTCGTGCGCATTCGTGCAATTCGGCGAATTTGTTGAATTCGTGGCAGAGATTTTCATTTCCCACACAAAATTATAAAGAGCCAGTCATCTTAGTCGTTGGGTTTAGACGATTTGGACAAGTGAGACGACTTAGACCAGTTAGACGAGATAGAAAAAAAGCCCGGAGCAAACCGGGCTTATCGTCTTACTGCGGTAAATCGGGGAGATCTAAATCATCTTCATCTTCGCTGGATTCATCTTCGTAGCCAATCTCTAACTCTACGCTTTCATCCAGCAGCCGCACCCACAAAAGCAACACATCCCCGTCGTCGTGTACTATATTGCGGGCCGCCACAATCGGGGCCTGTTTGGTCAGCCCATCCGTTTCG
>JAAEOP010001321.1 GCA_024223125.1 Chloroflexota bacterium
ACGGTCAAGCCGTAATTATCATTTTTGATCCAGGTTTGGAGAAATTTAACCGCACTCCGGAACGGGGTCAGCAGTTTCCACTGTCCGACGGTACGCAACTGGAATATCTGAAGTTAGGACCGGATGATTATCTACGTCTCGATACGAGTTCATTTGGAGTATTTATCAAGTGACTCCAACTTTCCAATTGAGGAGGCGGCCGGATTTATGGCACAGCAAATTAATAGTAGTCGCGACTGCTACCCTGTCAGGTGTTGTAATGCGAATTGTCCGTGACCACATTATGCTAAATTTTCTATTGATGGCTTTATTCTCAGTATTGGTCTTTGGCAGAATTCCGACGAGTTTTGCCCAACAACCTGATACAGGGGTTCAGTGGAGTGAGGCTATACAAATTCCTTCTCTTGAAGATGCAAACTCCTGGTTTCCTGATTTAGCTGTAGATAGTCAAGGCCGGGTACACGTTGTTTGGAATGTAACTGGAGATCTTGGGGTGGATCACCTAGGATGGGAGACCGTTTTCTATTCTGTGTGGGATGGCCAACAATGGTCGCCCTTTAATGATATTGTAGTGCCTGGGGAAGGTATTGTCCGTCACGCGATTGCCGTAGATGCCGCTGATAACCTCCATTTTGTGTTTGGGTGGCTGACAATGCAGCACAAACAAGCGCCGTCTAATGAGGCCTTATCGGCCAAAGCCTGGACCTTGCCCGCTTTGGTGAACAGCAGGAGGGGCACGTATATGAAAGACATCGCGATATATCAAGATACGCTGCATGTCCTTTATGATGATTATGGCGCCGGCAATGTAGAAGGAGAGTGTCCAAAGTGCGCTGATATTTTCTACCGCCGTTCTCCCGACCGAGGGCTGACTTGGTCTGAACCAATTTCCTTATTTCCTACTGATCACATCGGATCTGCTCGTGTCCAAATAGAAATAGATAGAACTGGGACGATATACGTAACCTGGGATGAAGGGTGGGATCGTCTTTCTGACCAGCGTACGCCCCAAAAGACCGGTGTCTATATGTATTCTGCCGATGGCGGTTACACCTGGTCTACACCCTCAATTATCTCTTATCCTAATTTAAGCAATACTCAACTAACGGTGGGTAGCAATGGCTTGGGCGGGGTAATACTGGTCTGGCGAACTGAGTCAAAGGATTATCCGGGCATCTTTTATATGTGGTCTGAAGATTATGGACAGAGCTGGTCGCCGCCTCAAAT
>JAAEOP010001322.1 GCA_024223125.1 Chloroflexota bacterium
GAAATCCATACAGGGTGAGAGAATCTTCCCGCACAACGAGATGGGTTTGCAATGAGACTTGCTCTCCAATTGAGAGACTGTCGCAAAGCGGAGCCGGCACATAGATTTTTATGCCAACGCCTCCTACCTCGACGACAATATAGTCTTCGTTTTTGTCTGCCACAGCCCCACGCAAGCTAGCTATCATTTTTCGTCTCCTTCCGTTCTTTTCGCTGCCATCCAAACCACCCGCCAAGCGCTGGGGTAGACAGAAGCAGGAGTAGAAATGACCAATGATACAAATATTTCCCATCATCCGCACCAATTATGCGGAAGAAAACCAACAGCAACACAATGGTTGCGCCTGCGACTCTGCCCGCCAGCCAGCCCCCCTCTCCTTGGAAGCGCCCCAGCAGAATGCCGATAATCAGGGCGAGCGGAATAAATACGCCAAAGGTCACGAGCGATTCAGAGCCTAAAGAAAAAAGCTGCAATCTGTCGAGGGCATAAACAACGGTCACCCCTCCTAGCAGCAAAATGGCTAGTCCGGAAAATATGCCCCAAAGTACGTAGAAGACATTTTTCTTTTGGGTGTTTTTTTTATCGTCACTCATATGTGCTTACCGGGCAAGTTCGTGTAATGAACGGGATTTTTGACTATGTATATGGCAGATGGCCACAGCCAGCGCGTCGGCAGCGTCATCTGGCTTGGGAGCTTCTGCCAGCCTCAACAGGACGCGCACCATTTGCTGAACCTGGAATTTGTCTGCGCCGCCATATCCGGCCACAGCTTGTTTGATTTCCAGCGGGGTGTATTCCCCTACTTTCAGTTCGGCCTGCGCTAACGAGAGTACGGCAACGCCGCGCCCTTGAGCCACAGTGATGGCGGTGCGTACATTCCGCTGGAAAAACAACTTCTCCACCGCTCCGCTTTGCGGTTGGTGGAGAAGAAGGAGCTGATTCAATTCCTGATGGAGTTGTAGCAGGCGTTCCGGCATGGGTGTCTTGGCAGGGGTGGTAATCACGCCGTAATCGATGGCTGTCAGACTGCCATCCCGCTCTTCGCGGACAAATCCATATCCGGTTGTGGCTGTTCCGGGATCAATGCCAACAACTAACATCTCAGCTTAGGCCGTTTCTAGTTCGGACAGGGCGGCGTCAGTGATA
>JAAEOP010001323.1 GCA_024223125.1 Chloroflexota bacterium
CCTGCACCAGTTCGGCAGCGCCACGCTGGACGAGACCTCCTGCCACTACGCCGACCAGTCCGCCTTCTTCGTCGTCGGCGAGCTAAAGACCGCCTGGTTCGACGAAGCCGACATCCGCGCCAATTTAGAGCAGGAATACAAGCCGGGGGAACCCCGCCGGAAGGTTAATGGGGAGTTGTATGATTAGGGTGGGGATTGGTAACTGGTAATTAGTTATTGGGTATTGGGTATTGGGCTTCTTGTTCTAACAAAAGAGTATTAGAGCGCAACCTGAAATATCTATTCTATGAACAATTGATCTGGAGTTACTTGGTGAAATTAAAACGATTGACAATTGCCATCAAATCAATTCTATTTGGTTTTTTTGACATAATACCAAACGCATCCACTCCGGAAATAATAGGACTATTTGGGATTATCTGGTTTCTACTCATCTTTGGGTGGATTGCAATTCGCCCTATGTTCTTTTTGGACTTGGAACCTTTTATTTGGGACTACATCATTATTTCTGTGAGCTTTTTTGTCGGTGGAATTGGAGGTGTTATCATGATTATTCGTCGCGATTTCCCATCTTTCTCCAGGTTGGCCGCTATCTTGTTGGGAGCATTCTTCTTGTTGTCGGGTTGGGGGATAGCAGCCTATTCTCTGTGGCTCGCAATGGTTTTTTGAAACTGAAAGTTATCTGAGCATTGCGTATGAAGCTTGTTCGGGAGTATTAGCTCTAATCTATCTCTCGTTCCAATATTTCTGCGTTGGCACGCTGCACGGGCGATTTGCGCTAATGATTTTGCTTTTCTCTGCGCCTTCGCGCCGTTGCGTCTCTGCGTTAATTTCTCGCTACGCGTTCAACACCCCACAATACGACAAGAAAATCAAAAATTCACGCAATGCACCAGGGGCCGCCCTTCTATCCCGGCCAGCAGGTTTTGGCAGGCCAGTTCGGCCATGCCCCGCCGCGCGCCCTCGGTGGCGGAGCCAATGTGCGGGGCGATGAGGCAGTTGGGGAGCGCGTAAAGCGGGTGGTCGGCGGGCAGCGGTTCGGGGTCGGTAACATCTAGCGCCGCAGCGCCAATCCAGCCC
>JAAEOP010001324.1 GCA_024223125.1 Chloroflexota bacterium
AAGGAGCAGAATGTTAAATTCTCTGCTAAACACGATTTGATGGGCTTCATGGATAAACTGGACTCGGCCATGCCGGCCGGGTTTTATTATCATACCATGCACAAACCTGCCGGGATATGGCCCATTGCCATGAAACGGATCAGAAAAGCTGCCGGTATAGGTAAACTTGCCCCAGATTTTGAAATGCCCGGTAAATATGATGAAATATTTCCCACCACCGATGTCTGTATCCTTGGCGGCGGGCCTGCCGGTATGAAGGCAGCCCTTGCTGCAGCTCAAAAGGGACTGCGAGTCATTCTCATGGAAGCCAGACCTTGGCTGGGGGGACATTTTGAATACCGCTCTGCCGAATACAATGACCGACAGACTTTTCATGACCGGGCGGAACAACTGGCTCATGAAGTGGAAAAAATGGCCAATATCCGGGTATTTACTCATACTTCCATGGTGGGCAGCTACAACAACAATCTGATTACAGGGTTTCAAATCGGCCGGGAAATTGACTTTTTTGATCAAAGATATATTGAAATTAGGGCCAACGCAGTAGTGGTCGCTACAGGCTGCATTGAAAGGCCCTTGATTTTTGATAATAATGAGCGTCCCGGTGTAATGCAGATGGCCTGTGCCCTAAGGCTTGCCAACACCTACGGCCTTTTGCCCGGTAAAAATGCAGTATTCAGCATTGGGCACGACATGGGACTTGAAGTAGCCGTTACTCTGCATGACCTGGGCCTTGCCATTGAATGTATTACAGATATCCGTGAAGACGGCCAGGATGAATTCCTGCTCAAAGCGGTTCAGGAGAGAAAGATCACCCTGCTTAAAGGCTGGGTGGCCGCCATGGCCCATGGTGAGAAACAGGTGAAAAAAGTGACCATTACAAGTATTGACGGCACGGTTTCCAAAAGCCTGAACTGTGACCTGCTGGTGGCTTCTGCCGGGATGACCCCATTAACCGGAGCTCTCACCGTATCTCAGGCCAAGCTGAAGTATGATAGCCATACCGGATTTTTCCTTCCCTCTGATTTGCCTGAGGAAATGCATGCAGCAGGGCGATTAATGGGGCTTGACGATGGCACCGCCATTGAAGCGTCGGGTAACCTTGCCGGACTTAAGGCGGCCCTCGACTGCGGAAACTGCTCCACTGCAGAAATCGAAGAAGCCAAAAAAGAACTGACAACCCTTTCCGGTCCCTCTAAGGGTACCAAGTTTGTCAGAGCCCCTGTCAAGGGCCGCAATAGCTGTCTGTGATTTGATGAGGACACCACTATT
>JAAEOP010001325.1 GCA_024223125.1 Chloroflexota bacterium
ACCGCAATAATGGGTACAGTTTGTAGGTCTGGCAGTTGGCGCAAAGTGCGCGTTGCTTCCAGACCATTCATATTGGGCATTACCAAATCCATAAGAATAAGGCATGGTTGATTCGTCTGGGCCTGCGCCACTGCTTCCTGACCATCTTGGGCCGTCATCACTTCAAAATCCATAGATTCCAGCAAATTACGCAGCATCCCCAGATTGCTCGCTTCATCGTCAACGACCAGGATTTTTTGTCTGGGGCCAGTGTAACCCACAATTTGTCGGCTAGAGACGGCCGTTCCGTTGGCTGCTGCTTGCCTCACCGGCGCTTCAACATCAAACCAAAAGGCGCTTCCCACACCAGGTTCACTCTCAACCAGCAAATCACTCCCCATAGCCTGCACCAGTTGTCGGCTGATAGCCAAACCCAGACCCGTCCCGGCTCGTTGTTGGCTGCCCACCCGCTCAAACTGAGTGAAAATCAGCCGGAGTTCCTCGGCCGTCATCCCCACCCCGGTGTCATTCACGGCAAAGCGGAGGCGGCAGGTCTCGGTCTCCTCGACTACGGCTAAGAGAGAGACTGTGAGGGTTATCTGGCCCTCGTCGGTGAACTTGATGGCATTGCCCACTAGATTAATTAACACCTGCTGTAACCGTTGCTCATCCACATGAATGACGGCGGGCAAGGCCGGCGTTGTCTGTTGTTCATAAGCCAAATCCTTTTGTATGGCTCGTATCTCCATGATGCTCTGCACGCGGCTCAACAGGTCAGACAGCATGGTGTCATGGGGTATGAGGTCCATTCTGCCAGCTTCGATCTTGGCCAGGTCCAGCACATCATTAATCAGGCTGAGCAGATGTTGGCCGCTTTGCTCAATCACTTGCACCCCATCTTGTTGTTGGGCCGTCAAGGCTGAGTCGCGCTGTAGGATTTGAGCATAACCCAGAATACCGTTGAGCGGGGTACGTAACTCATGGCTCATACTGGACAGGAAGTTGCTTTTGGCCTGGTTGGCCACTTCGGCCGCTTCTTTAGCCAGCCTCAGCGCAACAGCCTGGTTTTCTAATTCGGCCGTTCTCTCTTTAACCCGCTGCTCTAACCCTTCAACTAACAGGGAGTTTTCTATGGCAATGGCCGCCTGAGAGGCCAGGATTTGTAACACCTCCAGCCGATCCGGGGTGAAGGCGTGCGCGGTGACACTATTCTCCAAATAGAGCAGTCCCACCAGGTTGCCCTGATTGAGAATAG
>JAAEOP010001326.1 GCA_024223125.1 Chloroflexota bacterium
GGGCACGCCCAAGCGATATTGGAATGGAGCAAGTAAATGATGAAAAACCGACAACTCAAATGGGATGGCTGTAACAATGTGCGTGATCTGGGTGGGCTATCTGCTTTCAATGGCAGGAAGACGCGTTGGGGAGCATTAGCGCGGTCAGATACTCCATCAAAACTAACCGCCGAGGGGTGGGACGCTCTTTGGACGCATGGCATTCGCACGATTATTTCGTTGCGCACGGAAGGCAAAATCGAAACCAAACTTGATCTTCAGGATGTGCCGCCTGGGATTGAAGTCGTTTCCGTAGCAATTGAAGACTTGAGCGATACCGAGTTTTTGTATACGTGGGCCGCAACTGATTTATGGTGTACGCCGCTCTATTATCAAGATGCCTTGATGCGCTGGCCGAAGCGGCACGCCGCCGTCGTTGCGGCCTTTGCCCAAGCGCAAACCGGAGGCGTGTTGTTTCATTGCGGGCGAGGGCATGACCGGACTGGGATCATCGCGGTATTATTGTTGGCATTGGCGGGGGTCTCGGCAGAAGATATTGTCACTGACTATAAATTAAGTCTTGACCCCGAGCGCGACAAAATTCTTCAAGCGCGAGATACTTCAAGCCGGAACGTTATTCTTGACATCCTCGCAAACATAGATGTTGAAGCCTACCTGCTTGCCGCAGGGGTAAGCCAATCAGATATTGAAGCAGCCAGAGCGCGTTTTCTTGAACCGGCTAATGAAGGCGGCGATATCGGCTAAATTGCAGCTCATAGGCATCAATACATGAAACTAGAACAAACCAAAAAACTGATTCACGGAAAGATAAATCATAAAGATCCTTTGGGATGTCTCATTTTAGTGTTGAAATCAGCCATTGAATTGTTGGCGCTGCCAGATAACGTCTTCTGTTGGTCTTCTTGGGAAGACAATGAGGAGGCAACCAATGAAATAATGGCTTTAATTGACATAATCAAAGATGGCAACCTTCCTGATATAGATAATGTCTCAGTTCTGTTTTCTCCTACAGGCCCAATTCAAGAAATTAGCTTGAGTAGCGGCTGGGGCAAGATTTTTCTTAAAGTAGCTAAAAAATATGACGAGGTTAAAAAGTTGCTTTGGTAAATCAGCTAACCAGTATATCCAGTTGGTCTCGTTCCTCGACGGCTGATGCTGTTGTTATATCTCGAGCAGCGCTCCCCCAATCGTAAGCGAATAAAATCAGGAGACTCAATAGTGACCATAACAAATTGGACCAAAAAAGGCGCCACCCTGAGCGATAAATCAGCACGTAAAGAATTTGGGTTAACGCAGCAAGAAATTATAGATGCGATAAGAGAAGGAAAACTCCAATATCGCCAGAACCATATACATGGAAACCCATATTTGCGA
>JAAEOP010001327.1 GCA_024223125.1 Chloroflexota bacterium
GTATATCTAAATCAATTGTACAAATTCCAATTACCATATCGATTTTATATTTGCGACTTTATATTTTAGATTTTAGGTTTCTGCCGGAGATCAATCAAAAATCGGCAATCCAAAGCTTGTGCTGAACAAAGTGCATATCGAACACAGTCGAGATGCCGAAGCATCCAAAATTGCTAGACTCGTTTCTTCCATTTATTGTTAGCGTACTGGTCGACGCGTAATTTGTCGGCCATTTTTTGTTCCTGGTCGGTTAGGGGCATTTCCTCAAAGGAAAGATTTAGCGCCTCGGCAAAGCCCCGGATCAACGCTTCTGAAACTACGTCAAAGCTGAGACCTTTTCCCAGTACCTGCTCCAGCGTCGTCGCTCGTTGGGGCAGAAGTTGCTGTTGCTGCTTGCGATCCGCGTCAGAGAAGTTTAAGACCTTGAGAATGCGATTGAGATCACCACATAAGGGCAAGGTGCCGTGCTGAAGCACAATTTGCTTGCGTCGTAATTGGGCGCTGCCGATGAGCTTTTTGCCCTGCCAGGTGATTTCATAGTGCGAGGGCGTGTCGAAACAAACCGGGCCACCCTTGCCGGCCCGGCTGACGGCTCTGACATCCTCTTTTGTGGCTTGCCGGGCCTCAACCCCCAACCGTTTTAAACCATTCAACAAGCCAAAACTTAATACCCGGTATGAGCCGACA
>JAAEOP010001328.1 GCA_024223125.1 Chloroflexota bacterium
CATGGCACCCGTAGCGGCAGCAATATGGGTCACCAGCATTGCCATCGCTGCATTTCCATCTGCTGCTAATGCGCTTCCGCCATTGAAACCAAACCAGCCGACCCATAGCATCCCGGCGCCGGTAATCGCCATCGTCATATTATGCGGCGGCATCGCCGTACGGGGAAACCCCTTACGCGGCCCCAGCACGAGCGCTGCCACAAGCGACGCAATACCCGCGGTAATATGTACTACGACACCACCCGCAAAGTCGTAAAGCCCCATTTGGCCCAGCCAGCCGCCGCCCCACACCCAGTGCGTTATCGGCACATAGACGAGCAGCAACCAGAAAGCACTGAACAGAATCACCGCAGAAAACTTCATGCGCTCAGCGAACGCGCCTGTAATCAGCGCCGGCGTGATGATCGCAAATGTCATCTGAAACAGCATAAACAGAGACTCAGGAATATCCCCCGAAACGGTTTCCCGACCGATACCTGACATCATCGCTTTGCTGAAGTCGCCAATCCAGCTGTTTCCCTCACCAAATGCCAGACTATAGCCAACAACCAGCCAGAGCACAGAAGAGACGCCCGCTATGGTGAAGCACTGCATCAATACGGAAAGCACATTTTTTGCGCGTACCAGCCCGCCATAAAACAGAGCCAGGCCCGGCAGCGTCATAAATAGCACCAGGGCAGTGGATGTGAGAATCCAGGCCGTATTTGACCCATTCACCGCCGCATCTTCCGCCATGGCCAAGCCAGGTGCAAACACCACAAGACAGGCCAGAAATACTGCTTTTCTCATATTACGATGTCTCCCAAACAGCGCTTAGAACAAACCAAAAAGTTCACTAGAAATAACCACGGCTTTCTATAATGCACGATTCATACCGAACTATATTTTCTTTATTTTCTGCAGGTTATGTAGATACCATGGTCCAAGCAAAAAGAGTACGCACCATTATTGTGCGACCCCGCTGTTTTTTTGCACTTTTTGGGGGCAAAAAAAACGGCCTCCTTTAGGAAGACCGTTGAACCAGACATCAGAGTCTAGAAGGGAGCCATGAACTAATTCACTAAACTTTGAAAATGCACCAAACTGCGGCTCATTTTCTGCAACTAAAAAATACGACCGCGAAATTCAGAAAAAGTTTTCGCTC
>JAAEOP010001329.1 GCA_024223125.1 Chloroflexota bacterium
GGACTTTACAGGGAGTCATATATATGTGGTGGACTACCTCACCGATGAGGTCATGCAACAGCAACCAGAGCTTACGCAACGCTTCTTGATGCAAACCTCCCTGCTGCCCCGTCTAAGCGCTAACTTGTGTGACGTGACCCTGGAAATTGAAGATAGCCAACACATCTTGCGTGAACTTGAAGCGCAAAATTTATTTCTTATCAGATTGGATGACCAGCGTGAATGGTATCGTTATCACCATCTCTTTCAAGACATGCTGCGTTACCGGCTGCAGCGTGAAGCACCTGAGCAGATAGCGGCACTGCACCGCCGGGCCAGCCGCTGGTTTATTCAGCATGGCTGGCTAGAAGAAGGTATCTCTCAAGCGATTTTGGCCAACGATTGGCTAACTGTGACCCAGATCATAAATCAAAATGCCAGAGATATGTTCTCGCAGGGAAAAATGAACACCGTGCGGCGATGGTTTTTAAACATGCCAGATGACATCATCCTGGCGAGTGACGAATTGTGCATCAACTATGCCTGGGCACTCAATCTGACCGGTGGTTCAGACGATATGACACCTTATCTCAGGCAAGCCGGGCAACACCTTCAGCAAGCCTCACAGCCAGGGGCACTTAAGGGACAAATTTCACTTCTACGAGGGTATCAGTCGCGGCGACACAATGAATTTAGCCAGTCTATCCATTATCTGGAAAAAGCATTAGATTTATTGCCACAAGACGATATTGCGTTACGAGCGACAGCTCATATTCACTTAGGGGTCGCCCATCAATTGCAGGCCAATTTAAAACGCAGTTTGTTGTACTTTGAACAGGCACAACGACTTACACGGCATCACCACCCATACAGCTTCACGGCTACGTTTGGCTTACAGGCAGGTGTTTATGTGGCCCTGGGGCAACTACAAAAAGCTGAACAGATATGTCGTAGCATGATTGATGAACAAGACAGTAATCCTGGTTATGGCTACGTTAAAATGGTACTGAGTGCCATTTTGCTTGAAACCAACCGCCTGGAAGAATCTGAGAAAATTTTGCGGCAGACAATCGAACTCGGTTACTTGTCTGCTGATTATACGGTCACTATTCACAGCTTAATAACAGTTGCCCGACGCTTTCAGTATCACATGCGCTTGGCAGAGGCCAACACATGTTTGCAACAAACACAAGGATTGATGCGACAAACCCAATCCCACTTTGGCAGTGCCCATTATGACCATACGCAGGTTCGGCAGTGGATATTAGAAAAGAACAACTCAGCGATTCAACAATGGTTAACCAAACACCCGGTCGCCGGCTTACCCACAGATTATCAACTCATTTTTGCTGAAGGATTGATTGCCATGGAACAATTCCGTCAAGCAATCCGCGTGATAGAAAGCATTAAAGTTCCTGCCAAACATATCGAAATGCGTATACAGATACAAACTCTGTTGGCTATCGCCTACAAGCAAGTCCGTGATGAAAAACGCGCTGCCCAGGCCATCACATTAGCCCTGGCACTGGCCGAACCCGCCGGTTTTCAACGAATTTTTTGCATTTTCAATGATTCGATGTACCAGCTACTTAAAGGTACTCTGGCAAATTACACCGCAACGCAGAGCTTCAGTGTCGCCTACATAGGCCAACTCATCAAGATGCTGCAAGGTAGTATGCAAACGAAACAAGCACTGGATGATCCTTTAACTGATCGGGAGATTACCGTATTGCGTTTGATGGCCGCCGGGCTGACGAATCGTGCTATCGCTGAAGAATTGGTGATTTCCATTGGTACAGTGAAAGGGTATTCGCGCAATATTTATTCCAAGCTCGCCGTATCAAATCGACAGGATGCGGTTCAAAGTGCCACCGATCTAAACCTCATCTGAACAAACCCACCCCCAAACCCACCCTTGGTGGGCTGACTCAACTCTCCTTCCCATATAGAGTGTGTAGAACAATTTATCCGTAGTCCAAGATGTCAGGTGACAACTGGGTTCTCTAACCTTGCTGTTGCTAATTCTTGACCATGACAAAAAACAACTATGAAGGAGAATGAACAATGAAATACAAACGTTTGACTTTATGCACGTTACTGATCCTATTATTTGCCCTGGCAGCCTGCCAATCGTCCGATCAATCGGGGGAGGTGGCAGCGACAGAAATTGCTGAAGAACAAATTGTGGAGGAAGTGGAGCCGGCAGAGATTGCCGAAGAACACACTGCAGAAGAATTAGAGCCGACAGAGATTGCCAAAGAACAAACCATGGAAGAGGTTGATCCGGCAGAGATTACCGATGAACAAACCGTGGCAGAGGTTGATCCGGCAGTGGCGCAAGAGATGGCTGAATTCACTTCGGCCACAGAACAATTTAGTCTCAGTTATCCGCTTGGATGGGTTGTTCAAGAGGATGTCGCGGGGGGTGTCCTGGCCATTGCCAATAGTGAAACTGCTCTGTCCAGTTTCAGCAGCGGCCAGGTCGAACTAGGCGATTTTGCCCTGAATGTTGGCTTTATACCGACTATGTTCTTGGAGCTGATTGGGGTGGGCTTGGGAGAGACTCCAGAAAGCTTGCTGCAATCAATTATGCCTGTAATGCGGACCAGAAATGATAACACGGCCGTAAGCGAAGTCCAGGTCGTTTCCTTGGGCGGCGAACGTGAAGCGGCCCTGGTTATGGTTTCTGAAGATCAAAGTGAAGGAGCCTTTCTGGTTTTTCCAGCGGCCGAAGGCGTGATCGCTTTTATTTCGGCTGTGGGTTCCCCCGGTGGATTTGAGAAACATTTAGATATTGCCCTGACTACGGCCGCTACAATCGATTTCAATGGTGATGCTGAGATCTTGTGGGCGACTATGTTGGGCGCTGAGTAAGGAGTTAATAATGAAAAATAAATTTAAGTACCCAATCCGTGCAAATAGTTTTATCTTGTTGTTCCTGGCTATCGCCTTCCAGGTTTACCCTGTTGCATCAGCCAGTCCAATACAGCAAACAGACGATACGACCGCCTTTGTCAACGTGAATCTGATTCCAATGGACAGCGAGCAGATGTTGGCAAACCAGACCGTCATTGTGCAAGGAGATCGCATCATCGAAATCGGTCCGGTCGATGCAATCACCGTTCCGTCAGAGGCACAAGTCATTGATGGAAAGGGCGCCTATCTTTTGCCCGGATTGGTGGATATGCACACCCACCTTTCAGAAAATCAGGACGCACTGATTTTGTATCTGGCAAATGGCGTAACCACCATCCGTAATTTCAACGCCGAGCCGCACATTCTGACCTGGCGTGATCAGGTTGCGGCCGGCGAATTGTTGGGACCAACTATCCGGCCGGGAAAAAGTCTTGGCGGGGTGCCACCGGCATTTACCAACACCGTACACTGGTTCAATCGTGCCGCTGGGCCGTTTTTCTCCCTTAATGGTATCGCCATTGGTGTAATAACTAACGAGGCTGATGGTAGACAAGCGGTTCTAGAAGCCAAAGCAGATGGCTACGAATTCATTAAGGCCAATTTTTTCCTTAATCGCGAAGCCTTCGATAGCATTGTGGCCACTGCCGCCGCGGAAGAGCTGCCTGTCCTGGGTCACGTCTCGGCCGACGTAGGTGTGGAACACGCCATCAGGTCAGGGATGGAAATTCAGCATAATTTCTCATTGGCAGCTTATGTGGCTAAGGATCATACGCGCAATCCAGGCCCCAATCCCTTTGATAGATTTGACCTGTCAGAGACAGATGAAACCCTGCCGCAACTGGCCGCATTGATGACCGAAAATGAGGTTAATTATACGCCGACTATGGTTATTGATGTTGTCTCCAGTGACCTGCTTGAAGACCCCCAGGCGCTGTTACAACACCCGATGTATCAGTATGCGCCGCCATCATCCATCCAAGAATGGCGCAATCAGACGTCAAGGCCGGATGTAGTCGATATTATAGAGACTGCTGGCGGCATACCCGAACGAGCCTTTCGCGACGAAGTCTGGACCTACTACCAACGGCAAGTCAAGACCCTGCATGATGCCGGCGTGCCCATATTGGCCGGCACTGATGCATCTGCTTTTGGGGTGGTTTGGGGCTTTTCGCTGCAACAGGAACTTGAATTTTTGGTTGAGGCCGGCTTGACGCCTTATGAAGCTTTGGAAGCCGCTACTCGTGTTCCGGCAGAGGTGTTTGGAAATCCAGAAGAATGGGGCACAGTCGAAGTGGGCAAACGCGCCGATCTGCTATTGTTGCAGGCCAATCCTCTGGAAGAGATCAGCAACACGCAGCAGATCGCCGGGGTGATGGTTCGCGGTCAGTGGTTGTCTCAGGCTGAGTTGCAAGGGATGATGGATGAAGTGGCCGCAAAGTATCAGGCAGAAGTGGCTCAGATGGAAGCGCCCATCGTGTTGGAGCCATTCAGCGACACTTTCTTCAGTGGCCTGATGCCAGGCGGTTGGAATGAATTGGAGCCGGGCGTTTACGCTCGTGGCAACCCAGAAGTCGATCCGACCCTATTTGTGCAGTTAGCTGCCCCAGACACAAGCGCTGCAGAACTGGCAACGGCCGTTTTGGCTAATTTCGGGGTGACAGAGTTGCCGGAACCTTTCGACAGCTACATATCAACCACTTTGAATTGGAGTCTGTACCAAATAGTTGGTCAAACAGCCCCGATTGCTCTGGCTTTGGCGGAAACTGAAACGGCCGTTTACCTGGTCATGGCAACTGCTCCCGCAGAACAAATCGATGCCCTGGTCGAAGCGGTTTTCCTCCCCGCCCTGGATGCTCTGGTGCCAGTTGATGGTGAATGAGTGTGTTGCTAGATTGGGCCAATTTAAGAAAATTGGCCCAATCTCCAAAGGGCTAGTTCATGAAATACGAAATTCGGCTTGAGAGTTTGTTGCCCACAGAGCGAGAAATGTGGTTTGAGGGCTGGCGCATCACCCATTTGCCAGAAGGTGATACGCTACTTATTGGTGAAGTACAAGACCAGGTAGCGCTGCATGGCATCCTCGCCAAAATCCACGACCTGAATATTCCTATTCACTCGGTCAAACGTATTAAGCCATCACGAAAAACAAGTCCCAAAAAAGAATGTCCGTAAATGCTGTCATATGCTATCATTTGTCTGAACTCATCACCGTTCATCCAGAGCATGTATCCTACTGATAAATTGACAGATTGAAAAACTGAACGCTTATACATTAAATTTATCACAAAACCAGGCGGCTTACATGGCAAATCGGTTCAATAAAAAAACAAATGTCCTCAACAACAGAAACCCAGCAGAGCCTTTTTAGCGAAGCTCAACCAGTTACCCCAAAAAACTCTCCTGTTGTCTACGGACTGGGCGCCTTTGGTCTGTCAGGGATTACCCAGGCGCTCGCGGGCTTTTATCTATTCTTCTATGTAGATGTGTTGGGTCTAACCGTTGCTCTGGCCGCAATCGTCAACATCGTATATGCAATATGGGACGCGGTCA
>JAAEOP010001330.1 GCA_024223125.1 Chloroflexota bacterium
AGGTGACGGGCAATGATGCGGCGCAGCGGCCGTGCCCCAAACTCTGGCTGATCATTTTGGGCCAGAAGCCACTGTTTTGCAGTAGGGGTGAGTGCCAATTCCAACCCCTGTTCTTTAGCCAGACCGATTTCCTTATTTAGCATCAAATCCATAATTTTTGCTAGATGGTCGTCTGCTAACTGGTGGAACATAACCACCTCGTCAATACGGTTAAGGAATTCAGGTCGGAAGAAACGATGCACTTCAGCCATCACCAATTCCTGTTCATATTCCCCAATGACGGACACAAGCATGTGGGGCGACCCCAGATTACTGGTCATGATGATGACTGCTTCGCTGAAAGTTGCCACCCTGCCCTGGCTGTCTGTTAGACGACCTTCTTCCAGCACTTGCAATAGAACATCAAACACCCGTTGGTGCGCTTTTTCCACTTCATCGAATAGGATGACAGTATACGGCCGTTCGCGCACAAAATTCGTCAGCCGCCCCCCCCCCTTAAAACCGACGTAACCGGGCGGTGCGCCAATCAGCTTATTGACGCTGGCTTCCTCCTGATACTCGCTCATGTCCAATACCAGCATCGCCTTTTCTGTGCCAAACATAAATTCGGCCAACGCTTTTGCCAGCTCCGTTTTGCCCACCCCGCTGGGGCCAAGAAATAGGAATGAGCCGATCGGCCGTTTCTTGTCACGCAGACCCACTCGCGCCGTCTTCACCGCCCGGCTAACTGCCAACACCGCCAGCTCTTGCCCGATGAGCCGTTTATGCAGATGCTCGACCATGTTGGCATATTTGCCTCTCTCATCTTCGGTCAATTTGCTGACGGGGATGTTACTCATTTGGGCGGCCGCTTCCATTACATCTTCGGCGTCGAGACGGCCGTTGGGGACAATATTGGGGTAGGCAATAGCCGGGTTATCATTGGCCATACGCACCAGGGCACAAGCACGGTCTGCCAGCCGCACGGCCGCCGCCGGTAAGGCAATCGTCTTAATGTATTGTCCGGCCAATTGCGCGGCCGTTTCCAACGCTTGCAGTCGAATTTCTATCTCATACTCCTGCCGAAAGCGTTCTTCATGGCACTTCAACATGGCAATTGTTTCTTTTACGGTGGCAGGGGGCACCTCCAATTTATTCGTTTGTTGGCGAATCAAGTCATGCTGGCGTAGTTGTTCATAATGACCGATTGTTGTGGTGCCAATGACAATTTGTTCATTATTTAGAATCGCTTTGTGAATTTCCCGACTAACTCCTTCTGGAAATCGGGCACGCAGCCGGTCGGCAAAAAAGCGTTCAATGGCGGGTACAAGCAGTATACCCCCACTGGCTCGTCTCATACCGGCCCGCACGGCCGCTAATGGGTTTTCCAGAAGGGCTGTTTCGTTGATCTGGACAACGGAACGAATATTGTGCGACCCACTTCCTTCAGCCAATTGCTGGGCCTGGCTGTAAACCAAAGTGCGCTTGCCGGCGCCTTCAGGGCCAACCAGAATGACATCCTTTTTTTGGGAGAGAGCCAGCAAACTGGTTAGACTGCGGTGCAACTCTTGCCTTTCGTAAAAAGCATGAGCCTGACCTTGTTTAGCCTCATCCATATAGTCATGAATGATGGCCGCGCCAGCCTGAGTCACTTCACCGAGCAGGGCAATGACGGCCGTGGCTGTAATCCCAATCCGCTGCAAAACGCCGTAAGTGGTGACGTTGGGCTGCACCATTGCGGCCAACACATGCCCGCTGCCCGCTTTCAACTCATCCCGTGCCTGGGCAATGGTCAACCCTTCATCTAACACGACCAACATTTCATCAGCCAAACGAACATCTTTGCCAAAATCATCGGTGAAGTTGAATTTGGCGTCGCGCCCCTGATTATGGTGAACCATCTGCTCCACTCGCAGGGTGAGATTACCCAAGTCAAAACCGCGCTCTTTTTGTAACTGTTGCAAAATCTGGTTAGCGCCACACTGGGGATCATCCAAAAAAGTATGTAGCAGCAATTGCGGCGTTAGGAATCGTAAATGAAATTCACTCATCTGAGCGGCCGCAGAGGTCATCAAACGGGCTAATTCGGCTGTGGGGATATTGGGGTTAAGTGTGTCCATGGGGGTATGGTACAACGGCCGCAGCTAATCTGGCAAAGGTAAAATGAAAGAAGGGATTGGAGATTAGAGATTCGCCCAATCTCTAATCTCACGACCTTTATTGATGCCTATCTAAAACAAGATCAACCAAATTAAGCATTTCGTTACGAATTTCGGAGGGGGGGATGTTATCCAGAGCGGTGCGGGCGCGGACGGCCGTTTCTTCAGCCTGTAAACGAGCAATTTCTACTGCGCCGGATTCACGCAGGCGGGCCATCATCTGGGTAAGGGGATCCGCTTCTATTTCAGCTTCAGCTACGGCCGTAGCTACTTCCTTGCCCCCATTTTGGGCCACCATGACACCCCGATTTTGGGCCAGGTCAGCGCCGACCGGTTTGCCCATCTTTTCGGGATCACCCACGATGTCTAAAATGTCATCCACAATCTGGAAGGTCAAGCCCAGATTGTAAGCGTATTTGGCTAACGCTTCGATGCTTTGCTCATTGCCGCCACCCAACATGGCGCCCATGCGCGCAGCCGCCTCAAACAGGCTGGCTGTTTTACGACTGATGATCATTTTGTACGTCTCGCGGTCCATGTCGCCCGATTTGGCAGCCGCTGCCTGTACTGTTTCCCCTTCTACCAACTTAATGCAGGCATCGGCCATAATAACGTTATAGTCACCGCCATAGGGGGCCATCAATTCATATACTTTGGTGAAGAGGTAGTCGCCAGTAAGCAAGGCAAAGGTGCGCCCCCATTTGGCATGAACGGTAATTTTGCCGCGACGAGTGGGACTGTGGTCATTGATGTCATCATGAACAAGGGTAGCCGTGTGAACCATCTCAATGGCTGCCGCCAGAGGGATAACTTCTTTCAGGCTGCGTCCCCCAACAGCCAGGTATGCCAAAATAGCCAACTGCGGCCGCAGTCGTTTGCCGCCAGAGGTTATAATATGTAATCCAGCATCAGTCAGTAGATCAACATCGCTATGGACAATAGATCGGAGTTGTTTTTCTACGGCCGTTAACCCATCTTCTATTACTTCTGTAATCATAATCAATACACCTTGTTCACAACTTTCAATTTATTCTGAACGATTTGTTGAGATTATAAACGACACAATTGGGCTGGTCAAGCCAACTGTGAAACAATTCTCAATTAACATTCAAGTTGCCTGATGCCCAACCTGTGAAGGATAATTAGGCACCAGCCAATGCGACTAGATGATATATGATATTAGCTGATTGACAATGTGAAATTGAGAAGGAATTGTGGATATGAATTTGTTAAAACAACGTATTTTAGATGAAGGCAAAAATTTGGGCAGGGGTATCCTCAAGATTGATAGCTTCTTAAATCATCAGATAGATGCGGAATTGATGATGGCTGTGGGTGAGTATATTGCGGCGCAGCTTGTGGGAACACGGCCGTCGCGGGTACTAACGGCCGAAGTGAGCGGTCTAATTCCAGCGGCAATGGTGGGCAAAGCGATGGGCAACATTCCGGTAGTGTATGCTCGCAAACATAAACCCATCACCATGATGGAGCCAGTTTACATTGAAACAGCCCCCAGTCACACCAAAGGAAATGAAGTCTCATTGATGGTCTCGCCCGAATTTTTACATGCCGGGGAGCAGATTCTAATTGTAGATGATTTTCTGGCGACGGGACGCACAATTGACGCTTTATGCCGGATTGTGCAACATGCAGGGGCGGAATTGGTGGGTATTGCGGCCGTTGTGGAAAAAACATTTGAAGGCGGCCGTGAAGTGTTATCTGAGTGGAATGTCCCCATCGTAGCTGCAGCTATGATTATCGACATGAGCGACGGGAAGATTATTTTGGCATGATCCGTGGCCCGTAATCCGTAATCCGTTATCCGTTATCCGTATTCCGTCAACGGAACACGGAACACGGTCTACGGAACACGGAACACGGAACACGGAACACGGAATACGAAAAATGACACACGATACAATAATAATTCTAGATTACGGCTCTCAATATTCGCAGTTGATTGCCCGGCGGGTGCGGGAAGCCAATGTGTACAGTGAACTGCTCTCCTGGACGGCCGCGGCCGAAGATGTGCTGGCGCTGAACCCCAAAGGGTTTATTTTAAGCGGCGGGCCAAACAGTGTGTATGATACGGCCGCGCCAACGCTGCCTCAATATGTGCTGGAAAGCGGCCTCCCAATTTTAGGCATTTGCTATGGGATGCAGTTGCTGGTACACAACCTGGATGGAAAAGTAGCCGCCAGTCAAAAGCGGGAATATGGTTCGGCAACGTTGACGGTGGATGCTGGGGAAAGTTTGTTTTTTAGAGATTGGGGGCTTGTCCTGAGTGCAAGCAAAGGATCAGAGATTGGAGATTTAGAGATTGACGCCAATCTCCAATCCCCAATCTCCAATCCCCAACAAGTATGGATGAGCCACGGCGACAAGGTAGAAAAACTACCCCCCGGTTTTGCCCCTCTGGCCCATTCAGATAATTCACCATTTGCGGCCGCGGCCGATGTGGTGCGAGGGGTTTATGCGGTGCAGTTTCATCCAGAGGTAGTTCATACGCCGCAGGGAGGGACGCTGCTGCGTAATTTTGTGGTGGATATTTGCGGCTGTACTCCAGATTGGACGCCGGCCAATTTTATTGAGGAGCAGGTGGATTTGATTCGGGCGCAGGTGGGCAACGGCCGTGTTGTCCTCGGTCTCAGCGGCGGTGTAGATTCTTCCGTGGCGGCGGCTCTGATTCACCGAGCGATTGGCGATCAGTTGACCTCCGTTTTTGTCGATCATGGGTTGCTGCGGCAAGGAGAAGCGCTGCAAGTAATTGAGACATTTGATCGAGAACAGGGGATGCGCTTCATTGCCGTGAACGCCATTGAAGAATATCTGGAAGCGTTAGAACGGGTGACAGATCCGGAGCAGAAGCGTAAAATCATTGGGGAGAAGTTTGTGCGACTTTTTGAACGGGAAGCCAATTTGCTGGGCCAGATTGATTTTTTGGCCCAGGGAACCATTTACCCGGATGTGATTGAGAGCGCCGGTAAAGATAAAAAGGATGCCCATCTCATTAAGACACATCACAATGTGGGCGGGTTGCCGGATGATATGGATTTTGAACTGGTGGAACCGCTGCGGCTGTTGTTTAAGGATGAGGTGCGGCGCATTGGTACGGAACTGGGTCTGCCAGACAGCATTATCTGGCGACAGCCGTTTCCGGGGCCGGGGCTGGCCATTCGCTGTTTGGGGCAGATTACGTGGTCCCGGTTGGAACGGCTGCGGCTGGCGGATGCAATTTTTGTGGAGGAACTGCGTCGGGCGGATATGCTACGGTTGGGTACACAGCAATCATTTGCCGTGCTTCTGCCAGTGAAGAGTGTGGGAGTGATGGGCGACGGCCGTACCTATCAAGAAGTCATTGCCTTACGAGCAGTGACAACGGAGGATTTTATGACGGCCGATTGGGCCCGGTTACCGTATGATTTACTGGCGCGGGTTAGCGGCCGTATTGTTAATGAAGTAGAAGGAGTAAACCGGGTGGTGTTGGATATTACCTCCAAGCCACCGGGGACGATTGAGTGGGAGTAGGCAGTTCGTGTTCCGTGTTCCGTAATCGATCATCGATCATCGGTCATATTTTCACAACTGGAACGGAACTTTACCGTATTGTCTGATAATTATACGAATTACGTTTTACAAACAAGGAGGTTCAACATGGATTACGGGCAAATTCTTAGCCGCAGTTGGCGGATTACCTGGGAAAATAAGTTTTTGTGGGTGTTAGGGTTTTTGGCAGCGCTGACACGAGCGAGCAGTAATTTTAATTCTAGTTCCAATTACTCGGAAACGGGACCGGAAAGTATTGAGCAAATTGTACAGGCGTCAGCCCTGCTCATCGGATTGTGTTGTATTGTGTTCATCATTGGCATTGCCCTGTGGTTGTTAAGTTTGGCAGCGCGGGGTGGATTGATTTCGGCCGTGTCTCAAATTGACAATGGTGAAATTGTAACTTTGGGTGGTGCCTTTCGGGCAGGTACAGAACGCATCATGTCGTTGGTGGGGATGAGCCTGATACTGTACCTGCCTTTGATATTGGTGGTGTTTGTGGTCGCAGTTGGGTTTGGTTTCTTTATAGCCGGCAGTGTGGGTGGCACGGCCGTTTTCATGGAAGACAGCGCCGCCGCAATGGAAGAGGTTTTTGCTGCCGGAATAGGCTTGATGGTACTTTGTTTGTGCGGCTTGATGTGTGTGTTCATGTTGGTAGGCGTCGTTATCAACTTCATCAACGCCTTCGCCTTCCGGGGCGTCATGCTGCGCGGGCTGGGAGCCATTGAAGCTATTTCACACGGCTGGCAGGTTTTCCGCAATAATGTAGGTGAAGTGCTGCTGCTCTCTTTGCTTTTCTTGGGGATTACCATTCTGTATGGTTTCGCAGCCGCTATCGTCATGATTCCAGCTTCATTGGTGTTGTTTGTTCCTCTTTTGGGCACAGCGTTTGCTGGCGGGTCAATGGGCGGCCTCGAAATGTTGATGTTGGCCGGCGGAGGTTTATGTCTGGGCTTGCTGGGGGCTGTGCTTTATTCGATATTGACGACCTGGCAGTCGGCCGCGTTTACGCTGGCTTATGACGAGTGGACGAATAAAGAAAAAGAATTGAAGGTGGTTTGAGAGATTGGAGATTGGGAGATTGAGAGATTGGAGATTAGTCCATCCCACAATCTCCAATCCCCAATCTCTTTTTACGATGGACATCGGCGCAATTTTCCTGCAAGCAGTTGAACTGGTGTGGCGGCGCAAATTTTTATGGCTGCTGGGCTTGCTGATGGGGATTAATGGGCTAATGTTCAGTCTGATGCGCGTTTTTTTGCGTAGCTTGCTGCCTGAACAATGGTTTGACGCAGAACAATGGCTAACTTTCCTGCAAACGGGCAACATCCCTCTCCCGACTTTGAATTGGGAAGCGGCCGATTTATGGCCTTTACTTATTAGTGGCAGTGTAGCTCTGTTTGTGTATGTAGTCGTGTTTTGGCTGGTCGTTACGGTGGCGGAGGGAGCTGTTATTGGAGCCGTTAATGTGGAAGCGGAGTCACGGCCGTCTACCCTCTCCCATTCCATCCATTTAGGCATTAGCTATTTGAAACGCTTTGCCGCCATTGACGCGGCCGTATTCCTACCTTTATTTATCTGGATGCTCATTTTGCTATTGTTGGCCGTGTTGGATACGATCACTGTTGGCTATATGACATTGCAAACAGATACGGAACCACGCACGGCCATGACTGTTTTTGCCCTCGGTTGGTTATGCGTTCTCTCTTTAAGCTGTTTCATCATCCCTATCACTTTGGTTTCAATCTGGTATCGTACATTGGCTTTTAGGGATGCGGCCGTATTGGACCATGGTGTACGCCAGGCGATGAAACACACCCGCCAGGTTATTCGTCAACATGCCGGGGAATTGATTGCTCTGACTGTTATCCTGTACGGGTTGGGGACTGTCTTGAATTGGGTGTTTGGTTTGTTATCTTTGCCGCTGCTGGCGCTGACGGCCGTCCCCCTGGCTGCCGGTCTCACATCTTTCGGTGGTTTTGTAGCGGCCGCTCTTAACCTGACCATGACACTGCTGGTAGCTTTGTTGAAGGGAATGGTGGCGGCGTTTACGGCCGTTGTCTGGACATTAGCCTATCGAGAAATGACTATAAACCATGATTTGTAGCCCTGACCGATCATCATTTTTCATCTGCGAAATCTGTTGATAAATTCCGCCTTTTAGGAACAACAAATTTTCAAGTTGAGTGCAGTAATCCGATCTCTTCGAGAAATCGGATTTCTAAATGTACAAGTTATATAATTTTCATTCATTAGGGCTTACCTGTAGTACGTCAATACTTCGATAAAAAATATAGTCACAAAACCATCAATAGATCAATAGAACCTTAACAACCGAACCTTCAATACATCGAAAAAAAGAGATAGTTTACTCATTCTAATTTGGAGGAATGAGTAAATGAAAACATCTACATTTCAGGAACGAAAACTAGCAATTTTTCAGTTGAGGAAAGGGAAAAAGATGGAGGAAGTCGCCGAAAACATGAATCGATCTCTATTTTGGGTGTCAAAATGGAACAAACGTTATCAGGAAGAAGGATGGCCAGGATTGCAAGAGCAGTCACGCGCCCCCAAACAGCATGGAAAACAGTTACCAATGGAAATTCGAGAAGTGATTTGCGACACACGGTTAGAACTTGAGGTTGAAGCAGCATTAGGTATCGGTCTCAAATATATTGGCGGCCAAGCAATCAAAACAAGGTTGAAAGCGATTGGAATCAAGCCCGTTCCCAGTGTTTCCAGCATAGAGCGGGTCTTACGTGAAACTGGATTGGTGCGGCGAAAAGCAAAACCGCCAGAACCTGAGGTTCATTATCCTCGTCTGCGACCAGTTACCGCTCATCAACTGTGTCAAGTGGATATAGTCCCTCATTTTTTACGTGGCGGACAACGGGTTTCCTGTTTCAATGCAATTGACATTGTTTCCCGCTATCCTACTGGACAAGCATTTGCTCAACGCCGCTCACTAGATGCAGTTCAGTTTCTAATTCATGTGTGGCAAGAAATTGGCATACCGAAATATACCCAGGTGGATAATGAAGGTTGTTTTAGCGGTGGGACAACCCACAAACATGTCTTAGGTAAAGTAGTGCGTCTGGCTTTGACAGTAGGAACGGAGTTGCTTTTTTCTCCAGTGTATCATCCCCAAAGCAATGGTTCTGTTGAACGTTTTCACCAAGATTACAATCGGCATGTTTGGGAAGATACTTATCTGGAAAATATCGCCAAAGTTAATCAACAAGCAGATTGGTTTTTTGACCTTTACCGCAAACGTTTAGACCATGGTCAACTAGGTGGACAATCGCCCCAACAATTGCATCATCATTCATGCCCACAAAAAGCAGCAGATGATTTTGTTGTCACAGAGGCAAAAATGCCATTACGAGAAGGGCGTGTTCACTTTATGCGTCGTTTAAGTGAGGGTGGACAAGTGCGCGTCTTAAATGATAACTGGGCGGTTCCTGGATTTGACCCGACTAAAGGCGTTTGGGTGACTATTGTTTTCAAAACAACAGGAGCTATGCTATCAATTTTTGATGAAGCACCTGATAGACAAGACCGGAGATGTATCGTTTCCTATCCTTTTCCACTTAATGAGCCAATCTTGGCTCAGGAAAAAACGAGCAACATGTTTTGTACAAACGCGGCTAATCACACCGTAGAGACAAGAAAAAAGACAACCACAAATTCTACAAAGCCATCCATCCACATTTTGGGAAAGGAGGCAGATGATATCTCTCCTAACCCTGAACCGTGTCCAGATATGTATACAGATTTGTGGTACAGCTTCTTTCACGCACCGTATTTCTTTTCGATGTATTGATGGTTATTTGGTTATTAACGTGCAAATCTTATTTATCGAAGTATTGAGGTATTACATGTAGGGACTATTACTGGCTGTCCAGGTCGTATCTGAATTGATAGTCCCGCTTACATGAGTTCCTGACAAAGGTTGGGAAGCAATAGTGACTGAGGCGGCTGGGCCTGTTACGCGCGGTTGAGGTAGATTGTATTGGCGTCGGCCATATAGGTTGTCGGCCAAACCGTTATAATATTCCGTAATGCTATCACCCTCGGTGATCAAAATACGGCCGGCTTCATCCGCAGCAAGCTGTTGGTGACTCTCTAGAACCCAGCCATTGCCGAAGGCATTTTCTATTTGCGTGTTTAATTCCACAGTGCCGTGCAACCACTCAGATCGTGTTCTCTCGGTGGTGACGCCGGTTGGTATTACAGGACGAGAACCAAACCGGCGCACAGTTGGTGACCAATAGTATTCCGCAGTATAGGGAACGCGCACCCTGACTGCATATTCATAAACACCTGGAGGTAGTAACTCACCCATAGCATTACGGCCGTCCCAAAAGTAACGAAAACGACCAACTTCCCCATCTCCGTCTGGGTCGGCAGGAAATGTAAACGTGTCCGTTTTTTCCCCTTCAATGTACAATTCGAAGTAGAGGTAGTCAGCAACTTGCAGGAATTGTGGATCGTAATCAAGATTAAGTTCTAAGTCAATTACTTCTGACGGATTTGCTCGAGCTGTACTGTAACCTAATTGAGGGGCAACGGACTCTCCCAAGATGTTGACGGCCGGGAGTTGTACCCATTCGCGTAGCTGGCCTGATTTGGTATTGATGAAGCAACCTGCAGCGCCAGCGCTACATGCTGCATCTGAACGAATCAAATCCAATAGATAGACAAAAAGGTTTGATAAAGTCAGAGTTGTTCCTAAATTACAGTCAAAGATTGAAAAATGAGTGACGCGCATGACCAGCCACTGGCCGGTAGCATCTATCGTACCGACGCTATCATGTTGCCATTGCAAGGCCTCCTGATCCCAATAACCTAAGGGGATGCTTGTTCC
>JAAEOP010001331.1 GCA_024223125.1 Chloroflexota bacterium
TCGTCCGACATTGCAGAGCTTAACGAGGTCGTCTCGTCAGATTCATCGGCGGGTGTATCGTGGGTCTGTTGACCCGGCGCTTCGATGAAATCGGCTTCGTCACCCGCGGGAGCCTGGGTGACGACCATGTCGCTTGCAGGCTCTACGGGTTGGCACGCGGCCAGCAGCAAGACAAAAATTAACAGGGGGATCAGGTAGCGTTTCATGAGAATTTCTCCTTTTATCGCTTCATTTGTTTGGGATAAATATGTATTTCGTCATTAAAACGCTGGGGGGGTATGGAAAGTTCCCCCGTTTTGTCCGGTTTGCAAAGATGGGCACACTATTCTACATCTTTTCTACCGCTGGCAAAAGCCATCCGACAACGCGCATCTGTTATAATCCCCCCGCATCAATTCTCTAGGACTTACACAATTCGGCAAAAAGTTGCCCCAAAAATGGGTATAGGGGGAGTGTTTCACACTCCCCCTATACCCATTTTTTGAATGATTCTCGCTCTGGTGCGTAAGCCCTATCTCGTTCCCCAACCCGAATAA
>JAAEOP010001332.1 GCA_024223125.1 Chloroflexota bacterium
CTTTCAAGGCGCGCTTAATGGTCATAATGTCTATCTGGTCATCCTCAACAAGCAATATCGGTCTGGTGTCTCTCATTTTTCTTCCTTTCTTTTGGGCAATGTGAAGTAGAATGTACTCCCTTCACCTACCGTTGATTCCACCCGGATTTGGCCGCCCCACGTCTTTTCGATGATTTTTTTGACCAGCGCCAGCCCGATACCGGTACCTTCGACCTGATCGCGCGGCGTCAACGTCTGAAACATTTGAAATATCTTGGTATGATACTTTTCTGCAATGCCCGGCCCGTTATCGGCCACGCTAAACAGCCAATACGTTTCCTTATCTACACAGCCAATGCTAATCCGGCCTTCCGGCTTGTCCATAAACTTAATGGCATTACCCAGTAAATTTTGAAAAACCTGCCCGATACGGGTTTGTTCCCGCACAACGGTGGGCAACTTGTCTTTAAGGGTAATGTGGATGTTTTCCGGCAGAGCCAGACTCTCTATCGTGTCCTGCACCAGCCGATTGAGATCTACTTCTCTTTCCCTTTCCACAACACGCCCAATTCTTGAATATTGGAGGACGCCCTCGATGAGATTGTGCATGCGCCTGGTCCGTCCGGCCAGCAGGCGCAGCATCTCCCGGCCATC
>JAAEOP010001333.1 GCA_024223125.1 Chloroflexota bacterium
AACCGTCCACTTACTCGCCACTGCCCAGGCTGGGCAAATGGCCTCGTTACTACGAAAAAAGCGGCTGCGCCAGGCCGTTATTGAGCAAATATCCCCCCGTCACGCCATCGTCACGGCGAATATGGCTGGCAGGCTGGAAAAGCAGTTGCGTGCGCAAGATATTCCCTTAGCCAACGGTATAACGTCAACGGACAGCCCGACATTAAATGAACCGGATGCTTCCCAATGGCTTAACGCCCGCGTTCTTGTTGGCCTGGGGCAGATGATCCCCCTCCCCTGCCCTCTGCCCCATAGTTACCTGGAAATGTTAGAGTCACAGTTGGAGGCTACCCACATAACTGAATTGGAAGCGATTGCGGCGGCCGTTCTGCAAAATATACGGGATGCTATACACGGCCGGGACGCCTTCTTCCCCGCTGTCCAATCCCCAACGCCACAGCTAATAGCCCAAATTAAACAGGCCATACAAAAACAAACACCCCTCACGCTGAACTATCAAGCGCTTCATGCCCCCACGCCCAAACAACACACTGTCGAGCCGCTGCGCCTGGAACAACGAGGAAACCTGTTTTACCTGTATGCTTACAGTTACCGCGCCGAAGCCAACCTCACCTTTCGCCTGGATCGTCTCCAACAAATTATTAATGAAGATATGCAAGATGGGAAAGAAGGAGAGGTGTAACGTCAGGTATTTGGCGTTCATTCGGATATTTCTTCTCATACTTCATGTCTATTTTCTATAGCGGCCAGGTTTCTAGCTGTTTGTGCTTCTCCCCTTGCATCTTGCAAGTGACGATAATGTTCCAATGCCTCAGCTAAGGCGTGTTTGGCAGCATCTGGCTGGCCCAGATGAAAAAGATGACCCCCAGGTTATTGAGGATTGTGGCC
>JAAEOP010001334.1 GCA_024223125.1 Chloroflexota bacterium
CAAAGCTGCGATGAATGATGGCGTATAAATCGATTTCGCGCAGCTTCAGGAAGTGCGGGATCTCCTTCAACCATGCTGGGTTGAGGTGGTTTTTAGATTTGTACCCTTTCAAGAAATGTGTCATAAAATGTTCGGTGAATGCCGAGGGATCGTCTGTGTTGACCGCGGCGTAAAATAAGACGATTGCAATGTCATTCATGAACCAACTGTAAGCACAATCGTCAAAATCGAACAGCGTTATGCGCCCTGCATCGTCAACGAAGAAATTCCCCCCGTGTGCATCCTGGTGAATAAGCCCGTAGGTGTCGCCATCTTTGGGGAGGGTGTCCAGGTAGGTTTTGAGAGTGTAATATTTTTTGAGGACAGGCCCCTCGGAGGCGGGCAGCCAATCTTCCATATCCAGCATCCCGGGGGCATCCCACTCCGGGCGTTTCCAGGCGGGGTCCGGGAGTTGGTAATTCTTTGCGAGCGCGTGCATCCGGCCGATTAAACGGCCATATTCTTCAAACAAAGGCGCACCCCACACCGCGCGCCCTGGAGGCGCGCCCTGGGCCTTCACGAACGCAGTCCCCAAAAAGTGGCCGCCCTGCCCATCGTCCACGATCTCGACCAGGTTACGATTTTCCGACAAAATCGCGCGGGACACCGAAGCGCCTCCCGCCGCCAGATAATTGATCCAATCCACCTCCCCCTGAATGAGGGGGATGCTCCGGCGCAAGCTGTGCCCAACCCGCAAGATATACGCTTCCCCATCCCGCTCAAACGCGTACATAAAACTCTCAAACCCATCTAGCAGTTGGATTTGTTCAGGTTGGATGGCATAACGCTGCATCATGGTGTGCAAAATATCGTCGTTGTATCTATCTTTGATTCTCTTTTCCATCTGATTTCTTCTCTTTAGGGTTTAAAAATTACTTGGTTCCGGCTCATCGGGGTTAGGCGTTAACGGCGTCAATATCGACAATTTTTTGTCGATGTTTGCAAAAAAGTTTGTATCATTCGTTATTCGCCACCTTGAAGGTGGTCTCGCACCAGGTAAACAAAGTATACAAGTAGACAGGTAAATTGCGTTGCTTGTCCGTGTTTACCCTGTCTACCTGTGTACCTTTACGCCGCACGCGGTGAATACTTTGTGACACTAACCAGATTGCAGTGTTTCAATTTTGATTTTCGCTCTTCAATCCTGGCTTATTTTGCCTGTTATTTGTTGGGCAGCCCTCATTATACATCAGTGTGGCACGCCCGCCACATCAGTGTGGCACACCCGCCAGCATGTGCAAATAATCTCTCAAAAAAAGTGGACATACGGGAAAGGATGCGATACCATCCTCCCTGTGGAAACCATGAATCAGAGAAACACACA
>JAAEOP010001335.1 GCA_024223125.1 Chloroflexota bacterium
AACTACTTTATTCGTGTCGCTTTTGCAGGGCTGGGACATCTTCGCGGTGGGCCGGCCAAGGCCGCGGTGGTCTCGTCCGGGTTAACCGGTCTGGTCTCCGGATCATCCATCGCCAACGTGGTTACCACCGGGACTTTCACGATCCCATTGATGAAAAAAGTCGGTTTTACACCGGAAAAAGCCGGAGCGGTTGAGGTGGCCTGCTCAACCAATGGTCAGCTTATGCCGCCGGTAATGGGCGCAGCCGCCTTTTTAATGGTGGAATACGTCGGTATCACATACATTGAGGTGATTAAGCATGCCTTCCTGCCGGCCATTATTTCCTATATCGCCCTGGTATACATAGTCCACCTGGAGGCATGCAAACTGCGCCTCAAACGGATGCAAAAACCGATCACAAAAACCATCACCCAGAAATTACTTGGTTTTGTATTCGCCATTTTATTTATGATTATCATGGGCGGTGTGACCTACTACGGGCTGGGCTGGATTAAAACCGTTGCCGGCGGTGCCGCTATTTACATTGTTGCCGTTTTACTTTCTGTGGTCTATGTACTGTTGATCGCCTTTGCCTGCAAGGTCCCGGAACTCGAGCAAACTACTGATATCAAAGTGCTGCCCGAGATGGGTCCGACGGCACAGGCCGGATATTATTTTCTCCTGCCCATCGTGGTGCTGATGTGGTGTCTGGTGGTGGAACGATTTTCTCCCGCGCTGTCCGCTTTCTGGGCGACGGTACTGCTGATTTTTATTGTACTAAGTCAGCGGCCGTTAAAAGGCTTTTTTCGAAAACTGAAGGGGAATGAGTTTTCTTTCAAGAGCGGATTTGATGATCTGATTGAAGGGATGGTCTCGGGCGCTCGCAATATGATCGGGATCGGCGTGGCAACTTCTGCGGCCGGTATCGTAGTTGGTACCGTGACCTTAACCGGCATCGGGCTGGTCATGACCGAATTCGTCGAATTCATCTCCGGCGGCAACCTGATGTTGATCCTGGTTTTTACCGCCGTCATCAGCCTGATTTTAGGGATGGGACTGCCGACCACGGCCAACTACATCGTGGTCTCCACCCTGATGGCACCGGTGATCGTCGATCTGGGTGCCCAAAACGGCTTAATCGTTCCTTTAATCGCTGTACACCTGTTTGTTTTCTACTTCGGCATCCTTGCCGATGATACGCCCCCGGTGGGACTGGCGGCATTTGCCGCCGCAGGCATATCCGGCGGTGATCCCATCCGTACCGGTATCCAGGGGTTTACCTACGATATCCGTACGGCGGTGTTGCCCTTTATGTTTATTTTCAATACCCAGTTGTTGATCATCGGTGTCGCCAACTGGCTACACCTGGTCATCGTGATCGTAGCCGCCATAGCCGCCATGCTGGCCTTTGCCGCGGCCACCCAGGGGTATTTTCTCACCAAAAGCCGCATCTATGAAACCG
>JAAEOP010001336.1 GCA_024223125.1 Chloroflexota bacterium
CTATATCATCGGGGCCGGCCACCAATGTAAGAAGCGTAACTTGGTGTCCCAAATTACTCAGGTATTTGATCCAGATGTAGGGGCGCACTCGAAGTCTCGAAGGCACACAAGGGCTGATAAAAAGTCTTCGCATCTATCTTTTTCCGTTTATCCTCGGTAGGGATAAGAACTTTCATTAGACATTATATCGATTAGACTTATGTCAATCTCATAAGAGCAGAATTGTCTGAATGATAGAATCAAAATTCTTTAATTCTGGAAATTCTGCTCTTAATACCGGACAAAAAATGCACTATATTTAAATCGATATAATCTCTATTTCTTGACTTACCGGTAGCTACAAGAAGGAAGATTTTCTACCTAAACAAGTAGACTCAGTGTTTTCAATTTTTAACGCTCCAAGCCGGTTTGCAACTGGCGTCGGGGGTTACTCGCCATATTATGGCGCACCCCCTCCGAGCCTGAAATTTGGATGTACTGAGACTTACCGTCGTCGGGCACGAACAACAACGATGAGGATGCCAATGATCAGCGTGGCCGGGATCAGGCTGATGATCACTATATATGTTTCGTCCAGGTCGGTATAGATGGTATCAACGGCACCCGGCGGTACAGTTGCCTGAGCAACCACCGGATCCAGGGTAGGGGTAAGAGTAGGAGTAGGGGTGGGGGTAGGCGTTGGGGTGGGGGTAGAGGGCGGTGGCGTTGATGTTGGCGGTACCATTGGTCGAGATGGGGAAGCTCCAGCCGGCGCGTGTGATTGACCGTGTGTATACCAAACCTGATTAGGTTCAGTAGTATCAAAAAGGTCTTGGCGAATGAACCAGGTAGCATGCAACTGGTTACCTTGATGGACAACCAAGTGTGGATATTCGGGATACCAATCTCCCTCATATAGCGGGGCCGGGTCCGACCAATTTTCTCCATCCCATTCAGAGTGATAGAGTCCGGGCGGCCAATCAAGATTCTCTGGCGGGTCAGTCAAAAGTCCAACAGCCAGCAAATGAATATGGCCGGCGCTATCGGCCGCCATATCATACTTGTCGAATGGCGTAGCCGATTGTCTGGCGATAATATCGGGCAGCATTTGAGGCGGCGACCAGCTCTGTCCATAATCTTCAGACCACA
>JAAEOP010001337.1 GCA_024223125.1 Chloroflexota bacterium
CCTTGGCCGTCAATTAGCATGTAGCGCATGGAGAAATCCTGTGCCATGCGGGCCATCGCATCGTACACAGCAGAGTCGCCATGCGGATGGTATTTGCCCAGCACTTCGCCCACGATACGAGCAGATTTTTTGTACGCGGTATTGGAGCGCATCCCCAAATCATTCATCGCATACAGAATACGCCGGTGAACCGGTTTTAGCCCATCGCGTGCATCCGGTAAAGCGCGGGAAATGATGACGCTCATGGCGTAATCAAGGTAGGCGGAGCGCATTTCTGTGTTAATATCTATCTGTTGTATGGTTCCAACTTCCATGCAGTAGTCTCTCCTGCGTGTGCCATTTTGGGCGCACAGGGATGTCTTTTTTGTGCTTTTTAAAAAGTGGTTAGCGGGATGTTTTGTGCAAAAAAAATCCGACAAAACCTTGAGCGGCTTGCTTTCGCATGACCCTCGTTAATTATACCGCGTTAAATGAAAAGATGATTTTTAGTGCATGTGTATTTGCTTAGCCTTGTTCGTTTGGCAATGGCTTAAATTGATGGATGTGCATCTTTTCAACCCTGCAGGGCACAGACTTCGGAAGTCTCTGCGAAACTGCTGTAAGCGGGCATCCTGCCCATCAAACTTCCGAAGTCTCCTCCACTTTTTGAGACAATACCCGCCTGCTGCTCCATACGCCAGGTGACGGCCACTTGCAAACCCTTTCAACGCGGCAAAAATACCTGATTTTGGATGCCAATACCGCTTTTCTTGTGCACCTTCATTTCTGCGGCGTCTCACAAAACTCATATTGGCCGCGATGCACAATAATCAGTATTTTCTTTTGACGCCTGCGCTCCTCTGGGCTATACTTTGGAAAGGTAAAAGGTAAAATGATGAATCACCCACCCAACTCTCCCCGTACACTATTTGCCCAAATATTCATTTCCCCGGATGAACCCCGACTGCGCGCCGGGTGGCGCGTGCTTGCGCAAGCGGTGTTTACCCTCGCGCTCCTTTTTGTTGTTACAGGCGGACTGCTGTTTGCCAGCAACTCTTTAATCGGACAGATGTCTTACGCAGGGAACTTGTTCCTCAGCCAATTTGCTTCCCTGTTCGCGATTACCCTGTCGGTTTTCCTTGCCCGGCGGCTGTTAGACCGCCGTTCGATCACAAGCCTGGGATTGGCATGGAACAGGCAAGCGGTCATCGATCTGCTAGCCGGGCTGGGCATCACCTTGATATTAATGGGGGGCATTTATTGGCTGGAGTGGCAACTGGGTTGGCTGCATTTTGAGGGGTATGCCTGGCAAAAGCAACCTGCCGGGCTGGTGCTGACGCATACGCTGACCATGTTCGTTTTGTATACGCTGGTCGGATGGAGCGAAGAACTCCCCAACCGGGGCTATTGGCTCCAAAACATCGAGAGCGGGCTGTCGTTGCCCTGGGGGATAGCTATCTCATCCGTGTTTTTTGCTTTGGTGCACCTGGGCAAGCCGAAGGTAAGCTGGACAGGCATTTTCGGGCTGCTGTTGGCCGGGCTGTTTCTCGCGTATGGATACATCCGCACCCGCC
>JAAEOP010001338.1 GCA_024223125.1 Chloroflexota bacterium
CCCGAAAGGCCATAACTGACAAAGTTAGCCGTATTATGCTGTACGCCGTCTCCCCAATCTACTGTGGAAAATTCGCCGCCGACGTATAGTTTGTTGCCAATAACCAGGAATGTTTCCGGGGAACGATAACTGCTGCCATAAAGGCCGCCATCGCCGCCGCTATAACCAGAAACTTGCATCGTCATAAATTGACTGGTCGGCAGATAATAACGAGCGATACTGTCGGCGTTAAGGGCGCTGCCGCAACTGCCATTGTAGACGCCATAAAAGTTGCCGCCTACATAGAGGAAGCTGCCAAAGATAGCCAGTTCTGTAACCTGTTCCTGGCTGCCAACGTAGCCGGTCAGCCCATTGCAGCCACTGGTTGAGCCGCCAACCATATACCAGGTACCGTTGTTCCAGCGGGCAATAGAATTGGCATCCACCGTGGCGCCGCCGCTCACAACACCGTTAAATTTTCCGCCTACATACACATCATTGCCGTTGATAGCGATAGCCTCCATCCAGCCCTGGTTCGTGGCCGGACAATTGAAGCAAGCATCTCCTAAATCTTCCCAGATTGAGCCGTTGAAACGACGCAACCCAAAGGAACCAACCACATAGACACGGCCGCTGCTGTCTATGTCCATGTCTATAATAGTGCTGCCGGGGTAATTGCTGTCACTGCGCGCTCCTACAACTGTCCAATCAGTGCCGTCCCATTTGGCGATATTATCTATGTCGGCATTGCCGCCCACATTGTTGAAATCACCGCCCACATAAATTTCATTGGCCGAAACATAAGCCAGACTCCAAGCGCGATCAGGCAGACCGCCATTGAAATCAGTGGCATCCAGCGCCCATATCTCGCCGTTTTCCGTAGTAAAGGCAGATTTGACAGACAGGCCGTCGGCAATACCAGACAGGCCATTGCTGATGCTGCTCCAACTGTTGCCGCTGGTGTCGTACACAGAAATGTTGTTGGAATCATTGCTGCCCAAAACAAGGAGATCATTGCCGAGGGCAACCAGGCCGCTGTTGCTATCTGTGGCGGCGTTGCTGTTACTGGATTCGGTACTCCAGGCGGGATCGGGCGAAATGGTGGCCGGGTTGCCATACGTGCCGATATGATTGTTGCTGCCGACGAGTGTTGATTGCTGCAAACTGAGGCTGCTTTGCAGATTCATATAGATGGGATTGCTGGTCACATCGTAAATGAAGAGGTGATCTAAAATGATTTTGTCGGCGGCCGTTTGCCAGCCATCTGTGCCCGCATCTTCCAACTGCACCCCATATTGGGCGTTGCGAATGGTCAGATCAGTTAGCTGTACCCCATCCGCATTGTTGATGTAAACGCCATAAGTCCCGCCGCCGCCGTCAATGAAAACGGTGTCGGCCAGCGTAGTACTGCCGATGGTCAGGTTATCGGCGCTGACGGTGAAGCTGCTGTACACGCCGGGTTGCAGACCGATGGTGTTGCCTGGAGAAGCAGCGTTTACGGCCGTTTGCACATCGGCAAAAGCAGTCACACCCCAGGTATAGCCATCATTGGCGCAGGCAGCGCAATAATCATCGTCTACATAAATATCGCTGGCGCCGACGGCTAGAGGCGAAAAAGCGCGGCCGTTTGTTTCCCCAGCCGTGCCGCTGACTGATAACCATTCTTGGCGAATGTGGGGGGTATTCATTAACCCGTTTAAGCCTAAGCCAGCGGCGGCGCTGGCGGACGGGACCAGCAGTACATCGGAAGCGCCATCACTGTTCAGGTCTGCCCCGGCAGCGTAAAGAGAAGAAGCGGCCGTATCTACCCCGGTAAAGGTGGCGGCCACATTGTTCAGGTCATTACCCACAATCAGGTAAGCGTCTCCATTGGCATTACCGACGAGTAGATCGTGACGGCCGTCACGGTCTACATCACCGGCTGCGGTCAGAAAACCATCGGGGGCGGGGGAGAAGGCCGGGATGCTTTGGGTTGTCCAGTTTTGGCTGGCGCTGCCCAACACAATTTGCGGACTGCTGCCACTTTGGTAAACAAAATCGGCCAGAGAGTCGCCGCTTACGTCGCCCAAACCAACGATGGCGGGTGGGTTGTTGCTGCTGCTAAAAGTGGCCGCAGCGTCAGTCAGCGTCAGAGCGGCCGTGCTGTGGGCGCTAAAGCTTGTTTGGCCTGTGAAGAGGTAGACGCTGTTTCCGTCGCCGATGGCAAAATCGGCCAACTGATCATCATCTACATCGCCTACACCGGCAAGCGTAATAGCGGCGGCATTGGCAGTGATAATGGCGGCCGCGTATTTATCCAGGTCTACCTGGCTCCAAACGGGAATTGCTTCACCGAGCAACAGATAAGCCTGATTATTGGCGCCAACCAGAATGTCACCG
>JAAEOP010001339.1 GCA_024223125.1 Chloroflexota bacterium
AAGGGTCTCGCGTCCGGTTTGGGGCTGGCAGCGGGGGAACAGTCACCCTGTTCTTGCAAAACTAGCGCGTGATAATAGGCAGGTACACACAGGACGAACTCAAATGAGCATACTTCAAATCATTGTTGCTATTATCATGGTAGCTGATATGGGGACGGTCATTGCTGTCCAAAGCCAGCGAGGTGTCATTGCCCACCGCCCCAGTACTATCCACGGTCTCAATCTGCCAACTTATGCCATCCCATTGAGCATACTTCAAATCATAGTTGGGACTAGCAAGATGGTAGCTGATATGGGGACGGTCATTGCTGTCTAATGCCAACGAGATGTCATAACCCACAAATCCAGCGCTATCCACGGTCTCAATCTGCCAGCTTACGCCATCCCAGCGAGCGTACTTCAAATCATAGTCGCTATTGACAAGAAGGTAACTGATATGGGGATGGTCATTGCTATCTAACGCCAGCGAAGTAAAATCACCCAAAGACCCGACACCATCCACAGTCTCAATCTGCCAACTCAAGCCATCCCAGTGAGCGTATTTCAAATCTTCGTTGCTATTATCATGGTAGCTGATATGGGGACGGCCATTGCTGTCCAAAGCCAGCGAAGTATACCAGCCCACAACCCCGGCGCTATCCACAGTCTCAATCTGCCAGCTTACGCCATCCCAGTGAGCGTACTTCAAATCATAGTTGGGAGAATCATCATAGTAGCTGATGTGGGGATGGCCATTGCTGTCTAAGGCCAGCGAGGTGTACCGCCCCTTACTCTCGGCACTATCCACGGTCTCAATCTGCCAATTCAAGCCATCCCAGTGAGCGTACTTCAAATCATCGTTGGTATCATCATAGTAGCTGATATGGGGACGGCCATTGCTGTCCAAAGCTAACGAAGTATCATAGCCATCGCCAGAGACATCATCTACCTTCTCAGTGATCCAGCAAGTAGAGGTGAAAAGGCTGGTGTCGTTTGGAGATGGGTTGCCAGGGATAGGGTAGAGGGCAGCTTGGACGCGTCCGTTCATGCCTTCCCCCACTCCCGCCAACTCAATAAAAGCAAACATCAATACAATCAAAATTGCAGCAAATCGCTTCGACATAACAAACTCCTGATTGGCTAGTAGAATAACTCAATAAATTTAGTTCAACGCTGATCACGGCCATCTTGCTCAGTTGTCAGTCAACCACTCTGTAACCAACCGTGCCAGGACAATGCGCGCGTTTGCAAACATGTGATTCGTACCCATTCATATGAATAGGGCTTACGCACCAGAGCGAGAATCATTCAAAAAATGAGTATCGGGGGGTGTGAAACACATAGGCATCAAGCTAAGGGATACAGTTCTGCCAGGTTGAGGGTATCAGCGGCCAAGA
>JAAEOP010001340.1 GCA_024223125.1 Chloroflexota bacterium
CGACACCACCGGTTCGATGGAGTTCGACACCATCTGCTACGGCTGCTGGGCCCGCTGCGGCGACAATGGACTGGGGTACAACGGCAACAACGCCGATTTAATCGACCCGGCCGACTGTACCGCGGCTGACCGGTACAAACCGTTTCCCCAAAATGGCCGGGCCTTTCCCTTTGATTACGACAGCGCTACGATGCAGAGTTTGATCACAGGCAATGGCGGCCAGCCCAAGCCTGAAGGCGCAAATGATTACATCATTCTCGAAGCTGAATTTTACAGCGACAACAACTCTAGCTGGGATCCGGCTTTCCGGGCGGCCGGGCAGGGGTACTGGGCCATCCAGCGGGATTGGGAAGCCAGGGCCTATTCTGTTGACGGCTACGGCTATGGCGGTAACAGTCTTACTGACCCGCCGCATCTTAGCGGACTGGTCCGCCACCACCCATACCTCACCTTAAATGGCGGAAACCCTTTTGGGCGTGATTATACCCTGGCAGATGCCCAAAACAATATCGCGCCGTCGCTGGAATATGATTTTATTCCAACCTGGAGTGGCGTGCCAACTCACGTTCACTTTAGAGCTCAGGTTTTCAATAATACGAATCAGGGATTCTATTGGACGATTGAGGATCAAAACGGAACACAAGTTATAACAGTAAATGGTAAGAGCGGGGGTGGGGACAATGGCGGAAATTGGAATGTACGAAACAACTGGACGTGGGTTAGAGATGATACAGGGGCCATCACCTTAACCCAAGGTCTGACCCACACGCTAAAGATTTGGGCAGGGAGTGCCGGTTATGCCTTTGATCGGATCATTATCACCAGCCGGAGCGACATTGATAATAGCCCAGGGCCGGATCTTCGAGACCTGCCGGCCACGCCGGGCACGGCCCAACGCCTGGCCGCCGATCCCTGCAATCCCATCTTTGGCCGGAGTGTCAGTCCGTTTGATTGTACTTACCGGGTCATCTTCGAATCCATCAATAATCTTAATGATCCGCTCTTTACTGGTCATCAACCGTTCCAGGGTATTCAACAGGCTGTAAAAAATTTTATAACGTACCTCGATCCCCGGTATGATCAAGTAGGTTTGGTTGACTTTGCCAACGATGGCTGGCAGCGTTCGCAACTGGAATGCCTGACAGCCAGCATGGCCAGAACCTCCGACATTGGGCCTGGTAATCAAATCGCAAACTATCCGCTTAGCGCGGCCACTTATGGGGAGTATGATGAGCTAACTTGCTTCGATCCGGGGCAGGCCGCCCCGGGTACGGTGCCCATCAACTACACCAACGTCTTGATTGGCCTGGAAGATGCCTATCCGTCCAGCGGTAATACCGACATTGCCGACGGCATACGTCGGGGGCTGCATATGCTGGGGATAAATACCGACAATGATGACGGCGGCCAACACGCCAATGATTGTGCCTGGGATGCCGACGGCAGCACCTGGCGATTACCTCTGTTAAGTGGGGCCTGGTTAAACCAGCCGGGCATCGATACTAAAGCTGACCCGGTTGTGTCTCACTGTGGCCGGGGCCAATCAGTTCAACCTGTTATGATACTATTTTCCGACGGCCCACCTACAAACAGTCCTCCCGGCGATAATGATGATTGCACCCACTGGGGTGATTCCAACCCGCCACCCTACGTCGGGTTTCCAATTGGCAATGATAGATATGAATGTACCATGTACTATGCCGACATCGCGGCTGACAATGGCGTGCCAGTATGCACGATTGGCATTGGGGTCGGACCGGATGTTGACCTATTGCAAGCAATAGCTGATAGAACCAATGGTCAGGCTCTTTTTGTCCCCTTTACCATAGCTAATACATATTTAGCTCAACAATTTGTCCTATATAACTGTTTGAGAGATTTTTCCATATCCAAAACTCTCCTCGGATCAGGAACGGTTGAAGCCGGTCAAATTATCGTCTATTCCCTGACCATCACCAACCCGATACCTCCACCACCGCCTTACGGTTGGCGGTTGCGAGGCCCGTCCCATGCACTTGCTATAAGCAACATCGGTTCGGTTACGGCCACCGTTGTCGATTCCTGGACTCCGCCGGAAGCGGTGGCCGGCGTCGATGCGCCCGGCTGTGAGGTTAACTTAGGAGGTGGGGTCATTACCTGTACCCAAACCAATTTGGTGCCCGGTACCCCAACCCGCTTGCCATTTACCTTTACCACCAGCGCTGTCTTCACCGGCACGCTGACCAACACCGCCCGCATTTCCCACACGGATGTCCTTCATGATTATTTTCCCGAGAACAACAGTTCGGACCCGATAACGGTCAACGTACTCTATACGCCGCCCAGCATCTTTGTCAACGGCGGCAATCAACATATGCCCGGCGATACGATCACGATTAATCTCGTCGATCATGAGCCTAATACAAGCTATGATGTCTACATTGACGACAATCTGATCGCTACGGCTGCTACCAACGCTTCCGGAAGTGCAGTGGTGCCGTACACCATTCCAGCCGATATAAGCCCCGCCGGACTGGAGCCGGAAAATGCGCATATCGTGGCCTCGAAAAGGAGCAATACCGAAGTGGCCACCATCAATCTATTTATTATTGTGCCGGAGCTGACTCTGAGCAAAAGCGCTCCGGCTACAGTCGCGATTAATGAATTGATTACCTATACCCTGACCGTCACCAATAGTGGTCCGGCCACAGCCACCTATGTGGTGGTGACAGACACCATTTCCACGGATGCAAAATATATTAGCGGCGGCACAAAAGTTGGGGAGGTGGTCAGTTGGACAATCGCCACTTTGGCTGCTCATAATGGCGTAACTCACAGCACATTTTTCGTCACGGCCACTCAAACCATCACCAATCGTGATTACCGCGTTACGGCTGAGGGCGGTTACAGCGCAACCGGCACTGTATCCGTGGTCACAATTGTCAGCAATAGCATCTCAGATACAGGGGATATTTATCTGCCGATAATCTTGAAATAGGCGTATACAGCCGAAGAGTGGCCCGGTAAAATATCCAAAAAAAGGAGTCCAAATTGCAATTTGGACTCCTTTTTTAAGTTGCGTTGCATACATTGCACGTTACCGTAGCAAGTTTGCACCATCTCGTCACCTTCAGGGATCAACCTGATACTCAAACACCTTTTGCGTCCTATTCACGCCACTCATTGGCCAGCATCCCATACAC
>JAAEOP010001341.1 GCA_024223125.1 Chloroflexota bacterium
ATCACCGTGCCAGAAGGAGCAAAAGCAGGAGACTTGTCTTTAGAACCTTGCGTTTATACAGTTGAAGCGGATCAAGTCGAGTACGCTGCCGACTGTGGCACGTTGGTTGTCCCCGAAAATCGAAACAATCCGGATTCACGCTTAATTGCCCTCCCCGTAACCCGCATACACGCCACAGGAAACAGTCCCGCCGAGCCAATCTTTTGGCTTGAAGGGGGGCCAGGTCATGGCAATATATTTCCTTACCCAGCCGATGGTTTGTTTGAAAATCACGATTTTGTCATCGTGGGCTATCGCGGGGTGGAGGGTCAAGTAATATTAGAATGCCCGGAAATTAGTGAGGCAATCAGCCAGGCCGCGGGCGGGCCGCTCGATGAGACATCGCTCGACGCTTATAGCGCCGGATTGTCTCGTTGTGGCGAGCGATTAACGGCTGAAGGCATTGACCTGGCTGGATATACGATGGTCGAAACTATTGACGATATGGAGACCGCTCGCCAGGTCTTAGGTTATGATCTTATCAATTTGTATGGTAATAGTTATGGCACCCGTCTGCAAATGATTTATGAATGGCGCTATCCCACCAGCTTAAACCGGGTGGTCATGGTGGCGGTAAACCCGCCGGGTCACTTCATCTGGGATCCCGCCGACACCGATGATCTGGTTGAGGAATATAGCCGCCTGTGCGCCCAAGACGCGGTCTGTAACACACGCACCGATGATTTGGCAGAAACAATGCGTCAAGTATCAAACAATATGCCCGAACGCTGGTTGTTCTTCCCCATTGATGCCGACGCGGTCAGAATGCTCAGCTATTTTATGTTTGTCGAATCAATCCAACCGGCAGAAGCGCCCATTCCCTTATATGGTCCGGCAGCGGTCGATATGTGGTTATCAGCAGCGGAAGGTGATGCCAGTGGTATGGCTCTGGCCTCGATGAGTCGGAACTTATTTCTGCCCACCTTATTCACCTGGGGCCATTTCGCCGCTATGGGGGCTAGCGTTAATGACTACCTTGACCCCAGCCGCGACTATCCCAGCGAGTTAAATCCCCCCAATTCTATTATTGGCGCTCCCTTCTCCTATTTTTTATGGGGCGCCGTTCGCGGCTGGCCGTCCACCTTAATCGATGAGGAATTTTTCGAAGTTCAGCC
>JAAEOP010001342.1 GCA_024223125.1 Chloroflexota bacterium
CGACGGTCATAGTCGATAATACTTTTGCCACGCCAATCAACCAAAACCCACTGATTTTAGGAGCGGATTTGGTCTTGCATAGCGCCACCAAATTTTTAGGCGGACACGCGGATGCTTTGGGTGGTGTTATATGTGGTCGGAAAGCGTTGATCGACCAGGTTTATCATTACCGAGAAATTAATGGGGCCACACTCCATCCGATGGCCGCTTATCTGCTGTTACGTGGGATGAAAACGCTGGAGCTACGAATTCGAAGACAGAATGAAAGTGCGCTAAAAATAGCCGTTTTTCTGGAAGGACATGCAGCGGTTGACCAGGTTTTTTATCCCGGCCTGGCCTCACATAACGGCCACGAGATTGCCGGCGAACAGATGCGTGGCTTTGGGGGTATACTCAGTTTTATGCTCAAAGAAAATAGTTTTGATGCGGTGCGCCGTTTTGTTCCCCGCATGCGCTTTGCCCATGCTGCGGCCAACCTTGGTGCAGTTGAAACTATAATTGGCCCCCCCGCCACAACCAGCCACGTGGAATGTACCGCCGAAGAACGGGCTGCGATGGGAATCCCAGAAAGCTTGATTCGTTACTCGACCGGGATTGAGAATGTGGAGGATTTAATCAACGATTTGAAAC
>JAAEOP010001343.1 GCA_024223125.1 Chloroflexota bacterium
AGCTGAAAAGTCAGCCCCGCCGTGGAGAGACAGCGCCTTGGTGATGGCGGCCGTTAAGGTTGTCTTGCCGTGATCTACGTGTCCAATCGTCCCAATATTCACATGTGGTTTTTCGCGCACAAATTTTTCTTTGGCCATTGTGTTATATCTCCTTACTTTCGCTGAGATAACTTGGGCATCGATTACGGCAAATTTGTAAGGCTATATTCGATGCGAAGGTGTAACTTTGATATATTACCTGATCATAAGAATGCCCCGCTAACCTTTAAGCTCTGAAGGTTAGCGGGGCAGTAAGCCCACGATGGGATTTGAACCCATGACCTCATTCTTACCAAGAATGTGCTCTGCCTACTGAGCTACGTGGGCATTTTTTTCAGTGTTCAGTGTCTAGTGTCCAGTGTCCAGTGAGTGGTTACTGAAAATTGAACAGTGAAAGGTGGGCCAGGTAGGACTCGAACCTACGAAGGCTATCGCCAGCGGATTTACAGTCCGCCCCCTTTGCCACTCGGGACACTGACCCTCGTTGCCTGGTAATGTTGCCAGAGCCGATGATGGGACTTGAACCCATAACCTATGCTTTACAAGAGCATCGCTCTGCCAATTGAGCTACATCGGCACGTTTAATAGTTAACTTTCTTTTGTTAAATGTTTGCTTATCTTAATCAAGCTCAGGCGAGGCGCAAGTATAGCGATTGTGCTTTTTTTGTCAAATAAAGGGCAAATTATTTTTGAGGTATAATGTAACGAATTCACCTTCTATATTAAGGAAGCATTATGGATATAACCGTTAGTCAGTTGAATCATCGTTTGGCGTTGCAGTTGCCATCAGAATTACCTCTGGGTTTGTTGTTTGTAGCGGGCCAGGTTCAGCAGTTGATTGTTGAAGAGAGGGAAGGGGTAGACGGCCGTTCCCGTCGTATAGCGTTTGATTTAATTCAGGGTAATTATCGGCTGCATTGCACCGTGAGTAAACATGAATCTGGCCGTATTGAGCTTCATGATGGCGACATAGTGCGGGTAGGCGGCCATTTGACATTTGATACTGTGCGGGCTGAATACAGCTTGCTGACACGGGATGTTGAACGTGTTGGCGCGTGGGATGCTGGCGATCAAACTACACCAGGAGCTAACCGGGAGGTGTTGGCCGAACAGACAGAGTTGGCGTCGGCTTTGACGAATGTTAAACGACGGACTGGAGTGTCAGCGTCTCCTTCTGGAGAGATGCCGATTTGGGTGCAAAAATTGGCTCCGCAGGAAATACAAGAAAGTCTGGCATTGGATGTTGAAGATGGGGATAAATCTGAACCAGCAGATTCGGCACGGTCAAAAGAATCTGTTGAATTGGATGCCGCGTTGATGGCTTTTCTTTCTGAGGCGATGGATGATGAGGAAGATATGGAGCTGACGCCAGATTTGTTAGCCCAGTGGCACCCTGACTCCCAGCCAGAACCAGCGTTAGATGGGGTTGAGAAGGAAGTGGATTCGGCTCTGGATGACACGGCCGTCTCTCCCCAATCTAGCCAGGAACCGGCCGCGGCCGTGCAGCCTTATGCACCGGTAGCCGAGGCAGCATCTTCGGTGGAACCCATCCCCGAAACCAGCAGCTACACACCACCGCCTGCCCAACATACAACGGACTGGATGGTAACGTTAATCATCATTGCCTTTTTTATCTTTGCGATTGCCATTGTGATTTTGGTGATTTTATTAGCCATTCGTTAAGTTAACCATTGATCTTTGACCGTTGAGGAATCGTTTATGTCCCCTGAAAAGCAGATCACCATATTGTGTCTGGCAAGTTACTTTAAGGGCAGTACCTTTTTAACGGCCGCTAAACAGCTTGGCGGCCGGGTTGTGCTGGTTACTCGTGAAAAATTGGGGGACGAAGCGTGGCCGCATGAGCATCTGGATGAAATTTACTTTTTACCTTTGCTCTCCACACAGCCGGATATTATTTATGCCATTGGCTACTTAATGCGGTCAGAAGCAATTGACCGCATCGTGCCTTTGGATGATTATGATGTGCCCACTGCGGCCGCCTTGCGCGAACATTTCCGGGTGGCCGGATTGGGCGAAACTGTCACCCGCCACTTTCGGGATAAGTTGGCGATGCGGTTGCAGGCGCGGCAGGAAGGGTTTAGAGTTCCGGAGTTTACGGCCGTGTTCAACTACCCCCAACTCAATGATTGGATGAACCGTGTGCCACCCCCCTGGCTGCTCAAACCGCGTCAAGAAGCGGGGGCTATGGGCATCAAGCGTATCAATCATGCCGATGAAGTGTGGCATTGGCTGAATGAACTGGGCGACCAACAATCTTATTTTTTGTTAGAACAGTTTGTACCTGGCGAGGTATATCACGTAGACTCGATTGTGTGGGCTGGGGAAGTGGTTTTTGCGTTGGCGCACGTTTACGGCCGTCCGCCCATAAACGTAGCCCATGACGGCGGTGTTTTTATGACCCGCACGATGGACAGGGAAGGGACAGAAGCTCAGGCTTTATGCCAATTTAACCGTGATCTGCTGCTGAAATTGGGTATGACATTTGGCGTTTCCCATACCGAATTTATCAAAGGGGCGGATAGTGAGTTTTACTTTTTGGAAACGGCCGCTCGTGTGGGTGGGGCCAATATTGAACAATTAGTTGAAGCTGCCAGCAGCATCAATCTATGGGCTGAATGGGCCAAATTAGAAGTTGCCCAGGCAACGGGTGAACCGTATGCACCGCCGCCAGATAAAGGGGATTACGCCGGCGTTATGATTTGCCTGGCCCGGCAAGAATGGCCTGATCTATCCAGCTATCAAGCCGACGAAATTGTGTACCGCGTTCACAAAAAGCAGCACGCCGGTCTTATTATGTCTTCTCCAGACCCTAATCGGGTGGAAACCTTAATTGGTAAGTACGCCCAACGATTTGCCCACGATTTTCTGGCTGTAGCTCCACCCCTGGACAGCGCCCCTACATAAAGGAAAAAGAGATGTCGTTTAACTGGTTGAAAAATTTCCATCAAGAGATGGAGAAACCGGACAATTATGCCCAGAAGACACTGGCCCAATACCGGCTGGGGATGAAGGCCAAAGGTTCCATCGCCGGAGTACGGATTGAGGTGGATAAAGATGGTTGTGTCTCCTGCGGGGAGTTGGATGAAATGACCGTTTACCACCCCGACGATGCCCCGTATATTCCCCTGTCAGACTGCACCAAAGGCAACCGCTGCGGCTGTGTCTACCGCCCTGTCATGACCTATGAGGTCGGTAATCAGTGAACAGTGTGCAGTGTTCAGTTTGCAGTAATCAGTAGACTGAACACTGACCTTTGAAAACTGACCACTGAAACATGAAAGTCGTCATCACCGGCATTACGGGATTTGTGGGCAGCGCGTTGGCTCATGCTTTAGCGGGGGAGGGAGTGGAGTTGTTTGGGGTGATACGGCCGTCGTCCAATCTCAACCGTCTAGCCCACCTCAACGTTACCTGTTTTGAAGCTGATATTACCGTGCCTGAAAGTCTGGATGGTCTGTTTGATTGGGCTGATTGGGTTATTCATGCGGCCGGCATGTTGGGAGAGGCAGGTGTGCCCGAATCTGCTTACCACCATCTGCATGTGGATGGCATGAACAATGTGCTGGCCGAAATTGAAAAGCTGGATGATCCCCCCAAGCTGTTGTACGTTAGCAGCCCCGGCGTATTGGGACCAATCACAGATAAACCGGCCGCTGAAACGGCTGCACACCATCCCAGCAATGCTTATGAACGTAGTAAATCGGCGGCTGAAATGCTCGTCCAACTGTATGCCGATCATGGTTTGCCTGTTGTTATTGCTCGCCCGGAATTTATTTACGGCCCAGGGGATAGGCACGTTTTGGGCCTATTTCAAGCCATCCAAAAAGAACGCTTTTTTTACATTGGTGGTGGGCACAATTTATGCCAGCCTACTTTTATTGAGGATGCGGTGGAGGGGATGCTGGGGTGTTTGCGTCGCGGCCGTCAGGGGCAAATCTACCACATCACCGGCCCCCAACCTGTTACCTTCCGCGAATTAGGTCAAACGATTGCCGATACATTGGATGTTCCTGTGCCATCCCGAAACGTGCCCCGTTCCCTTGCTTTGGCAGGCGCAACGATATTTGAAGCGGCCGGCGGTTTGTTCAAATTCAGGCCGCCCCTTAGTCGTTCTGGAGTGGCCTTTTTCAGCGAGGATCGCCAGTTTGATTGGCAAAAGGCTCACCGTGAGTTAGCGTACACTCCTCATTTTGATTTACAAACCGGCATTCTCAAGACCGTAGAATGGTATCGGGAACAAGGGCTATTATTCTAGGAAGACTACAGGAAAATTGATTTACCGATGACAAGGCAACAGACAATACGTAACACATCAATTAAACAACTTTACCCTCTGGCGTTAGCTGAGGGGGAAGGTGTGGGAACGGCTTACGAATATTTTGCCAAACGGCTGGTTTTGCGTCCCTGGCTGAAACAACTGCCACCCATCAAGCGGTTGCTGATTGCTGGGCTGCCAGAAAAGTATGGTTCTAGCCTGGATTATTTGCTGTTGGCAGAGGAGATGGGAGCCACGGCCGTCATCATCGAAGACCGTCCTGAATTGTTAGATAAATTCCAACAATCGTTGGCGCAAGCGCAGGCGCAAGGATATCTCACGGCCGTACAGCCCCAACTCAAACAAATCCCCAACCTGACCCAACTTTCTGATTTAGACGCTCCTTTTGATCTGGCAATATCCAACGAAGTGTTGCAGCGATTACCCGCAGCAGAGCGCATCGCTTATGGTCAGGTTCAAATGGATGCGAGTACGGCCGTCGCACTCTTCTGCCCCAATGCCGACAACCCCGATCACGCCAATCACAGTGGTCTTGCTACCCTCTCTTTGCCAGAATTGCAGTCGCTCTCAGCGATATCTTCACCTTCTGTTACCTTGTCAGGCTACATTGACATGCCCCCATTCCCCACCGGCGTCACCCGGAATGAAGAACAACGTGTTCAGGCTGAAAGTGGCGCACTGGAATCATTTGCTATGTGGGGTTTAGGAATGTATGCGCGGTTGGAGAAGGTGTTGCCAGCGGCCGTGCGCCGCCAAAAATCTCACATCATCTACGCTCTACTTTCAGGTAAATAATATGAGAACATGCTCTATTACTTATGAACCAACAAGTGCAGTTGTTCAATAATATGGGGGATGGTTGTCAGTTGTGCAGCCTGGTAAAGTTGGTTGAACCGGGATAGATTGAGTTGTTTTAGCGTGGTGATGGCAGCCACATCGGCCGGCAGTAGACGATGAAAACGTCCCATTTCTAAACGATTGGCCAAAGTGACGATGATGTTTTGAGCTACTTTTGCTAACTGTTTCTCATCACATGGGGGTAGTTGGGTTAGGGGTTGGCGCACGAAGAGACAGTATTCGTTGACTGGTTCGGCGCTGACGCCTTGAGCTACCAATACGGCCGTTAACAATTCTCCCCACACCGACCCCCAAAAATGAAACAGATAAAGGCCCGGCTCCTGCGGCAATACCACCATCTGGTTTGGGAGTATGTTTAGTGAGCGGGCAACCACCTGTGTGATCACATACGGAATGGCTGCATACGATTTGCGAAAGCGCAATACATCATCTGCCACGGCATTCGGGGCCGGAGAAAGGCCAAAGCGGTACTTTTCTACCCACATAACCTTCATTGGTTGGCCGCCAAACAAAACCACTGTGCCGGGTGGGTAGCTGCGGTCAGTGTGGGCGATGGTACGGCCGCTGTGAGTGTTGACGGCCGTTATGCCCATCACATCGGCGCCAATATTAGTATAAATTTCATGCTGGTCTATCAATTCTTGCAGTTTCTCATCCGGTTTCCATTCTCCCGGCCGTCCAGGTTGAATATAGCCAGCAAAAAGTAACTGGGAGACAATTTTACGAATGTCCTTGCTGCTGATGTCCAGTGGCGTAATCCGGCGCAGATCGGCCAGGCGCACACTGCCCGTCGGGCTTTGCTTGATGAGGCTGAAGATTTGTTGAACTAATACTGAGGGGCGAAAGCCATAGGCGGTGACATCTTCAATGAG
>JAAEOP010001344.1 GCA_024223125.1 Chloroflexota bacterium
AAATATTGGATTTCGCCTGCGGATCAGCCATATTTTTAGTCCAGGCTTTTCGGAGAATCGTTCGCTATCAAGAAAGCCTTTCTCAACAACCATTAAGCGCCACGGAACTACGCCAAATTCTCAGAGAGCAAATAACAGGCATCGAAATCAATGAAGAAGCCGTTCATGTAGCTGCATTTAGCCTGTATTTAGCGCTGCTCCACTACCAGGAACCAAAAGACATCTTAGCCCAGATAGAACAGGTAAACGGTGAAAAACCATTACCCTACCTTATTTATGATCCCGAACAACCATTAAACACGACTCATTATCATGTTCTGTATCAAGAAAATGCCTTTGGTTTGTTGGCCGCAGAAAGAGCCTATCTTGCAAACTATTTAGATAACCATAAACGTTTTTCCGGGCGGATTGAGTTTGTCAGGTTGTTGGATTCACAAGATTCACTGCCTTTTTTACCCCATTCTTTTGACATTATTATTGGCAACCCGCCCTGGGGCTACCTAAAAAAGAATGAAGGTACACCAGAGCTTCAGGCAGCGCAAAAACATGCCCAAAGATGGTGTGATGTCTTCGGCTGGTCTATTGGTGATAAAGAGTTGTCCCAGGCATTCATAGCTCGAGCGGCGACACTACTGAAACCTGATGGCGAATCTGGACTGCTTGTATCAACAGGTGTACTCCTTAAACGACACAAAAAAAACCTAAAATTCCGTCAGCGTTGGTTGGTAGAACACACGATAAACAAAGTGGTGAACTTTTCCCATGTACGCTCGGCTTTTTTTAGTGGCGCTATTTCACCTTTTTGTTTTATCCAATACCAACCCGGTGAGGCAAGCCCATCTCACTTTATCCAATATTGGTCAGCTAAGAAAACTGAATTTATGGACAATGTTCAAGCCGTTATTTTAAGCCTGCCAGATTTGCATCGAGTGCGACAGATTGATTTAGAAAATAACGATTGGCTTTGGAAAACATACTGGTGGGGTAATCAACATGATGAAGCCTTGATCAAAGCTCTAAAGATTGAAGAAGTTTTTGGTCAGTTGGTAGAAAACAGGGATTGGATAAAAGGGCAGGGATATAAATTAGGGACAGATAGAATTTATTATTGGGAAAATGAACACAAAGAATTATTGATTGATGATTTTCAACGGTATGGGGAAATTACAGAAGATCAACTCCATCCAGTTTCAAAACGTGTTCATAGAAGGGGGATAGAACGACTTTATGAGGGATGGAGATTGCTCGTTAAACGGGGGATAACACAAGCATTTAATACTAATGGTCGAATGGAAGTTCGACTTGAGGATAAAAGTTACTGTTTTCGTAATTCTATTCATGGAATTAGACTAGGCAATGCTACTGATTGGGAACGAAAAATCTTAACCGGTATTCTGTGGTCATCCATTGCCAGATATTTCTTTTTTATAACAACTAGTTCATGGGGAACCTGGCATCATGAAATTCATTTGCAAGATGGATTGCTAAACTTGCCCATTCGTTTCCCTGAAAGTCTGAGTTTACGTCAGCGAATTGTTGATCTTGTTGACGAATTAAGGAGTTGGAATCCTGTACCGCAAAGCATTTTCAATCCAGATGGATTACCCATTGAAGAAATCAGAAATAGACAAGACAACCTCGAAAAACGTTTAGATGAAGCCATATTTGAACTGTATGATCTGAGTGAATCTGAGTGTGATTTGATTTTGGATATGTGTGAAACGGGGCTTGAATTTTTCTATCGCGGCGGAAACAGTAAAGCAATAAAACCTGTTGAACCGCACCCTGATTTACAAGGCACACTTGTTAATTTACATGGCGAACGGTATAAAGAGCGTGGACTTGAAGGATATCTTTACGCTTTCCTACAAATGTGGAATCGGGAATTGGCATCGCTTGGAGGGGAATTTAGATGGCGAGTTGTTCGACCTTCACATGTACCCATGTTGGCTGTTGTCTTTACCACACAGGAAATGAATGAAGCCTTACCTGCTATTGAGCGGACAGAGGAAGATGAATGGCAGCATTTGCTGCATCGTCTCAACGAAACTTTACGCCAGCCGGTAAGTTCGCAAATTTATATTGATGGCATGGTTCGCACTGTAACTGATACCAATATTTTTATAATTAAGCGAAATGAGCGAAGATTGTGGACACGGAGCCTTGCCTGCGAAGATGCAGAAGCAACACTATTGCAAGCGATGATCTTACAAGAATCAGTCAACCAGTCGTAATTCATGAGCCAACCACGCATTTCACAAGGAAACAGCTGGGAAAGGTACAAACAAGAACTATTTTTGTTAATTCATGAGACTTTGTTGGTTCTTCAATTACAAACAAACCTTCCTGAAATTGAAGATAATGCAAAATATCATAGCTTGAATAGAGAACTGTTTCGATGTTTTCGGGTATCCTATAGAAAGTTAAATCTTTCATTCCACATGCCTACGCGAGAAGGTAAAAACCCTCCATATTTTGGTGATATTGCTCCTACAGAACGAGAAGAAAAACGACCGGATTTTTATTGGCAATTTATTGATTCTTTAGCAAGCGAAGATTCATGTGAGCGTCGCTTTATTCTAGAATGTAAACGGCTTGGATCTCCATCAAGCTCAAATTGGAAGTTAAATCCCAACTATGTTAACCATGGTGTTCTGCGTTTCCTTTCATCCCCCCATGAATATGGCAAAGGGGATGATGCAGGCGGCATGATTGGGTATGTGCAAGATATGGAATTTGACGATATTTTGCAAGAGGTCAATCAAACGGCCGCAACTCATCCTAAACCAATCCCTTTGTTACAAATTGTAAAGAATTGGGAAGAGAAGGAAACTAGTGAATTAGTGCATGATCTCCAACGGCCGTTTCCAATTTCACCTTTTCGATTACATCGTTTTTGGGTTGATCTTCGGGAGTACCCAGGTGATTGAAAAGTCTTGGAGGCGCTTCTGGATCAGCTAAACGGCCGTGTTATCAAAGCCATTAGTGGTTTCTTTACCGTGCAAACGGATGAGGGGGAAATTATTTCCCATTTGCCGGGACGGATGAAAAAACAGCGGCAGGACAGTTCCCTTGTGGCGGTGGGGGATGGGGTCACAATCTCCCTGAATAAAGACGGCACAGGCACGATTGAAGCGATTGCCGAACGGAAAAGTGTCTTGTCGCGCACACGGCCGTCAGCCCACAAACGAGCCACAATTACTGACAGGGAACAAGTGTTGGTCGCCAACCTGGATCAAGTCGTCTTTGTGTTTGCCGTCAAAAAACCCCATCCCAGCCTACGAAAATTAGACCGCTTTTTGGTAGTAGCAGAGATGAATGAGTTAACGGCCGTTATCTGTGTCAACAAGATCGATCTGGTTGGTTTGGAAAAAGCCCAAAATCTGTTTGGTTTGTATGAGGAGATTGGCTACCGCGTCATCTATACCAGTGTGCCCCAAAACAGCGGCATCGTGGAACTGCATGATTGCCTGCATGATAAAATCTCCGTTTTTGCGGGGTCATCTGGGGTGGGCAAATCCAGCCTACTCAATGCCATCCAGCCCGGCTTGGGGTTAAAGGTGAATGAGGTTAGCCAGGCCAGCGGTAAAGGGCTGCACACCACCCGTTACGCTCAACTGTTCTCCTTGGACAGCGGCGGTTATGTAGCCGACACGCCCGGTATTCGCGGGCTGGCTTTGTTTGATCTTGAGCCGACCGAAGTGGACGCTTACTTCTGTGAAATTGCCCCTTTTGTGGCCGGCTGCCGCTTTAGTGATTGCAGCCATCAACACGAACCGGGCTGTGCTGTGCGTGCGGCCGTCCAACGTGGCGACATCTATCCTCAACGGTACAACAGCTACCTGCGCCTACGCGAAGAACATGAAGCGCTAGATGTAGCAGCGTATTAAAAATCATATGGCGCGAATCCATTTCATTCACAATTCATTATTTTTATAGCGGTTCCACCTCTCTCGCCCCTAAAATTCACTCCCCACTACACATAAATTCACCATTTATATACCGCTTCTCTCAGGGTCTCTTGTTATCATAACGGCCGTCATATAGTTGACTGACGCTCATTGACCGTTGACAATTGACCACTGAAGGAGTATCTCATGCGCTTAAAAGCAATCACTATAGCAGGATTTTTGATTTTATTGGCCGCCTTAGCCCAGGGCAATTTCCAATCCGCCAATGCCCGTTCTTCCATTCAAACCCTTACTTTTATCGGGGAAGATTTTGCTTCTGGCAGTGGGGCTGGTTATACCATTACATCTGAAGGGTTAACATTGGCTGATGCGGCGCTAACGGCCGTCTACACCTCCCCCACCATCAACGTCCCCATCCCCTTTAACGCCATCGTGCCCGAATGGGATGATGAACTTCCCGAAGGGGCTAACCTGGCAATCGAATTCCGTACCCGCAAAGGAAATGGCAGTTGGAGCCGTTGGTACGCAGCACATGACAATGCTGATTGGCATGAAGACGCGGCCGATCACGACGAAAAAGCAGGCGATATGGTCATTGTACCGGCCAATGATGTGACCCATGACTGGTTGCAGTTTCGGGTGAGCGGTGGCCGTTACACCCACACCGCCCCCCCCCTTCTGCGCCAACTTCGTTTTGTCCTCATAGATAGCAGCGCCGGCCCCACCACCGCCCAACTCATCGCCCAACAAGAAGCGCAGAATACTGCTGAAAGCATCCAACCCGCAGATGCAAACAGTTTGCCCCGTCCAGCCGTCATCAGCCGCTCAACCTGGTGCACCCAACCCGAATGTAATTACAGTGACGGCCTGGATTACGAACCTGTCACTAACCTCATCATGCACCACACTGTCAGCAGCGGTACAGGAGACAGCGCCGCCGCCGTTCGCGCCATTTGGGATTATCACACCTTCAGCAAAGGGTGGGGGGATATTGGCTATAATTACCTCATAGACCTGAACGGCGTCGTTTTTGAAGGACATCTGAACCAGGATTATGAGAATTTAGATGTCATCGGCACTCATTCCGGGGATGCTAATGCCGGCGGATTGGGAACAGCCCTCATTGGCAACTTCACTTCGCCCGATGAAGGTTCCGGCATCATGCCCACCAGCGCCATGCTCAATGCTCTGGCCGATCTCTTCGCCTGGAAAGCAGACCAGCGCGGTATTGATCCCTACGACGCAACCCAGATGGTTAATGTCAATTGGGGACTGCCCAACATCATGGGGCATCGTGATGTGTACGGCGGCTTGAATACCTTGTGTCCAGGCGGCAATGCTTACAGTTTTCTACCCTGGCTGCGAGATGCGGTTGCCAATCGTATCGGTTACGTTTCCCCTTATGTTTATGTAGATGAAACCAGCGCTGCCTTCACAAAAAGCAGCGTCTCCTGGTATGAAGGGCCGGCCGGATGCGGCAATAACGGTCACTCATATTACACCTGGTCTACCACCGATCCCAATCTAAGCACAAATTGGGCAACGTGGGTGTTGGATGTGCCCGCCAACGGCCGTTACCGCATTGATATCTACGCCCCCTATTGTGACACCGACCGGGGAGAAACCTTTGGCGCCCGTTACACCGTCAACCATGCGGCCGGCTCCAACAACGTCACCTTAAACCATGAAACCCATATCGGCCTGTGGATGACGCTGGGGGAATTTGACCTGGCGACCAGT
>JAAEOP010001345.1 GCA_024223125.1 Chloroflexota bacterium
AAAAAATGATTTTTATTAGGGCCGGTTTCGCTCTCGCTCCCCACCAACCCAACCTTGCTTATGCAGGTTTTGCGACCAATTTTGGTTGATGGATCAAAGCTCCCATGGGACAGGTATGTAGTTGAACATAAAGACGAACTGGTGACTAGTTTGTTACGAAAAATACTGCGCGTTACAGTGAATTTGGGATGACTTAAGTACTGTTATAGATGACAGCAAGTAGCGGAATGAGTAGTTTGGAAGGGCTGATTTTTGCGTTGCGCGCCAGCCCTGTTTGCAGTACCGCGCGCCCCACAACCAATAGCGCCGCAATCGTGAGTACGGCCGGTTCAAGAACCCCGACAGCACCTCGTCTGCTGAGTAGTTGCGTTTTATGTTCGTTGTATTACGTGTTGCGTTGCGTAGGCTTAGGCGTGGTGATAAATAACTTTCCCAAGTGTCCTGTTTTGGAGAGTTAAAAACAAACATCTCTTACAGGCGTGTCCCCTGTAGGAGATGTTTGCTATGTTGGTTGGAATGGTTAGGGTATTTAGTTCAGTGGGCACCCAAGTTCGTTGAAGGTCTCGAACTGGTTTTTCAAAGCGTTGTAATCACTTTTGCTGCCCGGATAAACATCGTTGAACATCTGGATGACTTCGGCTGCTGTCAGATCGTAGTCTACGTCTGGAGAAGTAGCGTTCAGCAGTGCAGCTGTGGTGTGTCGTCCCAGGGCCTTTAGGCCGCCGCCTTTTAGCTGCAGTGCGTCAAGCATTGTTTCATCAGGGAAAGCATCTTCAAACACGGTTGCGAAGAGCATATCTGAGGTATAGGGGGACGGCCAACTGTCGAAGTGCTGGGTTTGTTTCCAGTAGCCGGGGGTGCAGCCCTCGCCGCCGCCTGACGGTGGGGGCGGGGGCGGAACTTCAAAATCAAAGCGCAGCAAGCTTTGCTTGGTCCCATTGATAAATCCGGTGAAGAGGAAATGCTCAGTACCATAATTGGTGTCAGGATTGAGTGTCCAGATGGCCGTGTCCACCACATCACCCGGCGTGTCCCCTGTGCGCTGGATGATTACACAGGCATCTCCACTGCTTGCGGAGGTGTAGCAGATCTCCAGCTTGGGGCGGTCGTTTACGGATACTCTGTCACTGCTGAGGTAGTTGGAATAGTACGTTGCGTTTTCGCCTTGTTCAATAAGCAACCCGTAATTGGGGGTGCCGCTGAACCAGTCCTGGACGAGCGAAGTCACATCTACGGAGTGCCAGCCGAGACTATCGGGGGTAAAAGAATTAACTATAGCAGCATCATAACTGCCCCCGAAGTTATTCCATG
>JAAEOP010001346.1 GCA_024223125.1 Chloroflexota bacterium
AATATCGTTTCGGCTTGGGCATCAACATTGGTAGCCAAGATAAGCGGATTTGTATACAACGGGTCAAAAAAACCCACAGATGATAAGTTTCCGCCTCATCAGAGACTTTATCCATCTGTCCTACCACATTTTGCCAACACTATGCTTTGATGGTGCGCCCTTGATACTCGAAGGTAGTTTGTATTGTAGGGTCATTGGTTGATTCGATCTTTTTTCCTTTTCTTGACCGTGCCAACGGGCGGATGCGCTCTCCATACTGACGATTGCCATGAGTATCTTCTGGCAAATAGTTCCATCGTGCCACACAGTTCTTGGCTGCTCGAATGACGTAACGAGCAACGCCTGCTCCCTGTACATCTTTTACAGAGGCTCCTGCAACATGTGACTACAGCAACGGCGATGAACTTGAGTCGCCTGGGGGCATGGCTTCATGAAATCCCGAAGGGTAAAACGCGCCAATCACGATTTATGGCACTCGTGCCCGCAACTTGAGGTTCGCCAACAGAATCATATATTCTGTCAACTACATGAGATCCCAAAGAGCCGAAATCTCGTTTTATCTTGATGACCATCAAATGTCTGAGTTTCTCAAATATAATGGGCGATCAAGTTATGAGAACATTGGCACGACCCTGCTCCGTCAAACTTGGCACTATTGGTATCATCTTGGCGAAATTCAAGCGATACGCCAAATGTTGAATCACAAAAACTTACCTCCTTTTGTTGGGTCGATTCCTGCTGCGGCAAAGTATTAAGATTCTTCAGGGTTTTCCACGCTAACGTAGGTTAAACGTAAAGGCATCATCCAGAACGGCCGTTACCCCTTTGCTACACTCCCCCAACAGTTACACGAGGTGAGAAAGATGCACAATACAACTCAATTTTGGCTCATTCTATTAATAACCATCATCAGTATAGGTTGCCAATCAACCAGCGAGGGCGACCTATCAACCCGTGCTGTACTGTCGGATACCGCCAGAACCACCATCGAAATTACAAGACCTGTTACAGAAACGGCCGTTAGCCCCACACCCAATCATCCAACTCCACCGCCCCCACTTGTCACACCCCCACTAACAGCCAACATACCAACATCCCTCTTCTACATCGACGAAAAC
>JAAEOP010001347.1 GCA_024223125.1 Chloroflexota bacterium
GTCCTACTTCCTGCCCTGGAACCATACCGCGCTAGTGGCTCCGTTGGTTGTCGCGGTCCCGGCCGATCGTCACCGGGGAGGGCAGGAGGTAGCCCGCAAGCGGCGGGCTGGTTGGGGGTTATCTAATCCCTCTATTGTTCAATTCCTTGCGGATTTTTGCCAGTTTCGCGGCCTCGCTACGTTTGGCGATTTCGTCACGTTGGGGGAAGGGGGAACAACAGGTTAAATAATATCTTTCTTCAAGTAATCTCTCCGTGCTGTTGCTTGCTATTGATTCCCAATCCATTGTTTCGCTCCTTGCCCGTTTTGGGCTAAAATTTATTTAACTTTCTAGCTTCTATTATATACCATACATTATATAATTGCAACCCCCTTTACCCTACGCTAACCTTAAATATATAATAAGGATTGCATATTGCTATTGACATACTAAATAGGATATGATACTATTATTGTACCGAAAGGAGCAGCATAATGAACCAATTACCAAAATTATTAGAGGAACGGGGATGGACATCATACCGGCTATCTCGGCAATCTGGGCTATTTGCAAATAGTGTGAAGAAACTCGTAGATTCCGCCAAAATCCCAGATGGAACAGAATACAAAACATTGCGCTCAATCGCTGAGGCGTTAGGCGTAACTATTGACGATTTAGAAAAAGCCAACTAACCCCAGACGGCCAGCCTCCCCAGGTCTAGCCGTCTTTTTGCTGCCGGGTCTACCCGGTGTATTTTGTACCCCAAAAGGCAAAAAAATGAATAACACCGAATACCTAGAATTATATGATCGAGCCTCAAAAAACATTGAGGAAATAGAGATGGATATTAGATGTCTTCTCCATCAACAACGCTATTGGAAAGCCAAGCGAGACCAAGCCGCCGCCGAGCTGCCCGCCGTGGTCGAGGCTGAACGGGTGGCCGGGAAGGTATGGGATAAATAAGTGAAATTAAAACCATATATACCTGTATACACAACTATTTCTCAAGAAATCGGATATATCAGAAGTATAATATCCGGCAAAATAATACTGGACTTTGGGACCTCTGTCTCGTCCAGCATAACGCAAATTGCAAAAGCCACTTGCTTGGATAAATCAACTGTTAGCAAGGCCATAAAATGGCTTGAAAGGGAAAACTATATAAAATCTGACAGCAAAGAATTTTACCCGGAAGACGCTAAGGAGTTTTTGACTGAAAAGCCAAAATCTACATATTGGATTGGGGATGGGCAGAGATGCGAATGGTGCGAAAGTTTTTCACCTGTTCTGCAATTGCATCATTATCCAATAGCAAAAGCCAATGCGGGAAAAAAAACAGTAAAAATATGTCCAGGTTGCCATGCAGAATACCATTATTTGGTTGATGGCGAAAAATATATACCTACAAAAAAACTACTCAGGTTGATTGAAGAATGACAGGATTCATACCCGCGTTCCCCCTGGCATTATTCGATGAAATAATGCCGCTATTGTCACCCAATGAATGGAAAATTTTCTCGTTCATATACCGGCGATTGGTTGGATTCGGGAAAAATTCCGACAAATTTTCTTACTCTCAAATCCAAACGGGCACAGGTATAAAGGGCAAGGCCACCATCAATAAATGTATCAAATCACTTAACGGCCCTTGGCTAATTGTGACCGGAACGAACGGAAGGAGCAACCTTTTGACTTTTTCGCTGGCAGAAAAGGTTCAAAAAATGAACTCTTTAGAGACTAAAAGGTTCAATAATTGCACCTTTCCCGACCTAAAAGGTTCAATTATTGAACCGGAATCCCCACAAAAGGTTCAATTATTGAACACACAATATACTACTACTATAAATAATACTACTACTACTGCAAAACCATTAAAAGGTTCAATTATTGAACCTTTTATAGAAAGCGAGAATGGGGCCGGTGCTGATTGCCTTAAGGAATTCCAATTGCGCTACGGATCACTTGAGGGGGCCAGCCGCGAAAAAAACCGGCAGGATTATTTACGGACTATCAAATCGCATGGAAGCCAGTTGGTTTCAAGGGCTCTCTATGTCGCGTGGGTTGAACGCGACAGGGGGCCAGACTGGAGTCCAAGTTGGTCATATGTCAAAGGAATTCTTGCCAGTTGGCAGAAAAAAGGAGGCCCAGAGAATGACAATAAAAGACCTACTAATTCAAGAGCAACAAAGACAGCAAAACCCCCCACCCCCCAAACCCTCACCCCGGCAGAAATCGAGGCCGAACTTGCAGGCCTGTAATCGCTGGCCGGATTACCCGGCGTGGACAGGCCCGACCATCAATCCGTCAGAGCATCCTGATTTAGTCAAGGCGGTGGAGGCAATTCGTCGCCTCGATTCGGGTAACGCGGAGTGTGTAATACTAGCAGGGAGTGTGGGGTGTGGTAAAACTCTACTGGCTAATATTTACAGCCATAGCCAGAAAAAACAATATTCGATTGATGGAGAGATTGTAAATGTTGGGCAACCGGCCCGGTTGATATTTAAAACCGAACCTGCGCTTCTGGAAGAAATCAGATCAACCTATGGGAAACAACATCGGGGCACCCAGAAAGACGCAGATCAAGGAAAAATAATCCGACAATGCAGCAATACTCAAAATCTAATCATAGATGACATCGGAATCGGGCACGTTAAAGCCGATTCGATGAATTGGTATTATGACATCTGCTGGCAATTATTCAACGACCGAACCGGCAAGCGCACCCTCATCACCACAAACCTGACCCCCGCCGAACTAGCCGCCCGCGTTGGGACTCGGTCAATGAGCCGCCTAAAAGGGCTGATGGGTGCCAACGCAGATGAAGAAATAGCCGGATGCGAGAATTTCGTGAGCTTGTTCGAGGTTCCAGATTATAGGGGGAAAAATTGGGTAATGGGTAAAATGAAATGAAACGATTCATCAGCAATAAAATATGGTGGTGGCGTTATCGCCGCCATCTCAAAAGCGACAAATGGCAAAAAACCCGCCTCCGTATTTTGCGCCGGGATGGATTTAAATGTACCAAATGCCGGTCAAGAGACCGGCTTCAGGTTCACCACCTGACATATGAGCGAGTCGGCAATGAGGATGATGACGATCTGATTACGCTATGTGATGATGATCACGCAGCGGTACACGGGAAGAAATGAAACTAAAATCGGCAAACGGCAAACTTCACCGGGTGGTACACTCCTATACCTCACCCTCCGGCTCAATCGTTGAGATTTGCAAGGCCGATTTTATGAGATGCAAAACCTGCACATTGAACCCGCATTGCAGATCGATTCAACAATCACCCGAATCGCTGCCGTGCGAAATTCTATCTTTCGTCTGGGAGAATCCGGACAATTATCTGAGGTGGGAATGATGAAAAAAACTATCTGGTCTTACGGTGGTGGACGGCAATCCATAGCTATTTTGGTATTGATTGCCCAAGGCAAACTACCAAAACCTGACCTGATTATAATGAGCGACACGAGCCGAGAGCGGGCCAGTACTTGGCGGTATCAATTGAATTACGGCAAGCCGCTTATGGACAAACTAGAATTGCCGTTTGTTGTCGCAAGTCACGATCTCTCTACGGTTGACCTATACGCCCACAACGGGGATTTATTGCTACCGACTTTTACAACCAGCGGCGGCAAACTCCCCACTTTTTGCAGCAACGAGTGGAAGAAATACGTTACCCGGCGAAAATTGCGAAAGATGGGATTTGGCCCAAAAAATCCTATCACAATGTGGTTTGGGATGTCTATAGACGAAATAAGCCGTCTAAGGCACTCTGATGTAGAATGGATTACAAATCATTATCCGCTGTGCTTTGATTACCCGTTGAGGTCGTTTGAGTGCATCAAAACGGCTGAAGATTACGGGCTTCCGACTCCGCCTCATTCATCTTGCTGGATGTGTCCAAATATGGACAATAGGGAGTGGCGCAAAATAAAAAGTGATGACCCCGCAGATTTTCAAGCGGCAATTGAGCTTGATTATCAAATCCGAGAAAAAGACACCCAAGGCGGAGTTTTTTTGCACCGGAGTCTTGTGCCGTTGGATAAGGCGGATTTGACGATAAAAAGCCAACCCGCGCCATTGTTGGAATGTTCTACTGGCTATTGTTTTACATAGGTGGGAATGATGCCCTACAACCTGGATGAAAATCACAACGACATAGTTCAAGCCCTCCAATGGATGGGAGGCTCGAAGATAATTGACAATGCACGAGTCAAGCGGGATGAAAAAGGGCAGTTGGATTTATGGTGGGGATTGCCGAACCCGCACGGCGGCCCCGGCATTTGGATTTGGGTGGAGGTAAAAACCGAGTCCGGCAATTTAACAGAAAAGCAGGAGGAAAATATCAACGATTGCGAGAGTCTCAGATTGCCGGTTGAGGTGATTCGAAACACCGCCGATGTAGAGAGAGTTTATAAAAAATATCTGAAATTGATGACTAAATAAAAAAAGCGCCCCGGCTGCTATCAACAGCCAGAGCGCTCAAAACAGGGAAAAAGGGGTACTTCAATGATACACCAAAATCAGACGAATGACAACCGAATAAATAAGATAATCTTAAAAACCATTCCGTATTTAATGCCGCCCGGCTCGGCAATTGTATTGTCAATGACAATCTACCTGTCTATGTCAGTAGATTGGCCCTGGTTGGCGGCTCCGGTTGCCATCATTCTGGCATCAATTTTTGAGCTTGGCGGTTATCTCGTTGCCCACAATTTCGCCGCTCAAGTAGAGTCCGGCAATGGAATCAAGGCCGCTATAGCGGGTCTATTTATGGTCGGTTTCGTAGCGGCGGCGGTTGCCGTTGTCGTCGTCGGTCACGAGGCTATTGGCAATCTGTTGTTGGTTGCGATACTGGCAGCATTTCCGGTGGTCTCGATTATGGTCTATTTGTCCCAGGCTATGATGCTCCAGTCGGACGAATCCGCAATCAAAAAAGCGGTTGATGCGGAAGCCCTAGCCAAGCGGGAGGAAGAGGAGCGAGCTGCCCTGGCCCAACGAGAGGCCGACGAATGGAATCTAAAAATGGACATCAAACGACAACGGGAAGAGGCAAGAGTTGATCGGGATTATGGGCGTCCAACCAACCGTCCAACCGTCCAACCAACCGTCCAACCAAATGTCCAAAATGGACGCCCAACCCCGTCCAATACGGGGAATTTGGACGAAATAAACGCTCAACGCCTTGATACGTTGGACGATCGGTTGGACGCTGTGTTGGATTTTTTGGACGTAAACCCATACGCTACGCTCAGTCAAATCGGGGACCATTTGGGTCTGTCTAAATCAAGCGGCGGAAATTATGTGGATAGGTTGATCGTGACGGGCCGATTGACCAAAAACGGGAATGGTTTTGAGCGGGTGACAAAATGACCGCACTATTTTACACATCATATATGGTGCTGATTTTGGGGCTAGCTGCTCTGGCCCTACTCCTGGCTGACCATTGCCGGATCGTCATCCGCGCCGCTGCTATTGATTGGATAGAGATTGCTAGCCGCTATAATCAAATGCTGCTGGACCGGGACCGGCAAATTGCCCGGCTGAATACGTGGGAGGAATTTGCGACAGAACAAATCATCAACCATCGGGTACAGTTGCAGGACGGTGAAAAATGAAAATAGTTAAATCGACACAACAAATAAATGTATCGGTTGCCATCAACATTATTCGCCGGGATAACCACGGCCAAAAATTCTTGGCCGTCCCATTGCTCAATCTCACCGTCCTGATAATGGCTATCTGGTCCGCCAGGGTGATGATAGCCCGGCTACATTTCGGGCTTTCGGAATTAGCCGTGAATTTCCAGCGGCGATGGGAAACGCCGGTTGTGCTGGCGGGGATAGCGGGCAGGTCTATTCTGTGGGGGATATTATGAAAAGCGAAATTAGAGTCAGTCATAAAGGGCTTTATATCACATTAGGCGCAAGTCTTACCTTTATCGTGATATTCACAATCTGGACATTTAGCGATGTGGTAGCCATCGGGCTAAAAACCGCCATTGCGTTGGGTGTGGGCTACGCGGGTATTAAGCTCGCACTCGAAGCAAACCACGCTTGGCATATTATAAAATCCAACCAGTTGGACCGGGATTGCAAGGTCATCGCAAATAGAAAGCTCCAAATTGAATCGGGTATAATCTCAATCCACCGGGACCACAATGTTTTAAGGTATGATGGTAGCCATCATACCTTAGCTATCGCTGCCCACGCCGGGCAAGCCCCGGCCCAGGTAATCGAAGCTCAGTCAAAGGTGGTAGAGCCATTGCCTCTTCTAATGGACAAAATACGACAAGAAAAAAGCGTTATGTTCACTGGTCCAAAACGGCAGGGAAAAACCAATGCAGCATTATGGTGGCTAGATGGTCGAGGCCCATCTAGGGTTGGTGATCCTAAAAATGATGGAGTGATTGTTAATCACTGGCCTCAAAATTGCCGGGTAGCTGGCAGTTTGATCGAGATCGACATTGCAATTAAAGAAACACAAGCGGAGTTGGATAGGCGACGGCTAGACGGGAATATCAGCGCCCCGCCCCTAACTATTTTTATTGATGAGGTGCATCACCTCATCACGAAGGGACTCGATCCCATCGAGCCACTAATGGATATAGTTTTGCTAGGAGCGGAGTACAATGTTCACGCCGCGTTTACCGCGCACGGCATTACCGCCAAATATCTCAAAGTCGATGCCGCCGCATTGCTCCAAAATTTTGCAGTTGTCAGAGTAATAAAAATGAATGGTGTTTTCCGTGCCTATTTTAATGATGGGGCTGGCGAAATTGAAGTCCAGCCCCCAGGCCCCTACCAGCCTCAACTTCCCCCTGCATCCTGGCCGGAGCCGCAATACCCCGATCCCATCAACCCGGCCCCGCCCACCGAGGAGGAACGTATCATTGAATTGATCGAGGCCGGCGAAACAAATTACAAAATAGCCGCCGAAGTTTTTGGTGGCAGAAATGATCGGATATACACCAAAATTGAGGCGTTACGGAAAACGTTACCAGGGCGTTACACGGACGTTACAAACATAACGGAATAACGCCGTGTAACGCCCCATAACGCCCTGGAACGCCATAACGCCCGTCCAGAACGTGTCCAGAAAGCACAAAAGAAGCCGCCCGCAAAGGCGGCTTTTTGCTTATAGATGGGGGTGGTTATATAAGAATCTCTTATAACCAATATTGGATAAAAGGTTGCATTCAGTGCAACAACGTGGTATAATAAGTGTAGGTTTGAAAAGCAAACCAGAAGCGACAAGGAAATAATGAAATGTTTGAAAAACCTTACGTAGTGGAAATAGATGAAAAAAGAAGCTACAATGTAATACCCGGACACGGCAATACTTTAGCCGTGGAAAAAGTTTTCAAAGGCCGTGTTTCCTGTCACGTCATTTTTGGGGGAGAAAACGGAAAAGCTATAGCAGAAGAGATTACACGAAGTAAAGATAGCTGGAAAGAAGCAGTTGAAAAGCACAAATTACTTGTAATGGCAGGAAAGAGCTAAAATCAAAGGAGAATGAATAATGGCTAACAAAACACAAAATGAGAAATGGCTTACCCAATACAATATCGGGCAAAATATCCAGATTGACCACCCTGAGGGGAGCGGCGAAGAACCCGCTACCATCACCGCCTTTACTGCCGATATGCAAGGCAGATTGGATGGGGTGATGGTTAAATTCGAGGATGGGGTTTGGATTGAAATAGAAGCGTCTAGTTTACCTTGACGACCTCCATCGGCCCCTATACCCGCCTCAAGCGCGTCGAGGCGGGGTTGAGCCAGAAACAAGTGGCCGATGCGCTCGGCCTCAGCAAGTCGGCCATCTGCCGTCGAGAAAGTGGAGACAGCGGCTGGCGGTGGGTTGAGATCGAGAAGTTGACGTTTTTATTGGGTATTACCCTGGCCGCGTTTGTGGCCGGGTTTAAAAATCAAGGAGAATGATTATGTGTATAGAAGTTGATTTAGCCGTACAGAAAATAGAAAAGGAAGTGAGGAACTACAACAATCTACGAGAAAACCCCGAAACACTGGACCAATTTAAGCTTCAGATTGTGAAAAGATGCGATCTAGCATTAGCCCACGATACAAGTGCCCGCAAGCATTTTTCCGATAACCACGCAGATTGCAGTGATGTTTTATCTGCCATCTGGCAGGGCTATACCGAAGATAAAGAAAAACTTAATCGGATGCATCCCGATTTCGCGGAAACGATCAAAGGGTGTTCAGTCGAGGATTTGAGGTAAGGGGGGGGTGATTATCCCCCCCAAAGCCCCGGCCCGGTTGGGCCGGGTTTAAAAATCAAGGAGAATGAAAAGTGGGACGTTTTGGAAATGATTTTTATGTATCAGACGCCAGTTCAATGATAAGCGAAAACGGCTATGCGCCGGGGAATTTTAAATATTCAAGCGGCAGTGAAAAACTGAATTTTGATGCTTCGGGGAAAACGCCCTCCGAAGTGGAACAAATAAAAGCGGACTTCAAAAAAGAATGTAGAGGGTACGGAGTATACCGTGCCACTTTTCTAAAGGTGGCAAAAAATCACGAGCTTGAAGTAGAACGCACGAGCTTGAAGTAGAACGAAGGTAAACAGAGAAGCCCCCCAAAGCCCCGGCCCAACCGGGGCTTTTTTTATGCCAGAATTTCCGCTGCAATCCGCGTCAAAATGTAGTCCCTCAACGCCACCAACGCCACCAAATGAGTTCCCCCGGCTGCGTCATCGCCTAATCGCTCCAGCAAATTATACTGTTTGTTCCTGATCGACCCATCGGATAATTTGACCTGCACCGACAATGTACCGCTCTGTACATCGTCCGGCAAATCAGGATCAGGTATATAAAATTCGATTGCTACGCCGCCGCGCCCGGTTATGGTGGGGGCTGCCTCGGTTGGGAATGTCATTCGCTATGCTCCTATGCCAGCGTATAAATCGGGATAAAATAATCTTGGTCGGTTATCTGGTTGCCGTCATCCTGTACGTTTATTTTTAGAAATCCTCGCCTGGTGGCTGTGGTGACATCGGCCTCGGCCACAATGGATTGAGTGAGCGTAGCCGCTGCCGCTCTGCCAATGTAGGCCGTAAATGGTTCGGACACATCCGCTTGGTCCAGCGTCAGAACAGGCTTTGCTCCTGTGGGACTCGACTGATCAATGTGTAAAGGTGCACCAGGTGAGGAAGCGCCAATTCCCACATTGCCACTAGACCCATGAACCCGCATTAGCTCGGTTCCTTTTCCGTTGCCAATCACCAAATCTCTGTATCTTGTATGGCCCGCTTGGTACCCTGTGTAATTAAGAAAAATTCCCGCAGTGTCAATATCATTGCCGTGGCCTGCATTTAGTGTATGGCCTATGGCAAAAAGATTATATCTGCCAGGAAAGGCATGGCTTGCAGTGTCCCCAATGAAGAGGCTAATTTCTCCCGATCCCGTAAATGCGCTTGGTAAATTTTCCGAGTGGAGAGTCCCGACGGGCGAGTCTGTCCCAACTCCTACTTTGCCCGTCGCCGTGTTCTGTAAAATTAAATTGCCGCTCCCATTGGCGTCTATCAGAAAATCGGTATTCGTTTCCCCCGCCGCCGCCAACCCCGGCCCATCTCCAGTTGCCGCGTTGGTGATTTCCAGGTGGGTGACGGCTGAACCGGTCTCATTAAATAGCAGTTGCGCGTTGTCGTTGCTATCCCTGATCCCGGTGGCGTTATCGAATTGCAATTCAAAGCTGTTCATATCGACATCGCCCCCCGCTTGGGGTGATGTATCGTCAATCAAGGCCGTTATACCGCCTAGATTAAATGGTCTCCTGGCGTCTGTGATGTCTGCCTCAGATAATGCGGTTTGATTCCCGTAAACTTTTATCCGGGCAATGGGCAATACTCCGGAAGGGAACGAGACTAACGGCGGCGTTAGGGCATCGCTGTGGATGGTCGTTGTGCCTGTCACGGCTGCAAGCGTGTTTGTTGCCATATCAATGTACACCCCCGCATATCTCATTGTACCCGTTGTGGTATCTGTGATAGTGGGGGAGAGATCAATACCCGGCGTTCCTCCCCAGACCGTCCCGGTGTTCAAATATTCATATTCGAGCGTGTTCACGAAAATAGACGTTGTTCCCGTCGTCGCCAAATACGCTCGGCCGGGTACCATTGCCCGAATATGGACATTTAGCGGATCGCTGCCAATTGCGCCGTCTGACCATTCGTGAGTCGGCGAATGGGGGGAGGTGCTGCCCAAACTATCCCCCCA
>JAAEOP010001348.1 GCA_024223125.1 Chloroflexota bacterium
ACCCAGACCGCCATGACTACTCTATGGCGTAAACGCAAGATGCTCCTGGGACTGGTGGGCGGAAAATGCCGTGAATGCGGCACTGCCCAGTACCCTAGAATGGAAATTTGTGTAAATCCTGACTGCGGTGCAATACGAAGTCAGGATGATTATGAATTTGCCGATGTTCCTGCAAAAATAAAGACATTTACCTCAGACCTTCTGGCCGTCTCAGTCGATCCTCCCCAAAAGTATGGCATGATTCAGTTTGAACACGGAGGGCGCATGATGGCGGATTTTACAGACTGTGTTGCAGAAGATTTAAGAGTCGGGCTGCCTATGAAGATGACATTCAGGATAAGGGTGCAGGATAAGCAGCGGGGATTTGTAAATTATTTCTGGAAGGCAACACCGGTTCCCGGTGCAGCCGAACAAATGGACAGGATCTCCTTTCACAACAGAGTTGCCATCGTAACCGGAGCCGGTGGTGGGTTGGGAGAGGTTTACGCCCTTGAACTTGCTAAAGCCGGCGCCAAAGTCGTTGTTAACGATCTAGGTGGAGCTCCGGACGGTTCAGGTAAAGGATCATCATCGCCGGCACAGGCTGTTGTTAATGAGATAAAGAAAGCCGGAGGAGAAGCCGTAGCAAACTATGATAATGTGGCCACTGCCAAAGGGGGCGAAAATATTGTTAAAACTGCAATGGATACCTTCGGCCGGGTTGATATCCTGATAAATAACGCGGGTATCCTGAGGGATAAAAGCTTTATCAAGCAGGATGCCAAGATTTGGAATCCTGTTCTTGATGTGCATCTTAACGGTGCCTATTACGTAACCCGGCCGGCTTTCAAAGTGATGAAAGAACAAGGATTCGGCAGAATCGTTATGACCACATCGGCTGC
>JAAEOP010001349.1 GCA_024223125.1 Chloroflexota bacterium
AATCACCCACTTACCTAATCACCTAAACCTTATCGGAAATAAGAAATTGGACAGGATTTACGGGATTAACAGGATTATTTCATCCTGTTAACCTTGTTAATCCTGTCAAAAAAGTTGTTTCCGATAATGTCTAATATCTACCCAACAGCCGGTTCATTGAGGGCACGACCGTAATCATCCCCACGCAATACAGCCAACACCTTTTTGACGGCTAACGCTCCGGCGTGGTATTGAGCTTCGGCCGTGCTGGCTGCCAGATGGGGAGTAACGATGACGTTATCCATTTGCCGTAGGGGGCTGTCTGCTGCCAGCGGTTCGGCCGTAAACGTATCCAGAGCCGCCCCCGCCAGATGGCCGGATTGCAAAGCAGTCGTTAATGCAGCTTCATCCAATAACGCTCCTCGTGCCGTATTGACGATGAACGCCCCTGGTTTCATTTTGGCAATGACGGCCGCGTTGAGTATTTTCCGGGTGGCATCATTCAGCACCGCATGGAGAGAGATGTACTCAGATCGGGCCAGAAGTTCATCCAGCGAGATAAGAGCTACATTGTATTGAGCGGCAAAATCAGCCTCAATAAAGGGATCATAAGCAATGACGTTCATATCCATTGCATTGCAGATTTTAGCTACATACAGACCAATCCGCCCCAACCCAACCAGCCCAATAGTTTTACCGGCCAATTCAACGCCGGTGTACTTTTTGCGATCCCAGGCGCCATTTCTCATCGAAACATACGCTTGCGGAATGTGCCGTGCCAGAGCTAGCAGTAAACCGATGGTATGTTCGCCGGTGGTGACGGTGATAGCGTCTGGTGTATTGACAATCAGAATGCCGTTTTCTGTTGCTGCCGAAATATCCACATTGTCTACACCTACACCGGCCCGCACCACCACTTTGACACGCGGTTTGGCGGCCGTCAAAATAGAAGCGTCTACCTTGACACTGCTGCGAACAACTATGCCATCATACTGGCCTACAATTGCCCGAAATTCATCTTGCGACGGCCGGGGTGCAATATCGAATTCAACATCTGTTTCCTGCTTTAATTCAGCCAGAACCACGGGATTTACATTGTCAGTAAAAAGAATACGAAACATATATACACTTCCTTGTTGATATGAGTTAGTAATTGAGTAACTTAGTGATTGAGTAATTATCCAATTACTCAATCTTCAAAACTCCTTTGTTTTGAAAAGTGCGGGGAGTGGAAAATTGTGGGATGAGCGACGGAATTATAACAGGGGAACAATTTTGATCAAAGCAGCAATGTCAATATTCAAATTATTGCGGGCACAGGTGACAATGGCCGATCATCCATTTTCCTTGGGCGTCCAGAATTTCAGGTTGTACTTTCATTGGGCCGAGGATGAACAGTTTGATGTGCGGCCGTGACCGCACGCTCAAATTTTGTTTTGAGTTGTTCATTATTAAATGTTAATGCTCCTGTTTGGATTAAGTGGTTTCCTTTATTAAATGCTTCCTGATGGAGGTTGTTTTGCAGCCGACTGCCGACGGCCGGGCCAGCAGCTAAGGCTAATAGGGGAGCTAGACTGTGGCTGTGCAGGAAGACGGGCGCATTTTTACGAACATGCGACCGTTCAACGACGCCGCCGAAACCGATAAACAGGTCTACGGCCGTACCCGCCAAAAGATCGCTGCGGCCATCGCCAATGAGAAGGGCGCGGCCGTTTTGCTTCCCCAATAACGTTTTGACGATTTGAGCTTTTCCATTGCTGACCGTGAGCGCCCCTTCTTCATAATCCAGATATTTGTGCGCCGCTTCCGACTTTTCCCACCAACGGCCGGAAAGACGGTCATAAGCTACATTCACCGCCCGAATATGTTCTCGCGGTACGCCAAGATAAAGGCCAAATTCTTCTACCGGTTCGGCCAACCCGCCGCTGATAATATAAACATGATGCCCCAGATATTGCAGGGCGGCAATGGTTTCTTTGGCGTCTTCTACAATATTGCGCTTGTATACCCGGCGAATTTCCTGAATTTGGGCGTGGGTGGGGCGGATGGCTTGCAGCCGTTTGGCATACACATCTTCCAGGTCGCGCTTACCATCCATGGCCGCATTGGTCAATACGCCTACGCGCCACTTTTTCCCGACTGTTTCGGCCAGAATATCAATACCCTCAACAGTGGTGAGGGTGGAATCGCAATCAAAAAATACGTGCTTATATGGGGGCCAGCGCATGGGGATGAGATGGAGATTGGAGATTGAGAGATTACCCAATCTCTCAATCTCTTCTTTAATCAAATAATCCGTGTACGAATCTTACTGCTCAAATAATCCAGTGAAATAACTACCACCGCAATCGCAATCATCATCACACTGGCCTGACGATAATTAAGCAGATTGATATTCTGTATCAGAACAAAACCAATACCGCCGCCGCCAGCAAAACCAATCACCGTCGAGAAACGCACATTAATATCCCAACGATACAGCGTAAAGGCGATAAAGGGAGGTACAATCTGGGGAATAACGGCAAACACGACCATTTGTATCCGGTTGGCGCCTGTGGCTGTAATGGCTTCAATCGGCCCTTCGGAGATACTTTCCACCTGTTCCGAGAACAGTTTTCCCAGAGCGGCAATGGTATGGATGGTAAGCGCCAACACACCGGCAAAGGGGCCAATTCCCACCCATACAGCAAATACAATCACATAAATCAGCGGTTCGATGGAGCGGATAAAATTCAGGAGACTGCGTAAAGCGGTGTAAATCGTCAGGCCAATAGGGAACTGCCGTTTGGGGTTTATTGAAAGGCCAACGACAAGCATAATGGCCGCGGCAATAAGCGCCGGATAGATTGTCCACAGTTGTGGTTCGTCAAACTGGTATAACCAGTTCAGAGCCGAGCCGATGGCGTAAATGAAGATAGCCCCGCCAATGGCCGAGACAATGCCAGTGAATATGCGCCCTGTGGTCACATTGTTACGCAAAATGGCTTCCTGCCCATATTTGCTGCCCAGCGACATCCCCACCAATCCCAACAGAAGTCCGGTTATGAACGGGGAAAGGACCGTGATGCCTTCAGATAAGAAGGAGATAAACCGGGCCAGGAAAGCAGCGCCACCCAAGGAACTTTCTATTGTTTTGCCAAATAAAATCCCTAAATAAGCCAGCAAAGCAATGGCAAAAAAGATGACAACCAAAATAAACATCACCCGCAGCCATTCGATGGAGCTAGAGAGTCTGGTTTGTTCCGCCTGAGATAATTTGAGAGGGGCGAATTTTAGGACGAGGCCAATAATCACCAGCAACCCGATGGCAATGCCCAAGCCGGTTAACACGTCATTGGTTAAGGCGCTGGCCAGTTGCAGCAGCCAGGCTGTAATATTAGACCCCAACGCATAGCCGATGAGCAAGCCAATAACGGCCGAAAGAATCGCCGCCAGAGGAAGCCCCACATTTTCCATCAGGTTGCGGGCGGCCATAAAAGCGACTGGGATAGCCAGGATGGTGCCGACTGTGGTAGCCATGAGAGCCAGCAGCACGGTTTCGATGATTTTTTCGATGGTGATTTTGGAGGCTTCGCTCAGGCCGATGATACCGGTTCCCAAAAAGCCGCCAGTCCGTGTTTTTTCTTCGATTTCAATGCGCTGTGGTTCTTCAGACGGCCGTATATCCGGCATCGTAAAATCAGCTTCAAAAGCGCCGTCCCCATCAGTTCTAAAGGAAGAAAGGGCGCGGGTGGTGGCTACATCCCCCGGTGGATACCAGCGGATGATACCATTAGTTTTGGGATTGAACCCCGTTCCCGTTATGGTGATGATATCTTGGGTGCTGCTGGCACAGTTGGGGGCGATGGTGGCAGTACGGCCGTCGTCCAAAGAAAATTCCGACCCCTTAATTTCCCCTTCACATGGCTGCCGAACAGCGATATTCATACTGCGCTTTTCTTCGTTAAATGTAAAAAAGTCTGGCCGGGCCAACGCCCGAATTACCCGTGTAGTCACTTCTTGCCGTTTTGGGTCTTGCGGCTCTGTAAAATTAATTTGGGTGACGTCAATGGCATACGCATATAAAACAAAAACGGCCGCAATCGCTACAAAAATGCCCACTGCTCGCAGCCAGGGGCGTCGGTTCTCATCGTTATTTTTTCTTGTCGCCATTGCGTTTACCCGATGCGTATGGCATCTTTCCCGTAAATTTCCTTAAAACGATTGTCGTCAATATCGGATGGCAGCCCTTCAAAAACGAGCTGTCCTTCATTCAGAGCAATGACCCAATCTCCATATTGCTGTACCAGGTCTAAAAAGTGCAAACTACATAAAACAGACATGCCGTCTTCCCGGTTAATCTGTTGTAGATGACCCATAATGCTGTGCGCCAAAACCGGGTCCAGGCTGGCTACCGGTTCATCTGCCAGAATTAATTCCGGGTCTTGCATTAAAGCGCGGGCAATGCCTACCCGCTGCTGTTGGCCGCCACTTAACTCGTCAGCCCGATTTTCTGCCTTTTCCCGAATACCGACTCGTTCCAGACTTTTATATGCCTTGTTCACATCTGCTTCTGGAAAACGGCCGAGAACACTAGCAATGGGATTGACGTACCCTAAACGGCCGCTTAACACATTTGTCATCACTGTAGAGCGGGCCACCAGGTTAAAATGTTGGAAAATCATACCAATTCGGCGTCGCACTCGTCGCAATTCCTCCCCTTCCACATGGGAGATTTTGATGTCGTTCCACCAAATTTCCCCTTCAGTTGGTTCAATTAAGCGGTTGATACAACGCAACAATGTGCTTTTGCCCGATCCGCTCAAGCCGACGACAGCTAAAAGTTGTCCATCCGGCACTTCAAAGCTGACATCACGTAAAGCGACCGTGCCGTCTTCATATACCTTTGTTAGATTTTTTACTCGTAGCATGGGAGATAGGGGAGTAGAAAAAAAGAAACCAAACAAGTAGATTTCAGTAGACCTAATATCTGCCACGAATTTCATAAATTTCACGAATTAAAAATCATTTTTCGTATCATTCGTAAAATTCGTGGCAAAAAATTAAATTTGCTGAAATTGACTATAGCCCAGTTTCTTATTCATTAAAATATTATTCGCCTAAGACATCTTCTTCGGTCATGCCCAAAGCATTAATGAGGAAGCGTGTGGGATCAAAAGCCGAATCCAGCACCTGATCGGCGCCTGTCCAATTGTAGAAAGCGTCCGAACACAAGGTGACGGTTCCTTCCGGCGGTTCCTGGCAAGCGTCAGAGCCAGCATATGCAGATACGGCCTCCGAAATGTCCTGCGCCAGGGCCAGGGGAAACTCGGCTCCATAGGAGAGCGTGTCGTTGGGGATCTCGTCCGAAATGGTTAGGATGTGAGTCTCGTCGAAAATGGCTGGATAGGTTTCCATAGCCGATGATCGCGCATCCAAAACCCGGTAACCACCTTCGTCAGGACCGCCGGCAACAAAGACACGGCCGGCTTCGGTACGTTCTGGAGCTACGTCGGCATCACGCCAGATTTCCGGATCATCCGCGGTGGGGTTCCAGCGATCATAATTGGGCAGCAGCGGCGGGCTAAAGAAGGAGGTGGCGAAATCAACATCACCCTGGGCTACAGCTAACATGGCGTTGGTATGGCCGCCTGTTTCTACGACTTCACCTGTTTCAATACCAGCGTCGGTCAGCATGGCACTGGGTACCAGGAAACCGGAGGTCGAGGTTACGCTGGGCGCGCCCCAAGTTTTACCGGCCAAATCTTCCAAAGATTCGATGCCGCTGTCATCGCGTACAACAATTTGCGCCCAATAAACCGGCCAACCGAAGCGCACGGACGCCAGACCAACCTGGACGCCGCAGCGTTCATTGGCTAACACATAACCCAGCGCGGGGATGAAAGCAATGGTGTCGTCCGGGGAAGCGCACATGGATTCAATGGTAGCGGCGTAGCTGGTAGGGACGCTGACTTCAAAATTGAGACCGGTGACAGCATTCAGCTCTGCGGCTAATGCCTCGCCGCCAGAAACAATGGCGTCGGCATCTACAGAAGGAACAAACAGCACTTGAATCGGCCGATCTTCTGAACCGAGATCTGCTTCTTCAACCATCACTTCTTCAGTGACAGTTTCTACTACGGTTTCCACCACAGTTTCAGTGACGACACGAGTGACTTCAACCGGTACTTCCACTTCTACTTCTACGGGTACTTCCACTTCTTCGGTAACGGTTTCAGTGACGATGCGGGTCACTTCTACCGTTTGGGGTTGGCAGGCGATCAACAATGTTGTAAGCGCCAGCAAAGCAACAATAAGGCGTGTAAGACGTTTTTGACTCATGGGTGTTTCCTCCTAAGGAATTTATGTTTGACCAGATATATTTGGCAACATATCTAATCATCTATTTAAGGACACGGGGATTATAGCATGGTTACGGCCGTGAGCGAACAATAGTCAATTGAACTACAACCATTCTACTGAGACGTAATCTGTCTTAGCACCTCTGCGAATTAAATACTCCAGAGCCTTTTTGAAATTCTTTATTTCTCGATTTTCAGATCGGTTCCTATCTTCTTCTCTGTCACCGAATCCGCGAATTCCTGATATGAAATCAATAATTTGTCTTGACGATCGGAGGGTGATAGGGACATCAAAGAGTTGCAGCTTTTCAGTAAACAGTTGAGGCTTTTCAGCGGAGCCAATTTGGGTGAAATCTGCCGTAACCATAAAAGGGAAATTTCTATAAGATGTTTTTATTTGGACTTGTTTGGGATTTTTATACTGTTGCCTGAGTTTTATTTTGATGTCATTTGATTCATCTAATATTCCTAAATTGTTTGGCAACAATATCTTGAAATTAAATTCCTCAAACTTAAGCGGTAATGGCATTGTTCCATCGCCTAAATCAATTAAATCAGGTTCATCATCAGTTAACACCTTAACAACTTTGGCCACAAAGTTCTCGTAGTAGCCGAAAGCCAGAGCTGTGGAAGGCAAAAACCCAGGAGAGGCAACCTTTAAATCGCTCTCTATGGCTCGGCGCACTACAGTACAGGCGTTTCTGACGGCCGATGATAGGTTGCCATCTTGGGGTTGGCGATACTTGGCAATTGAAATACCATGAAAATCAGAAAGAATGTTAACCGATTCTTCAGCGATGATAAATGCTCGCTGCTGCCCTTGTCGGCCCATGAAAAGCCCTAATTCAAACAGTACATTATTTCGCGGCGAACTGGTTTCATTTCCTCTTGAAAGGGTAATATCGTCTGGCGTCAAACACATGATGGCATAATCGTATAAATTGGCTGCATGGTTGAGAGAGTCTAAGTAACTCATATTGAGTTGAAATACATTCTCGTCCCATATGCGAACCGTTTCAAAATCTGAGAAGTGTATTTTAATTTCCTCGGCTATACGTTTGCCTTCTGACGATGATCCTATAAAGATAGATGCGGGAATCATTTTGGAGTCTCCTAAAGTTACTTATTGATTGGCAATTTCATCTAATTGGTTCAGGGTGGTTTCTACGGTGCGTTGAAATGGCACATTGTACGCTGTCATGGAAACCTGTCCGGTCTTAAGGGCTTGCCCGTTTTTAAATTTGGACTTTGGTGAACGGGCAAGCCTTTGCGGATGCGTTTTCTTATCAAAACTTATTTGTGAACGCATCCTAAGTTTACATTAAACGCTTTCGTCACAATCAACCAGTGTCAGGAATTCATCAAACTCAGCTTCTGGAATGGCAAAACTATGTTCTTTAGCCGGGAAACTACCTGCTTCCACTTCTTTGCGGTAAGTAATCAACCCTTGCCGAATTTGCTCCCCGATGTTGGCGTACCGCTTTGCAAATTTGGGCTGGAATTTATCGAACAGACCCAGCATATCGTGGTAGACAAGAACCTGTCCGTCGCAGCCAGCGCCGGCGCCGATGCCAATGGTGGGAATCTGCAAACGTTGGCTGATTTCGGCGGCAATTTTTGCTGGAACTGCCTCTAATACCATGCTAAAGCAGCCGATTTCTTGCAGGGCTTGTGCATCTTGCCAAAGCTTGTGGGCGGAAACGGCCGTTTTCCCCTGCACCTTATATCCACCCAAACTCGTCACCGACTGGGGCGTCAGGCCGATGTGACCCATTACCGGAATGCCCGCCGCTACAATCGCCTGAATGCGATCCACGACCTCCCGTCCGCCTTCCAGTTTCACCGCCTCCATGCTCGCTTCCTGCAAAAAACGGCCTGCATTCCGTACCGCTTCTGCCGTACTCACCTGATATGACATGAAAGGCATGTCACCCACCAAAAAAGCTGATTTAGCGCCACGAGCTGCCATACGGCCGTGATGGAGCATCACCTCCATCGTCACCGGATTGGTGCTGTCTAGTCCCATCATCACCATTGCCAGCGAATCACCCACCAGGATCATGTCCATATTTGCCTGGTCTACCAGCAGCGCCGAGGAGTAATCGTAAGCTGTGACCATCGTAATGGGGATGCTCTTGCTTTTCTTGGCCCACAATCGAGGAATTGTCATCTTTTGTCGAGATTCAGCAGGTTGCGTACTCATATTTCCATCCTATTTGTTGTAAACACAAACAATGAGACATTATAACCATGCAACTTTTGGCGGGCAAACTTCCAATATTATGGCAGGTTAAGCGTTGATAAGTCCCGGCACTTCCAAAAGTGCCGGGGACTTCACCTCAGGATATGGCGTTTGACACAACCCTTTAACCAAAGATAATTCTTGACAGTATGAAATAGTGAAATAGCTGTTTTCATATGAAAAGTATAATTGAGGTAATATCGTCTGAGCAGGCAGGTTGCTGATCCGCTGATTTAAAACTTCATCTCTTTATGAGCCGAGATAATAGCCTGATGGGCGGCGATGTTTTCCAAAAAAGTATGACGAATGGTTGGTTCAGGAATTTCTCTGGCACATTGAATCAAATCAGCATACGCTTTTTCCAAAATCAGTGCGGCTCTTGAATCCTGATTGGCGGCTAATATTTTGAAGCAGATATGATAGAGGCGATACGGTTCTTCAGTACCAGCTATGCCTCGTTCAGATAGAGATGTATACAGGAGTTCTACCCATTTCATTGCCTGAACCAAATCTCCCGTTAGAAACAATGTCTCCGCCAAACCGGCCAACGGCTCCATTGCCAACTGGGGCTGGTTGCGCGTTAATCTGATTTGGTAAGCTTCCGCATATGCTTCCTGTGCGGTCGCTAATTTATCTGTGGTTAAAAGGGTGTGTCCCATGAATGTGAGAGCAAAGGCACGTACATCCATATCATCCAACTCAGCCGCAATTTCGAGCGCTTGCTGGTTGTAACGCAGCGACGCTTGATAATCTCCCAGACGGTGACAGGATAAGCCCAGACTAACATAGGCAATCCCTTCCCCATGACGATTGCCCACCCGCCGCTTAAACGGCAGTGATTGTTCATAGAACTGCCGCGAACCGGCGTAATCGCCATATTGCTGGCATGTGTTTCCCATATTGATTAATGCCAATCCTTCTCCCCAATAATCGCCAAGCTGCCGGTAAAGTTGGGCGGCTTGTTGAAAGATGGTGATGGCTGTTTTGTAATCATGGTGGACATAGGCTACCAATGCCAGATTATTTAGAACGCCTGCTTCTTCACGGCCGTTTCCCAATTTCCGAAAAAGCGAGAGCGCCCGCTCGTAATAAGTTTTGGCCTGATCATAATCACGGCCGTAATAAGCAAGCACACCCAGTTGGCGTAATATTTGAGCTTGAGGAAAGGGCACATTAGCTTGATTGGCTAATGTTAATCCTTGTTGCAGTTTACTTTGTGCTGTGTCAAATTTACGCAGATTGGTTAAGGCCTGTCCCCAATAGAAGTAGCCAGACACTTGCATTGACAATGAGCGGCATTGTTGACCTAAGGCGATGATCTCTTGGGCAACGGCCGTTATTTGCTCAAACAACCCTTTCTCTTTCAGGAAACGAGTCCACTCAATGAGCAGATTGCCCAGAAGTTGCTGCCCGGCCAATGGTTCTGGGTGGGGCGCATTAAGCCAAGCGCGTAGGTTCTCAATGGATTGGGAGAAAACCAGATACGCTTCGGCATAAGGACCGCGCAAATTATAATACCGGGCCAGATGGGGACGGCAGTCATTGAGCAAAGAAAATTGTTCGCGCTCTATAGCCCAGTCCCAGGCAGAGCGTATATTTTTCATCTCTTGCCGTAGTTTGGGCCAGAGTTGTGTGTCTGGTTTATCGTCACGAACTAGATTGGCGTTGATCATAAAATGGAGCATGAAGCGGCTGTGTTTATCACCAACGGCCGTCAACTGTTCCGGTTCTTGGGCCAGATGTTCAGCCCCAAATTGGCATAATAATTGGTGGATGTCATAGCGGCCGTTTTCAGGATGATAATGCAAAAATGATTTGATCGTTAAGGATTGCAATGTTTCTGGTGTAGCGGCCGTTATTTCTTGGGCTGCTTTCTGCGTAAAACCGCCGCTAAAGATAGATAGATTGGCAAAGGCAACACGCTCAACCTCACTCAATTGTTGCCAGGAGGAGGCAAAGGCGGCGCGAACGCTACGATGACGTGGAGGCACATTTTGCCA
>JAAEOP010001350.1 GCA_024223125.1 Chloroflexota bacterium
AGACAAGGCATTGGTGAATGGCCAAGGTTTTACCCGCCTGTCTCGCCTCTACGATAATGCAGGATAATTGACGATAATTTTGTGATTGCAGATGTCGAATTGCCCAAAATTGTTTACAATAAGGTTGCCGATCAATAACGTGCATAGTTTATAGTTAGAGGATGATTTCATGATAACGCCAAACAACAAACAACTCCGTGAATTTATTTTGGACTCCTTCGACCATGTTGAGTTGGATTCATTCTGTCTGGACTATTTTACAGAAGTATCTCGTAATTACTTTGGCAACAACATGAGTATGACCGAGAAAGTTAACAAATTAATTGGTTATTGTGAACGGCGTAGAAAGAGGGAGAATTTATTGGTGGCGTTGGAGCAAGAACGGGAAAATGTGTATCGAAAGACCTTTCCCCAGCTGAAGAAAAAGGTTGCGCCCCCGCAAGAATATAAATCCCAGCCACGAAACCCCAAGCAAATATTTGTCAGTCACTCGTCGAAGGACGCTGAAATGGCGCAGCGTGTTGCCCATGATTTGCGGGCAAACGGATATGACATTTTCATTACACCAGACAGCATCCGCCCCGGTGAAAAATGGGTACCGGCTATTGGCCGGGGTTTGGATGAGAGCGGCGTTTTTCTGGTGCTGTTAACGCCAAATGCCATCAATTCCAAGTGGGTGAACAATGAGGCAAACACAGCTATTGCCCTGGATAATGAAAATGAAGCCCGTCTTCTTTTTTTGAATGTGCAAGATTGTAAACCACCCTCATTGTGGAGGCAGTGGCAATCCCTTTCGTTTCGAGATAAAGAATACGAGTGGAATATGGAAGCTCTTTTGAGCGAATTGAAGAGGGAAACAGTGTCGTCCCCACAGATTTCCAGGCCACCCGCACAACCTGAAACACCTGACCCAAAACCAGAAAAGGCTCCTACAGACAGCAAACGGCAACAGCAGGAAGCGCAAGTGAAGCCATTGTATAGACAATTACAACAAGCGCAGGCAAATGGCGATTGGTTGAGTGTATTGACGTTGGCGGCGAAAATAGATGTGCTGCTGCCCGATTACCGCAATGTGGCTGCTTTGCAAGCTGTGGCTTTGCAGCAATTGCAAAAGCCGGCTCCCCAACTTGAGCCGCGTCGGAGCGGTAGAAAAAAGTCCCCGGCACTTCCGAAAGTGCCGGGGACTTCTGGAGACACCTTTGTCCATGAGAAAACGGGGTTGGAATTTGTGCGTGTACCGGCGGGCGAATTTAAGTATGGCGACAAAGGGGAAAAGCGGAAGTTGCCGGAATATTGGATAAGCAAAACGGCCGTGACCCATGCCGTTTACAAGCGGTTTATTGACGCCAACCTCAATTACGACGTACCCATTAGAGATGATGATGATATGGATAGGCCCTACAATTGGAATAAACAAAAGCGTACATTTCCGGCCGATAAAGCGGATCATCCAGTCGTGTTTGTAACCTGGTACGATGCCGTGGCTTTTTGCGAATGGGCGGGCTTGCAACTGCCAACAGAGGAACAATGGGAAAAAGCAGCGCGGGGTACGGATGGACGGAAATACCCCTGGGGTAATAATGACCCGACGGATAAGCTGTGTAATTTTGATGACAATGTGGGCAAGACGACGCCGGTAGGACAATATTTGCCGCAAGGGGACAGTCCGTACGGTTGTGTGGATATGAGTGGCAATGTGTGGGAATGGTGCCTGAATAAATATAAGACTCCACAAGATACGGCCGTAGACAAAAGTGATGACTGGCGTGTCTTGCGCGGCGGTTCGTGGGGCGGCAATGCAGACTTTGCGCGCGCGGCGTCTCGCAGCCTCTTCTCTCCAGGCTACCGTGACCTCGATGTTGGTTTCCAGGTGGTGGTTGTTCGTCCCCCATCTCAATAGGTCGCTGATCTCTGTCTGGGCGGGCGAGTGGTAACGGAGTTCCGCCCATCGTGTGTTAGCGCAATCACAGCAAATTTTCCAACCGCCCAACCCTGTCGTTCCGAACCCCTATATAGCCCGGAGTAAAACCAAAGAGGGTGAGGAATCCTCCGCCTGACACGTCAAAAGATTCCTCCCTACGGTTGGAATGACGTGGGCGGATGACTCTGTAGGAAAGTTGGTTTTTTTATGGAAGAATGGCAATCAGACACGTTGGAAGATGAAGCGACATTGGGGCAGCCGGGGAAAGTAGGGCGGGTGGTGATCACGGCCGTAACCCTCCTCATCCTCATCTCTTTTTTAGGCGTTATCCTACTGACCTTCTACAATCAGTTCAGCGGCCGAGCTACGCTGTCGGCAAATTTTCCTTCCGTCGCTTTTTTGGATCAAGATGAATTGGGAACTTACCAGCTTTATATGACGGATGTGTTCAATGATAAAGCGGCCGCTCAACTCACCCAGGAAAGTGATGATCTTCTTGAATTTGCTGTTTCGCCAATGGGCACGGCCGTAACCTACATTGTCCAGGGGGAAGATGGCGGTACAGAGATTAAGTTGTTTGATTGGCACGGCCGTACCGCTGCCAACCAGCGCACCCTTTTAACCTGCCCGCAAACAATGTGTGAGCGGCTGGTGTGGCATCCCGACGGCCGTCGCCTTATTTATGAACGACGTAAAAACAATACCCCCCGCCTCTGGTGGCTGGATATTCAGACATTAGAAACAGTACCTGTGCAGGAAGATAAGACGGCCGTTAGCCAGAATGCGGCCGTCTCCCCCGACGGCGCCTGGTTAAGTTACGCCAACCCCCAACATGAAGAAATGGTTTTGTATGAGTTTGGCCAGGGAACCCAGACGCGCCTGGCTAATGTGTTGGGTAATACGGCCGTGTGGCATCCTACTATCCCCCAATTCCTCTTCAGCGATTTTGATCTGCTTGTGTACCACGGCGATGAAAATGAGACCAGCCACCAGGAACACAGCCACGATTTTGACCAAGCTATTCATCTCTATCTGGGACAAACCAACGGTGACTCTAGCGTCTTGTCAGGTGAAGCGGGCAATGTCAATGACGATAATGCCGCCTGGTCTCCCGATGGTGAATGGATTGCTTATGGTCGCAAACCGGCAGGCACGGCCGCCGGTCGTCAATTATGGTTGATGCGGGCCGACGGCCGTGAAAACCGTCCCTTAACCACCGACACACAGTTTTATTATGGGCCGCCTCGTTGGTCTGAGGACGGCCGTTATCTCCTCTTCCAACGAGTCAATTTTCAAGAATCAAACCCTCAACCTGGTATCTGGCTGCTAGAAGTCAGTACCGGCGATCTGCTGCCCGTCACACCCAGCGGCATCCTCCCTACCTGGCTTCCTTGAATTGTTGTTTTTACTTGTGTGACGTGTGTTATTTGTGTAAACTGTACGGCAAAGTGAGGTGCAATATGCTATTAAAAGAAAAAAAGAAACTGACTCTGCGTGTGAATGCTCGACTAATAGATCAAGCTAAAAACTATGCTAAAAAACACAATACATCTATTTCCCAATTAGTGGAGACCTTTTTCCTTGACTTGACGAACATTGAGGAAAATGAACATACTCCATTTGTACAACAATTGACCGGTATTTTGCCAGCAGACATTGATGCTGAAGAAACGTATCACGATTATCTGGTAGAGAAATATGGTTGACCGTCTCCGCGTTCTGGTTGATACAAATGTGATTCTCGATGTACTCCAGGTACGTCAACCTTTTTATGAGGATTCAGCCAATGTTGTAGACGCTGTTGCCCGCCAGCAAGTTGCAGGTTTGTTGGCAGCCCATACGATTACCAACTTGTTTTATATCATGTCTCGTTTTCAAAATCGGGCGACGACCGCAGCCACACTTACCCATCTGCTTTCTACATTCAACGTGGGAATGATTGATGATACTGTCATTCGACAAGCTCTAGGTTGGGGTTGGCATGATTTTGAGGATGCTGTGCAAATGGCAACGGCCGTTCACGAAAACATAGATTACATCGTCACCCGTAACGTCAAAGATTTTGAAACTCAACCCGTTCCCGTTCTCCTTCCCTCTGGCCTGCTTGCCATTTTAAGCCAACAAAGGAAGTAGCCGCGGCTACGACGATTTTTCGTCATACGGCCGCTGCCGCACCAGAATCATCGTTAGCAAAAAGACCATCCCCAACAGGAGTAATTGAACCGCGAATTGGGCTTCCAGACCGGCCGCAGCAGGCTGGTTGGTTGTTTTAGAGAGGGGGGCGCTTTTGGATACGGCCGTAGGTGGCAAATCCCCATCCCCAATAATTGTTAATTCTTCTGGCGCCACTTCAATTTGGGTCAGCAAAAAAGTGACCATCGTTTCAATCTGCTCTGGCGTCAGGCGGCTGGTGTAATCACGGGGCATAATGTTCGCCAGACATGGCCCATTGGGGCAGTCGGGGACCAGATGCGCATTGGGGTCTAAAATAGATTGACGCAGATAATCGGCCGCTGACAAACCGGCTATTCTTTCCCCAGCCGCTGCGCCGATATCAGACAAATCTGGCCCTACTTTACCCCCTTCACCCAAAGCGCCGATAGCATGGCAAGCGCCGCAGCCAGAATTGAGAATGACTTCCTCGGCCGTTGCCCCTTCAATGGGACGCGGTGTGGGTGTGGGGGCGGGGATGTTGGTGGGCGCGGCCGTGGCTGTGGCTGTTGGCGTTGGCATTTGGGACAGTTCTTCAGCGGTAGGTTGGTTCAGTTTGGCCGTGGGAACAGCCCGCAAAATGGCGTCACACTGGTTAATGTCCGGTTCAGGGTCAGGCATACACCACCAGGGGCCGCCCTTCTTCGTTTTCAAGATGGGCACATACCAGATGACCATTTCCTCACCTGAAATTGGGTCGTTGTTGATCCATTGGCGCGGCGGCTGGTAAGTGTCGCCAGGGCCGGCAGTGATAGGGCCTTCGCCTTCATTTTCATTCTGTTGCAGCAGAAACAGCCGTGCTTCATCTAACCCCAGCGGGTCGGTGCGTTCAAGCTGCCATTGGTAAAGCTGCTCGCCGTTATCGGTGGCTAGTTTGTAGCCGTCGGGGGAGAGGTCTTCCACGAAGGGGTGTAATTCTTGTTCTTGGGCTACGGCCGTCCATTCCTGCTCCTGCCATGTCCACACATCCTGATTCCCGGCCAGTTCAATGCGCCAAAAAGGACGATACTGGGAGAGGTCATCGCAGCCGGGACCATGGGAAACAAAACGGAATTCAAAGGAACCATCGGCAAAAAGACGGACGATTTGTTCATAACGGTAGCAGCAAATGCAGTTGGGCCAACGGCTGAATTCGGTAAACATCTGCCCCACTTCAAAACCATCTTCAAATGGAATGAGGTCTGTACCCCCAAACGGCCGTACCGAGGCATTAAACCCAATCTCATCCCGATAACCACCCGGCCAACTGGGATACCATGCTTCAACTTGCCCGATTTTGACGCTGGTGAAAACAGGATTGCCGTTGTAAGTGGCTTCCGTAAAGTTGAGGCCGTCGCTGGCCGTCATCTCCCAGCACAGATGCCAACCAAATTCATCATGGCAGCCGTTGCGGAAGGCGTCCCGCTGGCTGACGGGTAAGGCTGCATTGAGTTCCTCGCGGCCGCGTGTGTAAAATGTGCGGGCTACTTTCTGCTGCTCTAAATTGACAAAGACGTGGTAGACACGGCCGTCCTCCAGCGGCGAATGAAAAGTCAAATCCACACACCATTGGTCGCGGCAGTCGTCATCGGCCAGCCAGCCAGACATGGGAACCATCACCGGGTCTACCGCGCCAATGTCTCCAAGGACGGCCGTGACCTGCGGATCGGCGGCGGCAATTTCCATAGCCAGAGGTAGTACATGGCTGCTGCCTGCCGGACGAGCGTAGACATCTTCCCACTGACCTAAAATCTGTCCCGTTTCCGGTTTGACAATCTGGTGAATGGTCAGACTCTGTGCCAGATCGTAAAAAATTGCCAGGGCACATTCATACGCGGCGCAATCCCAGGGTTGTGCTTCGCTGGCTGCCAGTCGGACTGCTTCTACAAATTGGGTGTTGGCCGGGGCAGCAGGTAGATCAGCCAGGGTGAGCAGGAGTTGGGGATCGCTGCCCATGGTGAGCATCTGGTTGTTTTTGGCGATGGCGATGGCGACACGGCCGTGCTGCTGGGTCTTGACTTGATAAAGAAGGACGAAAAAGAGGACGGCCGTGATCACAATGAGACGAATCATTGCACGGCGGCGGGCATGGTTTACACTGTTATTCATGGGATCGAATTGTAATTCGTTCCGCTCATAAAGGAAAAAAAGCGGTATGATTTAAGCGACCCATACAGATTTCCTACTGTCAGGCGAAAATTACTTCAAAAAGTATTTGTACAAATTCCAATTCTCCGTTATAATGCTCACTAAGTCTGGTTGGTTATTAAATTCGAGAAAACACACCTCCCCCAAACTGGCACAAAAAGAAACGCGACTGGAACAACCACCGACTAGACCCAGGGCACTACTTCCTCTCTCGAATTTATGTAGTGCCCGTTCCCCCGAACGGCAGAAGGTCTCCTGAATTTCAGGAGACCTTTTTTTGTCTTAGAGATCGTTCTTAACTTTGAGTCCACTGAAAAAAGCCACAGAGGACACTGAGATCACAGAGAATGATCAGAGAAAACCTGATGCAATCTGGTACGGCGTTCAAAGATGGCCCAAAATGGATTGGGTGATGGCGGCGGTGGATTGCAAACGGCCGTCATCCCCATGAGCCAATGTTTGCCGCACGGCCGTTTCAATCTGATCGGCTGCATCGCTCAACTGCCAGACGTGTCGCGCCAGCAGCGCCCCGCTGAGAATGGCAGCAATGGGATTGGCAACCCCTTGCCCGGCAATGTCTGGGGCGGAACCATGCACCGGTTCGGCTACGGCCGTGCCCTCTCCCCAATTCAGCGATGGTGCCAGCCCCAAACCGCCGCCCCAGTATGCGGCCGCATCAGATAAAATATCGCCAAACAAATTGGTTGTCACGACTACATCAAACCGCTCTGGTTCCGCCACCATCTTTAGTGCCGCTACATCTACCAACAATTCATCAATCTTCAGACCTGTCTGGTCACGGAAGACATCGCGCACACTGTCGCGGAACAGACCATCGGTCAGGGGCAGGACATTGGCTTTATGCACGATGGTCAATTTGCGGCGATTTTGGCTGTGCATGAGACGCCGCGTTTTATGGGCAATACGGCGGCTGGCTTTTTTGGTGATGACGCGCTCGGCTACGGCCGTTTCCCCGCCATCTTGCAATCGTTCTCGTCCAGCATACAAACCTTCCGTATTCTCACGCACAATGAGCATATCAATGCCCTGGCGCGGCGACACACGTGGCCAGCTTGTTATGGGGCGGATATTGGCAAATAAATCCAACTCTTGCCGCATCGTTAAAATGGCGCTGCGATACCCAGTCACTTTATGCGCTGGGGATGAGACGGCCCCAAACAGTCCCGCGCCACATTCTCGAATTTTGGTCAGCGTTGCGGCGGGAACAGATACGCCTCTTTTGACAAAGGTTTCCCAGCCTGCTTCTGCTTCAATGATGTCTAGTTGGGGGATAACGGCCGTTAATACCGCCACCGCCGCTGGAATCACTTCCTGCCCAATGCCATCGCCTGGCATCACACATAATTGTGGCATTTTTTGCCTCCTTTACCAGAGAAGACCTGCGAGGTTTTTTTACTCTTATGCCAGTCTGGCACAAAAGATAGAAACCTCGCAGGTCTAATTTTAGAAGTGGGCCAGATACCCGCCATCCACTGCCAACACCTGACCGGTAATATAGGATGCGGCCGGTGACACCAGAAAAACCACAGCGCCGGCAATTTCGGGAGGCTGCCCCCAACGCCCCAAAGAGGTGCGCTGCTCCAACCAGGTGGCGATTGCTTCATTGGACACCATCGCCGCGTTTGTTTCGGTGGCAAAAAAACCAGGAGCCACTGCGTTCACGGTGATTCCCGCTGTGCCCAGTTCGGCAGCCAGCGCCCGCGTCAATGCTGCCAGCCCCCCTTTGGCGGCCGTGTAAACAGCATCTCCACGGTTGGCAATGGGACCGGCAATGGAGGTGATGTTGATGATACGGCCGTCGTCATTTGACATCATCAACCGCGCTGCCCGGCGGGATAAATTGAAGGGGGCGATAAGATTCACTTCCAGCAGCCGCCGCATATCAGCCAATTCAAAGTCAAAGAGTTGGCGACGGTCACGCATGCCCACATTGTTAACCAGAATGTCCAGACGGCCGTACTCCACCACAATCCGGTTAAAGGCAGCGGCAACGGCCGTTGCCTCGGCAATATCAAAAGGTAATGCGGCCGCAGAACCACCGTCGGCCGTAATCATCTCAACCACCGTTGTCAGATTGGTTTCGTCCCGTCCATTCACCAAAACCAAAGCGCCAGCATTGGCCAGCGCCCGAGCTATTTCCAAACCCAGCCCCTGGCCTGCGCCTGTTACCAAAGCGATTTTACTGTCTAAAGAAAATTCAGGATGTGTCACGTTCCCTTCTCCTCGTCGAATGAAAAAAGGACAATACCGCAAAAGTCGCCCGGGGCTGTTCGTATCGGGAATTGGAATTCCCGAACCTTTTACCGGGCGACTTTTGCTGAACTGCGAAAAAAGACAATACCGCTAACCTGGTTTTGATAACGGCGTACCCTTGCTGCATGATGGGATGCGTCCGCAGATAATCGCGGAAGAGGGGGGGTATTGTTGGTTGAAACGGCCGTTTTCCCGTACATGAATTTTGAATATCAATAATGTCTTTAGCAGCCAAGATGTGGAGCCGATGTGGTCAATACGCACGGCATCATACCCTTATTCTTCCACAAACAGAATAAACACTCAACTTGCCAATACAAAGCCAGTTTCGGATTTGGTTCATAAGCTCTATCTAGTACTCTCCTGGAAAACGGCCGTACTTTCTCACATACACCGTAATCCCGCCAGCTTCCACAATCTCCCGCGCAAAGTCTGGCAGAGGAGGTAGTTCGATTACCATGTTTCCGGCCTGAATACGGCCGTTTGCCAAATCCAATTCCACCTCATCCCCATCTGCCAACATCGTGACCACATTCGGGGCCGTAAAGAGTGGAATGCCCAAATTGATAGCATTGCGGAAGAAGATGCGGGCAAAGCTGGGCGCGATAATCGCCCCAATTTGCCGCCGCCGTAACGCCTCCGGCGCATATTCCCGCGATGAACCGCAGCCAAAATTATTCCCGGCCACGATGATGTCTCCCGGCTGCGCCTCCCGTGCAAAATCAGGCCGCGCCTCGATAAAAGCATAATCCTGCACATCTTGCCCTGCCTTTAACATATACGGCGCGTACCGCCCCGGTACAATCTGGTCAGTATCCACATCTGCGCCAAATTTCCATACTCGTGCCATGTTATTCTCCGTTATCGGTAATCAGTAATCAGTGAACGGTGAACGGTCAACAGATTACTGATTACTGTTCACCGATTACCATTCTTGGGTCCGTAATCCGCCCTGTCACGGCCGTCGCTGCCGCCACACTCGGACTTGCCAAATAAATTTGCGACGTAGGATGCCCCATACGCCCTTTGAAATTGCGATTGCCGGTCGAGAGGCAAATATCCCCTTCGCCTAATGTGCCCTGATGCCGCCCCATGCACGGGCCGCAGCCGGGCGTCGTCAACGTCACACCAGCTTCCAGCAGCGTGTTCAGCGTGTCATCGGCAATCATTCGCTGCAATTCCTGGCGGCTGGCCGGGCTGACAATCATCCGTATTCCAGGAGTCAGCGTCTTGCCTTTAAGAATGTCGGCCGCGTCACGCATGTCTTCGTAGCGGCCGTTGGTACACGTCCCCAAAAAGACCACATCAATCTTTTGCCCGACCACATCCCCCAAATCCACCACATCATCCACCGAATGGGGAATGGCTACCTGTGGCTCTAACTCGTCCAGATCAATCGTGACCGTTTGTGCGTAAGTGGCTGCCGGGTCTACAAATAACCAGTCTGGCACAGCCCCATCATCGGCGGCCGCACCCACCGGCGGGAAGATGCCCACTTTAGCGCCCAATTCAATCGCCATGCTGCTGATGGTTTGACGGCCGGGCAGTGGCAGCCACTCTAACCCATGGTACTCAATCGCCATGTAGGTAGCGCCGGCAATGGTTAGTTCGCGGCCCAATTTAAGCGCCAAGTCTTTGGCGTCTACACCGGGGTGGAAACGACCGTTTACCTGTACCTTTAACGTCTCCGGTACCCGCAGCCACGTTTTGCCCGTCGCCCACACCAGGGCCACATCCGTAGACCCCATGCCGGTACCAAATGCAGCCACCGCGCCATAACTGGTCGAGTGCGAATCTGACCCCACTACCACCATCCCTGGTCGGGCGATGCGCTCCTCCACCAATACCTGGTGGCAGATACCCCGCCCCACTTCAAACAGGCGAATCCCCTGTTCCTGGGCAAAACGACGCACCAGGTTTTGGTTATCGGCCACGCCTACGGTAGAAGCTGGGGCCACATGATCCAATACCAGCACCACCTGTTCCGGGTTGTGGACGCGGGCAGCGCCCAACCGCTCCTGCATCACCCTGATGATGCCAGGCGACAGCGAATCATGTCCCATGGCCACATCCGGCTCTATGACGACCAGATCGCCAGGCTGCACCGGCCGTCCCGCTTTATGTGTCAAAATTTGTTCGCTTAATGTTTGTCTCATTTTTTCTCCGTATTTCGTATTTCGTAATCCGTGTTCCGTAGGGTGATTTGCCGGTCTGGTTCGGCACGGCCGTCGGCCGTATATTTGCCGCCCTTTGCTCGCCAATTGTCCCCAACCAAGCCCTCTTCCTGTGTAAACGTGCCTGTCGTCAATACCTGCCGCTTCTCCGTTTCCGACCGGGCCACAATCATCTCTACCGCGCCTCCACCTTGCGGGGATTCAGTCACCGGCGGCATCCTGGCCTCAATTTCCATTGTATTCAAATGCTTCACTATTATTTACTCCTTTTGCGACAATATTTTGATTAGCCGCATCATACAATAGGGTATCTACATCATCCAACGTGAGACGGCCGTGATCCCCCATCTCCTTGATTTCATTCGTCAAATACTTAATTTGGGCATCATCTAAATGCACACCCAATTGTTCCGCCCGGTTTTTGACCGCATTCCAGCCTGTCAAACGATGAGCCACATGAATATAGCGTGTCAGGCCAAAATCCTCCGGCCGCAAAATTTCATACGTGCCCGGATTATTCAGCACCGCTTTGGCATGAATACCCGCTTTATGGGTAAAACTGGCAAACCCTGTAATGTAATTGTTAAAAGGCACATCTACCCGCACCAGCCGTGCCACCAGACTATCCAGATTGCGAATCAGCGGCAGGTGATATTTCTTTACCGAAGCCGGATCAGTGGCATACAATCGGGCTACCAAACCACCCAATGGCGTAATGCCATTCCGCTCACCAATGCCCAACACGGAGGTATCAATGTGGGTAGCTCCCGCTTCTAGCGCCGCATAGGCATTGGCAATGGCACAGCCGGAATCATTGTGGCCGTGAAACTCAATGTCGCACGTCAGCTCCTGACGCAAATGGGAAACGAGGTCATAAATCTGGCGCGGCGTGCCCACGCCCACCGTGTCCGCAATACCCACCCGATGCACACCCAGTTTGCTGACAACCCGGTAGACGCGCATAATATCTTCCACATCACTGCGTAAGCTGTCCTCTGTACTAAAGCGCGTTTCCACCCCCTGACTGAGCAGATAAGCGACCACATCCTGGGCCAAATCCAGAATTTGCTCAATGCTCTTGCCATGACTGAATTCCCGCAAATAGGAGGATGTACCAATGACCACATCCACCCCATCTACGCCGGTATCTACAGCCCGTTTGGCGTCTTCCATGTTGCAGCGGGTATGGGTCAAGATTTTGGCCTTCAATCCCAGTTTGGCGATGGTCTCACAGTCACTGTAACTTTCCGGCGAGGCCAGCGGTGAGGTCAGTTCCAGATATTCCACGCCGAAAGCGTCCAGCAGCGTGGCAATCTGAATCTTCTCGGCCGAGGAGAAGAACGCATTAACAAACTGCTCTCCCTCGCGCAGGGTAGATTCGATGATGGAATAGTTTTGTAGGCTCATAGATTTTTCCTTTTCAGTGTTCAGTTTTCAGTGAGGAAGTTGTTGACTGAATACTGATTACTGTTTTAAGCACTTCAATAGCGCGTAAATAATCCTCAAGCGCCAGATGCTCTTCTGGCGTATGGTCTAAGCGGCTGTCGCCGGGACCGTAGGCGACGATAGGGCAGTTCCACACGGGGCCGACGATGTTCATATCGGAGGTACCTGTTTTGAGCTTGAAACGGGGTTTGCGCCCAGTTGGTTGTAGGGCGCGGATAAAGGCCCGCGCCAGAGGTGTGCTGCGGGTTGATTGGAAGGCTGCTTCACGGCCGTAAAACCGCACCATCGCCTCCCCGACCCATTCTTCAACCTCTGCCTGAAACTCGTCAACATCAAAACGGGGCGGAAGACGAATCCCCACTTTGATAGTGATGCTGTTGGTCAGGCCGTCGCTGCTGGTTTGAATTTGGTGGATGGAGGGGAGCAGTTGGTTAAACAGGCGGCTTTCCTCAAAATTGAACACCTTGATGGTATCGGACAGCCGGTTGTACCAGGCAATACCTACCTCGGCCGCGCCCCGTTGCTGCCCGGCCGTATGGCTCATTGGCTGACGGTATTCATAATCAATTAGGAGGCGCCCTTTGTAGCCCAACGTCACCCCATCCCAACCACTCGGCTCCCCAATGATGCACCAGTCTGGCCGGTATTGGTTGACCATATGCCGCGCCCCTTTGGACGTGGCCGCTTCTTCCTCAACCGCGCCAATGAGTACCACGCGGGTTCCGGGTGACAGGTCAGCCTGTGCTGCCGCCATGACAAAGGCAGCTAAGGGGCCTTTGGCGTCTACAGAGCCACGGCCGTATAACTTACCATCCACAATCTGCACCGGAATATCTCCAGGGACAGTATCCATATGCCCCAGCAGTACAATTTCATGGGTGATTGCGCCATTTTCGTCTGGACATTCACGCACACCGATGGCGTTTCCCACTTCATCAATGCGGGCAGTCAGCCCTAAATTTGCCATTTGGGAGACGAGGGTTTGGGCGACGGCCGTTTCCTCCCCCGACAAACTTTTTATCTTTATCAACTCCTCTAAAAACACAACAGGATCAATTGACATAGTATTACTCACACCTATATACTCTCACTATGAAGAAAAAATCTTTTACACTGAAATCGGAAACTGATTGGGAGCGTTTGGACGCAATGACAGATGATGATATTGATTTTTCTGATATTCCACCTTTGACAGAAGAAGATTTCAAGCGGATGAAACCTGTAAAAGAGTTCTTTGCAGAGCGTGGAATCAAGTTTGACCCGAAAGGCCCCCATACCATCACCGTACATCATGAAGATGGCAGCGTCACGACGCATGAATATATTCCCGACGAAGAATCTGTAAGTGAGCAACCACTCATTGTTGTAATCGAACCCGATGTGCGTCAATATTTTCATGATTCTGAATCGGTGAACCGTTGCAGAGGCCATATCTGTTTTCAAAGATCCTTTTTCCATAACCATTCTCGATCCTGACCATTCCCTTGATGAAACCCGCTTTATTGACCTCGGCTATTCTGATCGTAATCGTCTCCTGATTGTGGTGTATACTGAAAGAGGAGACCTTATTCGGCTTATCAGCTGCCGTTTAGCAACAAATGCTGAAAGAAAAACTTATGAACAAAACGATTGATGAACACGTAGAGATGCGTTCCGAATACGATTTTTCCGGTGGTGTGCGGGGTAAGCATGTTCAAGAAATGCGCCAGGGATACCGCGTCACCATTCATCATGAAGACGGTTCTATGACTGTAAAAGAGTATGAACCAGACAAATGCGTTATCGTCCTTGACCCTGATGTACGTCAGTATTTCCATGATTCTGAATCGGTAAATCGTACTCTGCGTTTGCTCATTGCCCTAATTCCTGAAGGTAATCCGTAAAACGTAATCCGTAATCTGTCTTTTAGCCCTTACGTTTCAGCCAATACCTCCGTAATTGCTTTAACCACGCTATCAATTTCATCATGGGTGATAACCAGGGGAGGAACCAATCGCAGTACCGTTGCCCCGGCCATCAATGCCAAAACGCCGCGTTCCATCAAATCGCGTACCATGTCCATCGCTCGAATTTTCAGTTCCATGCCGACCAGCAAGCCCAACCCGCGCACTTCCCGAATGAGGGGAGAATTGATTTCTTGCAGTCGTGCCATCAGGTAAGCGCCCATCTCGGCCGCACGGCCGTCCAACCCCTCATCCGCAAACAGATCCAAAACAGCATTGGCGGCCGCACAGGCCAGCGGATTGCCGCCAAAGGTAGAACCATGCACACCCGGCATCAGATTCTTTACCCGACCGCCAATGCCCACTGCGCCCATGGGTATGCCGCCGGCCATTGCTTTACCCAGGCAAATCAGGTCGGGCACGATACCGGCAAATTCACAGGCGAACATGGTTCCGGTACGGCCGTAACCCGTCTGCACCTCATCCGCAATCAACAGCGCCCCCCGCTCGTCGCACAACCGGCGCACCGCCTGAAAATAAGCCGGGTTGCCCACACGCACACCTCCTTCTCCTTGCACAATTTCCAAAATGACGGCGGCCGTATTTTTTGTAATCGCCTTATCCATTCGTGCCAGATTGTTAAAGGGTACATGGCTAAAACCGGGAACGAGGGGCTGAAACGGCCGTCGGTACTCTTTTTTGTATGTAGCCGAAAGTGCGCCTAGAGAACGGCCGTGAAACCCTCGCATTGCCGCCACCACCTCTGTCCGGCCCGTACTCAAGCGGGCAAATTTCAGCGCCGCTTCCACTGCCTCCGTCCCCGAATTGCACAGAAAAATGCGGTCACAATCGCCCGGCAAAATAGCCGCCAATCGTGCCATAACCCGTGCCCGCTGGTTGTTGTATACCATCTCCGGGCAGGTGATGAGCGTTTGCGCCTGCCGGGTGATGGCCTGCACCACTGCCGGGTGACAATGTCCCACACTGGCTACGGCAATACCGGCCACGCAATCTATGTAGGCACGGCCGTTTTCATCCCAAACCGTCGCTCCTTGCCCGCGTACAATAGCTACGTCCCGTTTGCCATACACGCCGGATGTGGATTTGTTTTCGAGTGTGATTGTGTCCATTTTTTCTCCGGTCATCGGTTATCGGTTATCAGTCATCGGTTATCGGTCATCGATCATTGATTACCGTTCCTTTTCCACTTAATGCCTGTACTACTGGTTGACTGCCTCTGGCATCTCCCAAAATCACCTGACTCACTCCGTCATTCAGGGCTTCTTTAGCGCCTAGCAATTTGATACGCATACGTCCTACGGCGTAGGTTTGGGCGATGTGGTCTACTTCATCCGGACTAACCTGGGTGATGAGTGAGCTTTCGTTGGGGAAATGTCGCAACACGCCAGGGACGTTGGAGAGAATAACCAGCGTATCTGCACCCAAAGCCGCGGCCGTTGCCGCCGCCGCCCGATCTCCATCCACATTGATCGCCTCGCCGGCAAAGCTGATGGCCGGAGGAGTGAGTACGGGCAAGTAGCCGCTATCTAGCAATGTGTTGAGCAGATCGGTGTTTACACGTTCCACAATGCCGGTGTAACTGTCTCGGATGATACGTTTACGGCCGTTTTCCACCACCTTAATTGCTTTTTTGCGCGGGCCAGACCAGAGACGGCCGTCCAGCCCACTCAGCCCAATCGCATTCACCCCCCGCTGCTGCAATCGTTCCACAATCCCCTTGTTCATCTGGCCGCAGTACACCATCTCAAAAATCTCAATTGTGCGCCGGTCCGTCAGGCGCGAGGTGTAGCCGCTGGGCGAGGTCACAAACCGGGGCGGATGCCCCAATGCCTCCGCTACCTGGTTCGTCAAACTAGAGCCCCCATGTACCAGCGCCAACCGCTGCCCCCCGTGTACCAACTGAGCAATGTCATCACAAACTGCCTCATAATCAATCCCTTCACTGCCACCAACTTTTACAACAATCAAGTCGTTTCACTCCAATTGATAATTGCCAATTGACAATTGATCATTAACCTAACCATTAAACAGGGTGTAATCCCACAAATTCCAAGCTCAGCCTTTCATCCCAGCCCATCATCATATTCATTGCCTGCACGGCCGTACCCGCTGCCCCCTTCATCAAATTATCAATCGCACTGATAAGTACCACCCGGTTCGAGCGATCATCCTTTGCAAAACCGATGTCGCACCAATTCGTGCCCGCTAGGATTTTCGGTTCGGGATAGCGGTAAATGCCTTTGCGATCATTCACCAGCCGGATAAACGGTTCGTCATGGTAGGCGGCCCGATACAATTTCCATAAATCCTTCTCAGTTAAATTCTGGTTGAGGAAGACATGGGCTGTACACAAGACGCCGCGCACCATTTCCACGGCCGTGGCCGAAAAATGCAAATCAAATTGCCCCAACGCCTGAATCATCTCCGCTTGATGCCGGTGGCCGGTGGGGGCAAAAGAGCGTACCGTCCCGCTCCGTTCCGGGTGATGGCTGGCCTGGCTGAAACGGTTGCCCCCTTCTGAAGACCCCACTTTCACCTCGATCACTGCTTGCTCCATGAGACCTTCTCTGGCTAATGGCAGTAAGGCCAGATTGGCAGCAGTGGCGTTACAGCCCACACCGCTTACATACCTCGCTTCCCGTAACGCTTCCCGATGTAATTCTGGTAAACCGTACACAAAGTTATTTAGCCAGGTCGGATTAGGATGAGGACGGCCGTACCACGCTTCATATAACGCCCCATCCCGCAAACGGAAATCGGCCGACAAATCCACCACCCGTTCCGCCAGAGTAGCAAACTGTTCAATTTGGGTGGCAGCACGGCCGTGAGGCAGGGCTAAAAATAGCAGATCACAAGGCTGCAAATCCTCAACCGCGCTGAATTTCAACCGGGTCGCGCCGCGCAAATTGGGGTGTGTCCCCTGCACATACTTCCCGGCAAACCGCTGCGATGTCACCTGCGCCACCGCTACCTGAGGATGGGCCAGCAGCAGCCGCAGTAGTTCGCCACCCACATAACCTGAACCGCCAACGATAGATATCCGTACCGTCATAGAGATTCTCCGACGATTGACCGCTGACTGTTGACCACCGTCGCCCGTCGCCCGTCGGCCGTCATCACCACATAATCTACAATCTTGTCAGGAATACTCACTCCAGTCGGGGCGATGCTATTGCGGAACTCCATGGTGTAATTGACTTCGTTGACGAGGAGACGACCGTCCCGCGTTTCTAATAAATCTACAGCCACAATGCCGCCGCCAACGGCCGTAGCCGCTGCCCGCGACACAGCATCAATCTCTGGGGTGATGGGGCAGTTTTCGGCCGTACCGCCCCGCGCCGTATTCGTAATCCAATGGGCCGAATGGCGCGTAATGGCACAAATCGTCTCCTCCCCCACCACAAAACTGCGGATGTCCCGATCTGGTTTAGCCACATACTCTTGAATGTAAAATATGGAATGGTGATAGGAACCCAGAGTAGATTTATGCTCCAAAATCGCTTCGGCCGCTTCTCGATCATTCACTTTAGCCAACAATCGGCCCCAGGAACCCACGGCCGGTTTCAGCACCACCGGATAGCCCAGCTCTTCAATCGCTTTCAGAGCT
>JAAEOP010001351.1 GCA_024223125.1 Chloroflexota bacterium
CTCCCGAAAATCGGGAGGGTCGCAGGCGATTGACATTTCGGGCAAGCATTCATGTTTTGAATGCGTTATCCTACGCGTTGCCTTCGTAGACTCCAAATTTGCACCTCATTTTCAGCGATAGCACTAAGTATGAAAAACAGTATTGACATTATAAAGCCAACTAAACTGATACGTTTAAGCAAATAGCACAAATTTTCGTGTCTATCTGAACTCATACTTTATCGCCTTCATTGCTCAAATAATAGCCCATTCCAAAATGAGACAAATTGATCGCTACATTGGTTTACATTGTTTGCCCACTAACTACTTAATTAACCTGCACGTTAGTCGGATAAACTTCTCTGAATTCGTTTTATCCGACTAACCGTTCCAAAGGCCAATGCCACGGTTAAGTAGCGCGGGGCCGGTTAGCCAAATTCCATCTGCGTTGCTGTAAAACCGCCAGCCAATTAACAGCTATGCTCCAATGAACAGACCACAATAACAAACTAACCAAATCCGACCCTAGAATTATTTTCATTCATGGCAACTTATACTTTGTCGGTAAGCTAACGCCGCGTTTCTGCCGCCCTGGATCCACTTTCACTGATTAAGTATTATGTTAATGGTAAAAATCGCCCTGATGGTTTCGGCGGCTCGAACAATAGATTGTGTTGTTTTTCGGTGATTAGTGATACCCATTGCTTCGATTCGGCATCGTAGGCCAAATCTTCTGGCCACTCTAGAGTATTTACCTGCCCTTGCCCGTCCGGTTCATAATTAAACAATTCATACCCATTGGCATCGATAGCTAAACGCTGGACCTTGCTTTGGAAACCAAGAGTGCAAACCGCGTCAAATCTAAGAATGGTTAAATCAGCTATTCGTACTCGTTGCCCTCCAGTGGTTAGGGATAATTCACTATATGCAGTTATTATCCGAGCCGACCGTCCAATTGACGGGCGAAACAACAGAATTTTTCCTGGTTTATCACTATTCCACATGTAAGTCCTTGTAATCAGAGAACTACTGGAAGACTGGTGACCGGTGTGGTTAATACATAGACACGAAAAAGTCTTATCAATATCGTGTAGTCCGTGAATTTTCAGAAGAACTGCTTCATTGCCAATACTCGAACTTGTTTCGGGGTTGTGGAGTCCGATAAACACATCAAGGCGCTGTAATGGCTTCTGCCAGTCTAGAAAACGTTCCATTTGCCCAAGTGTTCTCTCTACGCGGTCAAATCTTGCGGTAACCGCATTTTGCAATTGATTTCCAAATTTAGAGACAAGGGCTAGTTGTTCCGTGGGTGACATTGGGATATCCAGATAGTGTAGCCTTGCAATTAGCCCCTCTGGACTATCGAGAGCGTGACGAAGTCGTTCCATATCGAAAATATCTACGATGTTAACATTCTTTCTTTGTGTATAAGTTTTCAGCAGTTCAATTCTGGTCGGTGTCAAATCCACGTTCGTGAAGAATACAAATGCAACAAGAGATGGGTTTTCTTCGAGTGCACGATCGAGATCTGTCTTGAACTTGTGTTCTGCATCCGCCCTTGTGGAATCGTCCACACCTCCCCCATTTTTGAATCCAACAGCACCCCATACCGGAATTGCACCTTGATAAACAGCTTCAATATCTCTTCCGCCATCTGGTCCTCCCTTTGGGCGACGTGGCCGCTCATGCGTATACGGACCTAAAAGGGGAAGAAGTGCAAGGCACATTCTCTCGCGCATTACTTGATTGCTATCGAGATGGTTGCGTATCCGCTCCTCTGTCAACTTAGGACCATTCATTCTGTTCTTTCCCTCCGTGATCAACAATTGGGGGCACTTTAATTTGTTATCCAACCTTGCTGCGGTAGATTTTCCAGCTACTATAGTAAAATGGCTGTCAACATCCTCAATACTCACACGGCCGTAAACCACCAACCACAACAACAAACTAATCAAAGCTAACGATTGCACAACCAGCTCACCGACTCTTGCATGACTCAACTATTTCATTATAGCGAAATCCTTGCAAAAATCATAGGGTTGTGTTCATGCTTTCTTCTTTTCAAAGAGCTTCCCCCACTTTTGCGAGGAAGCTCTTTGAACTAAAACATGCTTAATTGTTTTTGAGCTACAGGGTCGAGTCCATTTTTCCGAACACGGCCGTCAGCCTTATGCACCCCAAACACCAACCTCTGCGGCATTGTGGTTTGCACCTTGACCGGGGTTGGCGCCGGTTTTGCATCATTAGGTACATCTGCGTTGTTAGGGGTAATCAGTATGGGTGGGTCGAATAACACGTACTTATAACCACGATACTTGACTGCCTTGCCGTGCCCACGGCCGTGTGTTTCTCTAACATCCGGCAAAATGGTTTCAAACAACAAGTCTATGCGATCGCCAGACAAGTCGATCTGGTAAGCTTCGATGATGTTTTTCTTTGTTCAGGGGCCTTTAAGCACACGGGTCGGCACCAGCGTTTTGCCGTCAACAGTGAAAATCGTATGCACTTTGGTTTTGGGTTACAGCGCCTGGCGCATGTTTTCGTAGACATTCGGTTCTACTCGTAGAGATCCGTCATTTGTTTTCGCGCAAACAATATCACTGTCATCTTTTGTAATTCTTGCATGCCCATTGGCGCTGATAACTTCGGCCGTTTCATTCCCATTCAGCGGCACGGCCGTGCCCATAACAACCGGAGCCGGTGCGATCTTGCCTTTGTGGACAAAGCCGCCATGATCAAATGACAGCGTGTAATCTCCGCGTTCTGCCGCGGGGATGCGTCCCACGCCTGATAGGAATATCATTTCAATTCTGATCTCTACTCCAAGTGCAACATCCACTCTTAACGATGAGATGCTCATCCGTCAAAGTTTTGAACAATACCGGTCTGCCTTGCTGGAAGGTGATGGCGAGGCGGCGGTAGCAATAGTCGATATTCTCAATCTGTAGAATACAGAATATTGTATCGATTGAATATTTGGGCTATAATTTTTTAGCGTAATACAATTTTGTTTTCGTAGGATATTTTGTATGATTACCGTATCTGTCTCGCCTAAATATCAAGTTGTCATCCCAAAGGCTATTCGTGAAGCCCTAAATATTCAACCAGGTCAAAAAATACAGGTTATTCAATATCAAAACCGTATTGAACTTATACCGATTAGGCCCATTAAATTGGCTCGTGGTTTTTTGAAAGGAATAGATACATCTGTTAATCGTGAAGAGGATCGTGTATGAATGTGATGGATTCCTCGGGTTGGTTAGAATATTTTGCGGATGGGTCAAACGCAGAGTTCTTTGCCCCAGCTATAGAAAACTTGGATGAAATACTTGTGCCCACAATCAGTTTGTACGAAGTATTTAAACGTGTTTTGCAGCAAAAGGGAAAAGATAACGCCCTCGAAGCAATCGCTGTGATGATGCAAGGGCAGGTTGTGGTCTTAGACACAGTGATTGCGATCAGCGCCGCTAAAATATCGGATGAGTTGAAAATACCAATGGCGGACAGTATTATGCTGGCAACTGCACGCGAACACGAAGCGGTGCTTTGGACGCAGGATGCTGACTTTGCTTCAATATCAGATGTAAAATACACACCCAAAAAGTAAAATGAGCAAAAGTGTCTCCACTGCTACCCAATTACCAAACCGCTAACTCATCTGTGGTTACAATAGGTATTGGGAGAAGTTCATGAGTTACCCAATTATCACACATAAAGTTGGGGCTACGGCCGTCTTCACCCCCCAAGATCATTTAGCTTACCGTCGTTAGATGGGAAAGGGGCTATCTAAGGAATCATACACGGCGATGGCGTCGGCAACCGGCCGTAGACGAAAATCTCGCCGCCGGGTTTGCAGCGGAACCTGGAAAAAGGGGGTGGCTTGCTTAAAGTGCGTTCCGGCGTCGCCAAAGTTTAGGGAACGCTCGTTTTTAACTTGGCCAGATTGGTTCACTCTTTCGAGAGTGAACCAATCTGGAAACTCAAAAGTTATTTACGGGCAAGCCCTTAGGATTAGGTCCTTGCACTTCACCAAAAGAAAAAGTTAATGGCTGCGGCACAAAGGGAATGCCTTGTGCTTTCGCTTTGGCACGGGCGTGTTGACGGGTGGCTAACTGGCTGCGAGCCTGTTCCCGGTAGCCGACGTTGTTGTAAGCACAGAAAGGAATTTGTTTGCCATCAGGCAGCAAGATTTCTTTGCAACATTTCATCAGATTTTTCTGGTTAAATGTCCACGGGTCCAGAAAATCTTGCAGCATGACCATGAAGATGCCCCCGTCTAGCGGCCCCATGTCAATATTCAAGCCACAGGCAGCACAGGTTAGCGCAAACTCATCGGCCGCTTTTTCCAAACCTGGTAAGGCCGATGAAGACCATAACCCTTCCAAGGCCCGTCTGACATCCAGGTCCAAGGTAGGCATGGCACTGTTACTGATGTAATCCAGGTAATCGTCAATATCAATCAGACGGGGCAAGGGCAACACATTTTCTCCTTCGACATAAGCATAGGTGACAGAGTTGCAGGTGGGGAAGCAGCAGGGCACGGGCACAAAATCGGTGGTGCGGAACATGCCTTCTGTTTGCGCGGCCAGCAGGGCGATAATGTCGGGGTTGGTAATGCGCTTCATGGGGTCGTGGGTGTTGTAACGGCCGCTGTGAAATGCCGGCTGAAAATTAACCCCAAAGACGGCCGGGTGCTCCAAACCAAAGCGGACGATGGCCCCAATCTCATGCTCATTTACTCCCTGTTCAATGGCTGGCACCAGGATGACGGGACAATCAATGTCCGCCAGACGATCTAGCGCTTTTAGCTTCTCCGGCAGAATATCCGGTTCATTGCGGATAATGCGGTACGTTTCTGAATCGAAGCCATCAAATTGAAAATAAATGGCCGGTTTGATCTTGTTGAGTTGGGTCAGAAACTCGTCATCGTAGGCAATCCGTTTGCCGTTGGTGTTGAGCATAATGTAGCGAATATTGCGCTCCATGGCTGCTTTGAGCATGGGAATAATTTGGGGATGGATGGTCGGTTCACCACCGGAAAATTGAATCACCTCGCCTAGCCCTTCGGCGGCTACAAAATGATCTAAGATCTGTTCCACATCTGGCAGGGTGAGATTGTAACCATGCCCGGCATCGGCAAAACAGAGGGGGCAGTCCATGTTACAGGCGGTGTTGACTTCGATGATGCCCACACAGGCATGCTGTTGGTGATCGGGACAAAGGCCACAGTCGTGGGGGCAACCATGTACGATTTCGGTGGTGTGTTGCAGGGGGATGGTTCCCGGTTTATTGAATTTGGCCGCATTAACGTAGGTTTGGGCGTCCCCATAAACCAGAGCTTCAAAAGGGCCATGTTCGGGGCAGCGTTTGAACATGTACACTTTGTTGTCGCGCAGGCGAATCTGAGCATCTATGACGCGGCGACATTGGGGGCAAATACTACGAGTAAATTCATAGAAAACATAGTCGGCATCTTTTTTGTGTACAGTTTCCAGTGGTCGGGCAATGAGGGGATGTGGCGGGGTCATTTTTATAGGGGATTGAGAGATTGGAGATTGCCGGCAATCTCCAATCTCAATTTAGATTAAATTAAAACAGTCCATAAACCAGAGCAACAACGATGCCAAAGATAACGTGCCCAATCAGGCCGCCCATGAAGGCCATTGTGCCACCGTTGTTGGTCATGAAGACGCCGGGGGCATCTATGGTACCGGCTTTTACACCGGCGTGCATCATACCCATACCGCCCATCATTAACCCGGCAACTAGCCAGTGAACCATCCCGAAGAGCGCTCCCCAGAGGATGCTTACGGAGCCAGCGCCGGCGCTCCATAAAAGAACATAAACGATGCCAAAGATCATGCCCATCATCAGATGAATAATCCAGCCGACGGTCCGATTACCGTTTTTGTCGAACATGGAGCCTAACATGCCGACGATATCCATTTCTGGCATTCCCATTTTGGGGGCCATGGCCATAACCATAGTGATTACTAATGTTCCCACAGTACCAGCCACAATTGCTGCAATAATGTTCACTTTTCGCCTCCTTACGGCTTCGGGTCAGACAGACTCCCTAATCCTATTGCCACTCCGGCAATAATAAATTTCAGGGCTGTCTGAACCTTGTTCAGTAAATTTGTTATTTGATTAGTTGTTTCTTGACGTCAAGAGTTATGTTATACAATGATAGATTTGTTGCATAGTTGAAATCTTACCCGGCGGGGGAGATCCGTACTGTAAGCAAGCTCTCTTTTTCAGAGGTGCGACGCTCTTGTAAAAGGCTAAAAAGTGCATCGCACCTGAAAGTGGGGGAAGTTACGGAGAATGATGGGACATACCGTTATCCTTAACATTGTGTAAAGGTTCCACCTTTTTGAAAAAGTGGAACCTCTGTAAGATTGGCGCAAATAACCCCATCATGAAAGGTGTGAGGTTTTTTTTATGAACAGACGTACTATCACGATTCGGGATAATTTTTCGGGCAAGATGTTGGCTACGGCCGAGGAAAATGGTGGCGTTCAACTTTTTGAAGGCGCCTGGTATTTTGATCGTGACGCAGTGGACATGAGTAATCTGACAATAACAGACCGCACTTATATTTGCCCTTATAAAGGCGTTTGTTACTGGATTGATCTGGATATGCCTGGGCATCAGGCTACCAATATAGGTTTTACTTATTTTGAGGTGAAATCGGGCTATGAATTTATCCAGCACAAAATTGGCCTTTATGCCGGCAAAAGGGAAGCCACAGAGCAAACGGCTACTGAAGGCGGAATACAGAATGCGGAATGCGGAATGCGGAATACGAAACACGGAGGAGACAGATGAAACAATATGATGCAATTATCATCGGCGCTGGTCAGGCAGGTGGGCCGTTAGCCCATAAATTTGCCGATCTAGGCTGGCGGGTGGCTTTGATTGAGAAAGATCATTTGGGTGGCTCTTGTATTAATTATGGCTGTACGCCGACCAAAACGATGATTGCCAGCGCCAGGGTAGCCCACATGGCTCGTCGCGCGGCCGAATTTGGGGTAGATGTTGGCGCTGTAAAGGTTGATCTGGCGGCCGTCGTCAAACGTAAAGATGATCTTGTATTGTCCTGGCGGGCGGGACAGCAAAGTCATGCGTACAGCCGGGAAACGTTGGATTTGTACCGGGGACACGGCTGTTTCACCAGCCCGTATACTGTAGAAGTAAACGGCGAACAATTAAGCAGCGAACGCATCTTCATTAACACGGGCACACGGCCGCGTATTATTCCCATTCCCGGTTTAGACGAAGTGGCTTATCTGACGAATCGCAATCTTATGGATTTGACAGATATACCAGAACATTTGCTGATTTTGGGCGGTAGTTATCTGGGGTTGGAGTTTGGGCAAATGTTCCAACGTTTTGGCAGTCAGGTGAGTGTGGTAGAGTTTATGGATCGTATTATTCCCCGTGAGGATGAGGATGTGTCTGACGCTTTGCAAAAGATGCTGGAAGGTGAAGGGATACAGTTTTATTTGGGGTCGAAGGCAACGGCCGTTACGCGCACACAATCTGGCCTGACACTCACCATCGAAAGCAAGGATGGACAGATGCAGCAGCTAGATGGGTCTCATCTGTTTTTGGGTATCGGCCGTGCGCCAAATACAGATGAGTTGGGGTTGGATGCGGCCAGTATTGAAACAGATCGCTTCGGGTTTATCTCGGTAAATAACCGCTTGGAAACGAATGTGCCTGGTGTGTGGGTGATGGGCGATGTGAAAGGAGGTCCCGCGTTTACGCATGTTTCCTATGATGATCATTTGATTGTGTACGAGAATGTGGTCAATGGGGGAGATGCGACGACTGACGGCCGTATCATCCCCTATGCCCTCTTTACTGACCCAGAATTGGGGCGGGTGGGGCTAACAGAAACCCAGGCGCGAGAAGCAGGCTATAACCTGAAAGTGGGACAGATTCCCATGGAATGGGTGGCGCGTGCCATTGAACGCAGCGAAACGAACGGCCTGATGAAGATTGTTATTGACGCAGACAGTGACCAGATTTTGGGAGCAGCTATTTTAGGCATTGAAGGGGGAGAAGTGGTACAGGTACTCATGACGGCCATGCGTAACAACATTCCCTGGACAAAGTTTTACCGTGATATGTACATTCACCCCACTGTCGTTGAAGGCTTTTTTACTTTGATGGATAATGTGAAACTCCTGGATAGCTAAAAAACAATGCTGCAAAAGTCGGAGGGGAGTTGTATACACGGATAGGGGCACGGATAAAAAAGAAAACCTGTGTTTTTCCCATCCGTGTATAATAAAAGATGGTGCCAATGCTCAGAGTGCTTCTGTTTATTTTCACTGACCGCACTATTACCGTAAAATTGGGGTATGCGATTTGTTTGCTTCACGGCCGTTTGCCTCACTCTCTTGTTAGCTTCTTGTACAGAATCGGAACAGACCTCCATTCCTACCCATCAAGTTGAACCGGCAACGGCCGTTTCTCCATCCAGCACACCTTTCCCAACTGCCACACCATTTTTGCAGCGCAGCATGACGCTGCCGTCGCCAACCATTACTGCCTCGCCTACTGTCACCGCTACCCCATCACCTACCTTGCCGCCTACCTTTACCCCCTTCGGGCCACGGACCATTCCCGCTGATCATCCGTATATCAGTTATATCGGCCGTTTCGACTTCACCCATTCGGCCGCGCCCAAATTTGACTGGATAGGCGCAACCATCGAAGCCGCTTTCAACGGGCCATCATTAACATTGTTGTTGGAGGACGGCAACAATCTGTACAACCTGTATGTGGATGGCGTCCCAACGGTGCTGCGAACAGTTGCCGGACAGGATGCTTATCTGGCAGCGTCCAATTTGAATGCTGGGCAGCACAGTTTTCGCCTGGTGAAGCGCACTGAATTTGAGGGGGCTTCTGGGATTTTTCGCGGGTTTGTGCTGCCGTCAGGAGGGGACATCCAGGAACCGCCACCGCGGCCGACTCGGCGCATTGAAGTGATTGGCGATTCTATTACGGCCGGGTATGGGGTAGAAGGAGAGTCGCCCACCTGTTCCTACAGCGCGGCTACACAAAATGTGGAGCAAACGTATGCAGCTATGTTAGGGCGGATATTTCAGGCAGAGATGATGACAACGGCCGTGTCCGGCATCGGCGTCATTCGCAACTACAACGAACCAGATATGATTTCGGCCGCTCCCATGACCGCCCGTTACGAACGGGCGCTCTCATATGAACTGGACTCCCGTTGGGATTTTCAACGCTGGAAGCCGGATGTCATCATTATCAACCTGGGCACGAACGATTTTTCTACAACCCCCTATCCCTCCCAGGCCATCTTTGTGCAGGCGTATATTGATCTACTAAATACGATCCGCCGTCATTACCCGCTGACGCCGATACTTGCCATGTCGCCGCCGATTATTCAGGAACCGGCTAATTGGTATGTACAAACGGCCGTCACCCACCTGAACAGTAACCAAAGCGACCCCAACGTTCATTATTTACCCATGACCAACAATCTCATTGCCCCCCAGGATTATGGTTGTGATTATCACCCCAACATTGCCGGCCAACAAAAAATCACCGATCAGATTGTGCCTGCCTTGCAGCGGATCATGGGCTGGTAGCAGTTTACATTAGCGACTGGCATCTTCATGTTGCTCATTTTTTTCATCATGGCGAGCTTCAACCAAACGGGATGCTAATGTTTCTGCCGGGGAATTGAGGACGATGGTATCGGCCACCTGTGCCTTTTGAAATCGTTCAAACGTAGCTACATATTGTTTGGCTAGTTCCTGTAAATATTGGGCAAAACGATCCCAGGCATTGGACATTTCTGCTTGAGCAGTTTTCAAATTATCGTCAGCCTCTTTGCGCCGTCGCCAACGCCAGATAGTCCGCAAAACATGGTGCATCCCAGCGATGACTTGTTTGGCAAGCTGGTTTAAGGGGCTGGTCGTCAAGTTATTGAGTACATCATACATGGCTAACGCGGCCGTTTTGGCAATTTGCTCATCATCCAGATCACCCCGCCGCACCATGAAATCAATTAGAAAAGCACGGTGCCAATACAGGCTAAGTTTGTCGGAAGCTTCTTTAACAGTGAGAAAATAGAGAATGGTGCGGTACAGCCGTTTGAGAAAAAGGAGGGTCAGGGTAATCGGCCACAGCAAGCAGCCCAGACAACTAAATGGTTCGGAATTGAGATAATGAACAACGTAGCGGTCTAGTTTACGGCCGTTGCATTTAGCCACTGCCTGGGGAATCCGCCGCTTAAATAACCATTCAACAAACACGTCCAGCAGTGGAACCGGTATTAAAATTGCTAAACCAGCCAATGTGGCGTCTACATAAATAGCCCAATCAAAATTGAGGCGGGGTTGTACTTTTTCAGGCATCATAGAACATGGTTTTAATACGCAAAGGGAAAATTGGCAAGGTATATAGTGCGAGAGGGTTCCACCTTTTTGGAAAGGCGGAACCTTTGTTCTGTGCAAACTGGCTAAGGAAACGGCCACATCCCCATACAAATCACCCAAAATCCCCTTCAACCATTGACAACTGTCATTTATTTGTTAGCATTTGCCCCTATGAATTATTTTGTGGAACATTTTACCTCTCGATTCCCTCGTCGCCGCCGGACTATAGGTCTGGAATTTGAGGTTGCTTGAGCCACATACACAATTGGAACTAAAAACCGCCAGACCCACACACAAGGGTCTGGCGGTTTTTTTTTGGCAATTTGTTGGAATAAAATCGAGGGTCAGATAGCTTGGGTGGGATTGGATTTTAAGAGATTGAGAGATTGGAGTTAAACAAATGATTGATGCAGGCGTTTTTGGGGCAACGGGTTATACCGGGTATGAGTTACTGAAAATTTTAGAACATCATCCAGATGTGCAGATTCAATTTGCCACGTCACAATCATTTGCCGGGCAGCGATTGTCTGATATTTATCCGCAAGCGCCACATTTACCGCTCATAGCTGGGGAAGAAGCGCCGCTAGACCAGGTAGATGTAGTTTTTTTGTGTTTGCCTCATGCGGCCGCAGCGGAAACGGCCGTCACAGCCCTCAACGCCGGCTGCAATGTTATTGACCTCAGCGCCGATTTCCGTTTGCATGATGCGGATGTGTATGCGGAGTGGTACGGCCGACCACATCCCGCTCCCCATTTGCTAGATAAAGCTGTTTATGGCCTGACTGAATGGTCGCGGGAACAATTGCCCGATACCAATCTGGTAGCTGTGCCAGGCTGCTATCCGACGAGTGTGTTGTTGGGGTTACGGCCGCTGTTGCAAGCCAACCTCCCCCTCACTGCCCCCATCATTGCCGATTGCAAATCTGGTGTGTCTGGGGCTGGGCGACGAGCGAACGACACCACCCACTTCATCAACATCGCCAATAATTTCACACCTTACAAAATTGGGTGGGCGCACCGCCATCTGCCAGAAATGCAGCAGGTTATCAACGGGTGGCATGAGGAAGCTCCGGAACTCATCTTTTCTCCCCATTTGCTGCCTGTGCCGCGTGGCATTCTCTCGACTATCTACGTTACTTTGGCCGCTGAATGGGAACTGAAAGAGATACGATCACTTTACCTGGCTATGTATGCCGGGGAACCGTTTGTTTGTGTCTTGCCACCGGGAAAGTTGGCTACATTGGCTCATGTCACCTACAGCAATAAATGTGTCATTGGGCTAACGCAGGCTGGAAATACACTTGTCATCACGGCCGCTATTGATAACTTATTGAAAGGAGCGGCCGGGCAAGCGGTACAAAACATGAATGTTGTTTTCCAAATTGAGGAAACAACAGGACTGGTTTAATAATGACAGGGTGACAAGGTGAAAAGGTGACAGGGTGAACATTGTATGCAAGTGATTAAGGTTGGTGGGAATGAACTGACAGACAACTCCTTTTTACAGGGATTGGCTCAAGGTGTGCAGCAAATTCAGGCCACTACCGGTCAGCCAGTCGTCATTGTTCATGGCGGCGGTAGGGCGATTGCTGATTTGCAAACAAAGTTGGGGTTGAGCGTTAAAAAAGTGGATGGGCTGCGCGTTACCGATGTCGAATCTTTGCTGGTGGCAGAGATGGCGCTGTCGGGCTACAGCAATAAGTTAATTGTGAAGGCGTTGTTGGCTGAAGGAATTCAGGCTGTAGGTTTGAGCGGGGTAGACGGCCGTCTTCTCACCGCCCGTAAAAAACAACACCCGACAGCCGATTTAGGGTTGGTGGGAGAAATTATAGCCGTCAATGGAACGTTGTTGCAGCAGTTGGCTTCTGGGGGGTGGACGGCCGTTATCTCCCCTATTTCGTTCAGCCAGAACAACATCACTTACAATGTAAACGCCGATGAAGCGGCCAGCGCTATCGCCCAGGCATTATCGGCCTCTATTCTGAGCCTTGTATCTAACGTACCGGGTGTGCTGCAAAATGGTACGATCATGTCTACCCTAACCATTGAACAGGCAGAATCCCTCATTGCCACCACAGTTATTACGGATGGGATGATTCCTAAAGTGCGGGCAGCTTGTACGGCCGTAACTCAGGGTGTTTCTCAAGCGCGTATTGTCAACCTGGCTGGATTAGCCGGGGTTGGGGGGACGGTGTTCAGTATGTAGTGTGCAGTTTTCAGTTTCGGTGATTGGTTGACGAGGGGTAAGATGATAGTCGTTCTACTCATCTTTCATGAAAACGAATCAGGTATCGCCTTCTGGCAAGACAACGGCTGGGAGCTGCGGCAAGACATCTATGTCATGTCTAAATTTATCTCAATTGACGACAGGAGTAACTAGACCTTATCGGAAATAAGAAATTGGACAGGATTTACGGGATTAACAGGATTATTTCATCCTGTAAATCTTGTTAATCCTGTCAAAAAAGTTGTTTCCGATAATGTCTACTGTAAAATATGAATCCAGAAGAAATTATCCAGACAGAATCAGAGTATGTGTTGCAGACATATAAACGGCCGCTGACCGTCTTCACGCACGGCAAAGGGCTAAAATTATACGACAGCGAAGGGAAAGAATATCTCGACTTTTCCTCTGGTATTGCCGTAACGGCATTGGGGCACAGTGATGAGGAATGGGTAGAAGCGGTCAGCGCCCAGGCTGCCCAATTGACCCATATCAGCAATCTATACCACAGTACACCGCAAGTTCATCTGGCCAAAAAGCTGGTGGAGAACTCCTTTGCCGACAAAGTGTACTTCTGCAACTCTGGCGCAGAGGCGAATGAGGCGGCGATTAAGTTTGCGCGGAAATATGCTAGAAAGGAGATTGGAGATTTGAGGTCGGAGATTGAGGATAATCTCCAATCTCCAATCTCTAAAACAAAAATCGTCGCCTTCTCTGGCGGCTTCCACGGCCGTACTATCGGCGCCCTCTCTGTCACTTACAAAGCAAAGTACCGCGACCCATTTGCCCCCCTCATGCCCGGTGTGGAATTTGCTGTTTATAATGACTTCGATTCGACGCGAGCGGCCGTTGATGAGCAGACCTGCGCCGTTATTGTGGAACCAATTCAAGGAGAAGGGGGCGTGAATCCAGCCAAGCCAGAATTTTTGAATGGGTTACGCCAGCTTTGTGATGAGCATGACGCCCTGCTCATTTTCGACGAAGTGCAGTGTGGCCTGGGACGGACGGGCAAGTTGTGGACGTACCAACATTTCAGCGTACAGCCAGACATCATGACGCTGGCAAAGCCGTTAGCGGGCGGTTTGCCAATCGGGGCAACATTGATGACACAAAAGGTGGCCGAGGCGCTGAAACCGGGCGATCATGGTAGCACCTTTGCCGCCGGGCCATTGGTTTGCACGGCCGCTAATGTCGTTTTTGATCGGGTTAGCCAACCACAGTTTTTAGAGCAAGTGCACTTTCACGGCTCCTATTTGCAACATCGGCTGAAAAGTTTGGTATCGGACCAGATTATGAAGGTACGCGGTGTGGGGCTGCTGGTAGGAATGGAGATGAATACGGCCGTTGCTCCCATCATCAACAACGCCCGTAAAAATGGCCTCATCCTCATCAGCGCCGGCGAAAATGTGTTACGCTTTGCCCCAGCTCTGACAGTGAGTCAAATGGAGATTGATACGGCCGTAGATATTTTGGCAACCTGCCTGGAATAGAAAACTATGCTAAAAATACGCCCTTTCCAAGAAACTGATACCGATGCCATCGTCACCTTGTGGCAAGCATGTGGTCTGGTGAAACCGTGGAACGATCCCCACAAAGACATCCAGCGCAAACTGCCGGTCGGCCGAGAATTCTTTCTGGTCGGTGAACTGAATGGCGAGATTGTAGCCTGTGCCATGGGCGGTTACGAAGGACATCGTGGCTGGATTAATTATCTGGCCGTCCATCCCAGACAACAGAAGATGGGCTACGGCCGTGCCCTCATGACCCACTTAGAAGAAATGTTAACGGCCGTTGGCTGTCCCAAAATCAACCTGCAAATCCGCGAAAGCAACCTGGATGTCATCCGCTTTTATCAAGCTATTGGCTACACGCAGGATAAAGTGGTGAGCTTTGGTAAGCGGCTGATACCTGATGATTAACAGTATTCAGTTTTCACTGTTCAGTTAGTTACCCGCATACTGAAAACTGAACACCGCACACTGAACACCGGAAACTATGAACATCCACCCCGCCCACCCCACAGACATCCCCGGCATCTTAGAGCTGCTGAACGAACACGCTCGCCGAGGAGATGTGCTGCCGCGCACGGCCGTTTCCATTCAAGAAACATTGCCTGCTTGGTTAGTGGGGGTGCAAGACGGCCGTGTTGTAGCCTGCGTCTCTTTGCTCTTTTACACCGATGTGCTGGCCGAAGTTCGCTCCCTGGCTGTGCATGACGATGTCAAAGGACAAGGTTGGGGGCACACCATCGTCAAAGAACTGATTACCCAGGCCAGAATGCACGGCGTTCCTACCTTGTTTGCCCTGACCCGCGCCGTCAAATTTTTCCAAAAGGTGGGCTTTACCATTGCCAATATGGAGCGCTTTCCAGAAAAGGTATACCGGGATTGTGTCATCTGTCCTGTAAGAGAACATTGTGATGAAACGGCCGTTGTCCTGCACCTAAATCCCATTAACAATTATCAATTGACAATTGACAATAATCAATTTTCAACAAGAGGAGTTATAAAAATGTCCAAGAAAAAACCTAAAAAAACAGACGTATCCAAAGTCGTTCTCGCCTATTCCGGCGGGTTAGACACCTCCGTCATTGTGCCCTGGCTCAAAGAGAATTATGATTGCGAAGTCATTTGCTTTTGCGCCAATTTGGGGCAGGGTGATTTTGAACTAGAAGGGTTGGAGGAAAAAGCGTTAGCCAGCGGCGCTAGCAAGGTTTACATTGAAGATTTGCGCCACGAATTTGCCAAAGATTTCCTCTTTCCTATGTTGCAAGCGGGAGCCATTTACGAGCGACGTTATCTGTTAGGCACATCGGTTGCCCGGCCACTCATCGCCAAATGGCAGGTGGCTATTGCTGAGGCCGAAGGGGCAGATGCTGTAGCGCATGGCGCGACGGGCAAAGGGAATGACCAGGTGCGTTTTGAACTGACCTACAAAGCGCTTAACCCCACTCTGCAAGTCATTGCGCCCTGGCGGGAATGGGACATCCGCTCACGGGAAGATGCGCTGGTTTATGCCAAAAAGCACAAGGTCCCCGTCCCCCACACCGAAAAATCCATTTACAGCCGGGACGCCAACCTGTGGCATCTGTCCCACGAGGGCGGTATTTTGGAAGACCCGGTTAATGAGCCGGAAGAAGAGATGTACCAGATGTCTGTCTCCCCGGAAAATGCGCCGGATGAGGCGGAGATTGTGCAAATTGATTTTGAGAAAGGGTTGCCAACGGCCGTAAACGAAATCCAATTACCGCCGGCAGCCATCATTGAAAAGTTGAACGAATTGGGCGCTAAACATGGCGTCGGCCGCATTGATCTGGTAGAAAATCGACTGGTAGGTATGAAGTCACACGGCGTCTATGAAACGCCGGGAGGCACGATTTTGTACGCCGCTCATCATGAATTGGAAACCTTATGCCTGGACCGGGACACAATGCACTACAAAGAGCAGCTTGGCGTTCGTTATTCAGAACTGGTTTACGATGGCAAATGGTTCACGTTTCTGCGCGAAGCGATGCAGGCGTTTGTGGATAAAACCCAGGAGACAATTACCGGTTGGGTGAAGTTAAAGCTATATAAAGGGAATGTGATGGTAGTCGGCCGTTACAGCCAAAACAGCCTTTACCGCGAAGATTTTGCTACCTTTGGTCAGGAAGATGTGTACGACCAATCGGATGCGGTTGGTTTCATTACCCTCTTTGGCCTGCAAATGAAAGTGCGCGCCATGATGGAAGTGAGCGACGGCGGCCAGACCCGTTACGCTGCCCCAGATTATTCCAAGTTCAAACGGGATTAATTTTTCAGACACGGATGGAAAGAACACTGGATTTTTGTGATTTTCATCCGTACTTCTCCTATCTGCGTATATAAAAAAGGTGAGAATGATGAATGGTTCTGTTACCAGTCCAATGGGATTCACGGCCGTTACCCTGGCTGTTGGTCTTAAAAAAGATAAACAACTCGATTTGGCTTTGGTTTATTCGGAGCGGGATTGCAGCTGCGCGGCCGTGTTTACCCAAAATCAAGTCGTCGCCGCACCGGTCATTGTGGATCGGGAAACGGTGGCTGAAAACAGTCGGACTATCCGGGTCATTGTCGCCAATGCTAAAATTGCCAATGCGTGTACCGGGGAATTGGGATTGACCAATGCGCGGGAAACACAGAAACTGGCGGCGGCCGCATTGAATATTCAACCCAATCAGGCGCTTGTGTTGTCTACGGGAGTTATCGGCGTGCAACTGCCGATGGAGAAGATTCGGGTGGGGATTGAAACCGCCGTGTCCAAGTTAAAGAGCAGGGGTGCAGGGGAGCGGGGGGGCGGCGGGGTAGAGGCGGCGCAGGCCATCATGACGACGGATACGCGGCCAAAGCATCTGGCGGTAACGGTGGAACTGCCTGACAGTCGCGTAACAATTGGCGGCATGGCCAAAGGGGCCGGTATGATCCACCCCAACATGGCGACGATGCTGGCGATCGTTACGACCGACGCTCAGATTGCACCGGATGTGTTGGACAGGATGTTAAGTACGGCCGTCAACCGCTCCTTCAACCGCATCAGCATAGATGGGGATACCAGC
>JAAEOP010001352.1 GCA_024223125.1 Chloroflexota bacterium
CCATAGTCTATACGCTGATAGACACTCTGTTAGGTTACACCCAGTCGCCATCATCGTATACAGCGTTAGGCCAGACGGGCAGCTGCCTTATTGTCGTGTTCACCGGTTTGCTCACCGGCATCGTTTACGTTTTCTTTCACCGGCGTGAAGAAGCAGTCACGCCGGGCACGGCCGTTAAAGGAGGAGCGGCGGCTGGTGGATTATCCCTTTTTATCGGCGGTATCTTCGGCGTCATTATCCTCATCATCCTATTGCCGGTTGTATTGGCAGAGAGTTTTGAAGCCATGGGCCTCTCTCCTGACCTGGCCAGTGATATGCAGTTCTCAGACTTAATGGCCATCGGTTTCCCTATCACGATGGCCGTCACCGCTTGCGGCTTTACCCTCGTTGGCATTGTGATGGGGGCGTTAGGTGGGGTCATTGGGGCAGCCATCTTCGGTTCTGCAAAAGCCAGCCAACAATCCTGAATTCAACAGGCATTCTCCATGGCGCCATCGTCTACCACCTCCCACCGGAAAAAAATATCGGCTGAATCCTACTCGACCATTCATAACCATTGGCAGCATCATCGCTACCGTTGGCTAACCGGGTTGGTAGTGTTGTTGGCTTTAGGTCTGGCTTTCATACCCACTCATGACCAGCGCCGCCTGCGGATGCCGGATCCATGGGCATACGAACTAGCCACCCAAAACTTTGCCCAGGGGAAATGGATTTTAACCAATGACGAGGTAGCTGCTGCCCGCACTGCACTCGATTTACGCGGCGGCCGTCTCACCCAATATATTCAGACTGAACCCAACAACTGGACGTTTCGCCAATCGCCAGGCCATCCGCTGCAAATGGCCTTATTTCTACCGTCAGGACGGCCGCAGTTGGCCAATGTTCTCCTGGTCATGTTGACTTCCGTCATACTTTACACTTTGTTAACCGCCCGATACTCCGAACGCCTAGCCTTCGTCGGCGTGGCTATCCTACTCTGGACACCAATCACCCTTACTGCACTACATTATTACAACATGGACACCTTCTCCGGCGCTGCCTGGCCGCTCATCGGTGGCGGGCTGCTTCTTTTATACGAGAATAAAAAAGGACAGGGGCGCTGGCTGCCACTCCTGGTGTTGGCCGCTGGTTTTGCTTTAGGGTGGGCGGTGGTGGCCCGTATCACCAATATCTTCCTGCTGGGTCTGTGCGGCCTTTATTTTCTCCTGCTGCTTTGGCAATTCTGGCCCTATCAAAAATACAAACGAAAAGTTCGCCACCAACGCCGACGACCTCGCCAGCGGACATTTCCTTTTCTGAATCGGATCGGCTGGCTGCATATGGCTTTATTCGGACTGGGCTGCATCTTGGCGCTCTCTATTCTGGCCTTGTACAACAGAGCCAGCTTTGGTCACTTTTTTGACAGTGGTTATTTCTACAGCAATGCCGATGATCGTTTCTATTTGTGGAACGAGAATCCAACCAAATCTGTTGCCGGTGGTGTGGAAACCTGGCTGGCCGGGGGTACAGTTTTCCACATCCTGATTACATTGGCAGAACACGTTCGTTTGTGGTTACGGCCGGCGACCCTTGCCTGGCCCTTGTGGCCGCTGGCTATTTATGGCCTCATTTAC
>JAAEOP010001353.1 GCA_024223125.1 Chloroflexota bacterium
GGTTCAAATGGAAGATTGGCAAAAGCATTACGGTGTGGCTTATGCTCTACGGAACACCGGTATTCCTCCTGCCAGCATGTTTTTCTACGGCATGTTCCCCGATGAGCAACTGGTATATTATTACTTTCTACACTTAAGCGGCGCCACGCTCGACCTGCTTCCCGGGGGTGCGCCCTTTTTACATAAGGGTTTTGTTATGGCTATCTTGCTGGCAGCGCTAAGCTTTGGCTGTGTCTTCTTGCTCCTGGCTCGTACAATTTTTTACAGTCAAAAAGCGGCGGTTTGGGCCCTGGCGTTTGCCACGGTGATTGGCGGATTAGATATTATCCCAATAGTTCACCGCTCTATTCAAAAATATCGCGACCACTTTCCGGAAGGGCCTATCCCCTGGGACGCTATGCTGCCCCGTGAGCATATCGACAATTGGATTTCAGCCTTATCGCTGCGCTTAAACACCTTCTACGGTTATTACATCTGGGTTCCCCAACACTTAACCGGCTTGACCATCCTCTGTTTGGGCTGTTATCTTTACCTCAAAGTACAGGACCGGCGCAAGCTGCTGGTCATTTTGCCCTTGCTTTTATTTGCCTTGTTAGGACACAGCACCTGGATTGCGGTTATTGTCTCAAGCGGCCTTTTTCTTTTTGCTCTGAATCATATTTTTACCGTTTATCGCCGGAAGGGTTTTCCCGCCGCCCGGACCCTTTTTTTTGGTTATGCTGTTGTCGCCATCGCTTTTGTGTTGATTGCCGCGCCTTTCATTTTTACGCTCGTTGGCCCAAACGCCCCCA
>JAAEOP010001354.1 GCA_024223125.1 Chloroflexota bacterium
ATCATCTGCGCCTTAGCGTAGGTTTTCGTTCGGATGATTGTCATACCCCGCTATGAGGTGCACCTCATAGCGGGGTATGACAATCATCCGAACGAAAACCTACGCTAAGGCGCAGATGATTGATTTATATTGTCAAATTCTGGTATCTCATCAAACGGAGGTTTGATGAAACAGATTTATGTGATGAGAAAAGACGCTGAAATGCCCTCAAATAGACCCTAAAAACTCGTCTCATAATTTAAAATCTTGGAAACTCGTATGCAAGTGATGTTTTTGAGACAACAATAGAACGCTTAGCTGTAGCGGCCCACAATAAGAATCGCTCCGACCCACAATAACGGTGATTTTGGGACCACATTATTTGCAAATAAGAGGGGGTCCAGGCCCACATTATCTGCGTTTCGGCCCACATTAAGTGCAACCAGCCCACAAACAAGGGTTCTGGCCCACATTAATTGCAAATAACCCGCTTACAACGACACATCATCATTAAGTAATTGTTATTTCAATCCTTGTTTTCGGGTTGGCGGCAATTGCTCATGCAGGAAAACATGGATTTCAGCCGGTTTGGCTTGATTAACTTGGCCAGTGAGGCCGAGTTGTAACCAGACCGGATTAAATGGGCTCAGGATTATTCAGGATTAAGTCAAACAGGCCATCGCTACCTCTGATTCCGAAAAAAACCCACAGTATGGTTTATTCGTATACTTATCGTTTAGTTTAAACCTTGATTTTCGGAAACAAACGACCGGCAAAAAGGAACGTTTTTTCTAAACACCCGCCTGAACTCCGGATTCTCAGTCTGCCAAAAGGGGTTGGTTTCATAAGTTGTTGATTAAATTAATTCTATCTGTTTGCAGATAATGTGGTCCGAAACCCTTGTTTGTGGGCTGGTTGCAGCAGCCCTTTAAAGGTGTTAACTAGCTTATTTGTAAGGAATAGTTTATTATAGACGGACTTTTTATGGGAGTCCAATATAGGAGATTGCGAAATGCTGAGTAGCCTCTTTGATCGTTTTATCGATGCTAGCCCGACGACAGTGATGGCGCGTGCCGTGTTGGAGCGGATGCTCCCGGCGGAACGTTTGGACGCGTGGTTTGATCAGGCGGCGGAGGAACAGTACACGCGTGAGCTGCTATTTTCGAGTGTGTTCGGTCTAATGAGCGAGGTGGTGTGTGGGGTTCGCAATTCGGTAAGTTCGGCGTATCAGGCCGCGCAGCCTAGGCTGCCGGTATCGATCCAGTCGGTGTACAACAAATTGAACGGTTTGGAGACGCCGATAGCGGCGGGGATGGTGCGTTTTTCGGGTGAAGAAGCGGCAGAATTGATAGAGGAAGTGGAGGGTGCCCGCGCACCGCTGCTGCCCGGTTACGTGGTGAAGGTGTTGGATGGCAACTGCATTGAAGCCAGTGAACATCGAATTAAGGAACTGCGCACGCTGGCGAGCGGGGCGTTACCGGGGAAATCCTTAGTCGTGTACGATCCGCGTTTAGATGTGGCGGTCGAGGTGTTTCCGTGTGAGGATGGCCATGCCCAAGAGCGGGCCTTGCTCAGCGAGGTGTTACCCTGTATTAAGGCGGGTGAAGTCTGGGTGGCGGATCGCAATTTCTGTGTGCGCAGCTTTCTGCTGGGCATCCGACAACGCGACGGTTTTTTTGTCATTCGTGAACACCAGAAACTGTCGTGGCGCGCCTTGGGGCCGCTGCAGGAGAAGGGCACGAGTGCCACCGGAGAGATCGCCGAGCAACGGATTTGCATCGTCGATGATAACGATCAAGAGGTTGAGTTACGACGGATTCAGGTGCGCTTGAAAACCCCCACACGGGATGGCGATAGAGTGCTTTATATTCTGACCAATCTGCCGGTGACCGTCGGTGCACTGGCGATAGCAAAACTCTATCGTAAACGCTGGACTATTGAAACCGCTTTCCAAGTCTTAGAGAAAAACTTCAACTCCGAGATCAATACTTTAGGCTATCCTAGGGCGGCCTTGTTTGGGTTTTGTGTGGCCCTGGTGGCCTACAATACACTAGCCGTGGTGCAGGGTGCACTGCGTGCTGTTCATGGTATCGATACCGTCGATAATGAGGTTTCCAGTTACTACCTTGCTGAAGAGATGAAGGCCGCCTATTACGGAATGATGATTGCTATTCCTCCCTCGCAGTGGACGGTGTTTAGTCACTGCTCCTCGTCACAGATGGGGGCGCTACTGCTAGAGTGGGCCGCTCACGTACGACTCGCGGCGTTTCGTAAACATCGGCGTGGACCGAAAAAACCACGGGTCAAACCCGTCTATGACGCCAAACGTCCGCATGTCTCCACCGCTAAGCTGATCGCCGCGCGCTGTGCCTGATGGGGACACCTTTAAAGGGCTGG
>JAAEOP010001355.1 GCA_024223125.1 Chloroflexota bacterium
CGTGACCAGTGGCTTTGTAGAGGGCGTGAACAACAAGATTCGCCTGCTTAAACGGATCGCTTTTGGCCTGCCGAATTTCAAGCATTTCAGATTGAGGATGCTGTGGGCTTGTGGCTGACCACACAAAAGCTCAAAGAACCCTAATTCTTTCGCTTTTGACCCCAGCATTTGCTTTCCATCTATGGCTATGACCTGTCCTTTAGTTATTTCAAACACAGCCTTCATCCAGGAGGCAGACCCAATTTGGAACTGTTCAGAATCGATTCGCAAAAAAACGCGACGAAACGTATCGTGGGACGGTGTGCCATTTTCCAATTTCAGTCCTTTTTCCCGTAACCATTCAGTTTTTTCTTCAGCCCAATTAGCCACGTGTACCCAGTTATCAGCACCACAAATTACGGCACAAACGGCAATGATTATTATTTCTATTAAGTTATGTTCGACCAAGTATTCTGTCCGCGGGTCGTTGATTACCGAAAAGTGTTCCTCAAGAATTGCGATTGGCGCAGTTGACATTGCATTACTCCTTGCTTGTTTGTTTTATCGCCCACAATTTACTCGTTTTTAACAAGTTGGAGTATGCAATCGCCTTAATTCCCAAAGAGCCGGTACGATAAAATAGTCGGGATGTTGGTGCAGACGTTTATGCCGGACGAAAAAGCAACTTGCCGTGTACAAACGGCCGCAGAGTTGAAAATGTTGATGGAGATGGCACAGGCTGCGTTACGGTAAAGGCAAGGCGATTTGGTAAATCGGACTATAATCCTATTAATAAAAAAAGCCCTGTCTTGAAAAAAGACAGGGCTTTTTTACTGTTGTTAGGTGGGCAGAGTTATACGACGGCCGTAACCAAATCAGATGGTCTAAACTTATAACCGTAAACAATCATGCCTTCTTCGCCATCAGTGCGTAGTTTACGAGTGACCATCTCCACAGACATGCCAATATGCAGTTCATCTTCATCCACATCTGTTAACTGTGCGGTGACGACTGGTCCTTCTTCCAACTTCACCAGGGCTACTGTGTAGGGGGCGTTGTGTTCAAAGCCGGCCGGGGCATCGTAGATGGTGGTGTAAGAAAAAATTTCGCCGAGGCCGGTAAAAGTGTACAACTCTTGGGCTGGCGCTTCACATTCCAAACAAATGTCGCGGGGCGGGAAAAGTTTTACGCCACAGTTATCGCAAGTTTCACCAACCAATTTGTATCGCTGTTCTTGTAAACGCCAATGACGTGAGACTTCCATTTTATTATCCTCCGGTTTCGTTAGTGCCGGTTCAAGTGGTAATTTTGGTAAAAATCCTTATGCTTAATTATCTGTAAAAACCCTCTCATAGACTACCAGTGTCGCTATGATAGCTGTCAAAAGCTGTCAGAATAGGGTTTTTGGTGATTAAGCGTCATGTGATCTAGTACTCAAGTGCCAGGTGATCAGGTGAGAATTGGCACTTAAACACGTAAAACATGCGTCACGGCCGTAGCCCCGCTGCTGCCCAAATTTTGAACCATGCCAATTTTGGCCCCTTCAATTTGATTGGCTTCTGCCTGACCGCGTAGTTGGCGAGCCACTTCCACAATCTGGTAAACCCCGGTTGCTCCACCTGGATTTCCGCGGGCTTTCAAACCGCCAAAAGTGCTGATGGGTATACGGCCGTTACGCCCTATCTCCCCATCCTTTGCTAATTGCCATCCCTGGCCCGGTTCCGCAAAACCGGTCGCTTCCAACGATAACGCTGCCATCACTGTAAATGAATCATGCAGTTCAAACAGATCAATGTCGGCGATTGTGACGCCCGCTTTTTCCATCGCTAGGTGGGCGCTTTTTTCGGCCGCCGTCAGCCACAATACATTTTTACGATCGTGCAAAGCCAATGTATCGGTGGCAATGGCCGACCCGGCAATCCGTACCGGCGAGGGAACCATATCCATAGCCCGGTCACTGTTTGTTACGATGACGGCCGCAGCCCCATCGCCGGCCGGTGCGGCGTCAAACAAACTGACTGGTGTAGCTATGGCCGGCGCTTTGGTAAAAGAGGCAGCCCGCAGTTTGTTACGGAACATTGCCATGGGGTTATTGGCCCCATTGGCATGAGCGTTAACACTAAATTCGGCAAAATCGGCCACATCTACCCCATATTCGTGCATGTAACGACGCATGAGCAGCGCCCCCATACCGGCCGTTGTCAACCCATGCATTACTTCATAATCGGCATCCAGACCGCTGGCTAACGCGGCCGTTACCGGCGAACCAGTCTCATCCGTCATTTTCTCTACACCGACTACAAGCGCTGTTTCTACCAGGCCGCTTTGCACGGCCAACACCGCCTGGCGCAGGGCAGCCCCGCCAGAAGCGTCGGCCGCTTCAACCGTTACCGCTTCAATGCCGCGCATCCCGGCAAAATCGGCCACCAACGCACCCAAATGATTTTGATTACTTAACTGTCCGGCCAGCATATTGCCCACATACAAAGCGTCTGCCTTGCTAATGTGAGCGTCATCCAATGCCGCTTCAATGGCATACCAGGCCAGATGGCGGATGGAAGTGTTCCAATGTTCGTTTACGGCCGTGCAGCCTATGCCAATGATTGATACATTTGTCATGTGCTTTCCTTGGAGTGGCAAGTTTGCAAGTGAGGTTTACTTGCAAACTCGCAAACTCATCACTTCATCTTCAATTTATCCCGATAACGGGTATACGTAGCATAGTTGATTTCTTTACGGCGGGCGATGTACGCTTCTGTGGAGGGAGCGTTGTTGCGTACTTCTAGCAGCTTGTCCGCAACCGTTATGTCAAACGCATCCGAGCCGGCTCCGGAGCCGTAGCTGACCATCAAAATGCGGTCGTCCGGTTCAGCTATGTCCAAAATAGCGGTCAAACCAATCATGGTGGAACCAGAATATGTGTTGCCAATGCGCGGACTGAGCAGACCGGGTTTGATTTGCTCAGGAGAAAATCCTAACTGTTTGCCAACGCGCTGAGGAAATTTGGCATTGGGTTGGTGGAACACAGCCCAATCATAATCGGAAGGTTGCGCATCCAGAGCGGACATCAAGGCTTCGGCCGCGCCTACGACGTGTTTGAAGTAAGCTGGTTCACCCGTAAAACGATCCCCATGAGAAGGGTATTCAGCGTGTGCCCGTCGCCAGAAATCGGGTGTATCTGTGACAAAGGAGTAAGAGCCGTTGATGATGGCGACAGATTCAGCAGACGGTCCCAATAAGACGGCCGCTCCTCCGGCCGCGGCCGTATATTCCAACGCATCACCCGGCCGTCCCTGAGCCGTATCCATGCCGATGCTGAGAGCGTAACGAGCCATGCCTGAGCCAACAAAACCAATGGCCGCTTGCATCGCTTCTGTACCCGCTTTACAGGCAAATTCCCAATCGGCCGCCAACGTGTTAGGTACGGCTCCAATCGCCTCGGCAACAATGGTGCTGGTCGGTTTAACGGCGTAGGGATGGCTTTCGCTACCGACCCAAACAGCCCGAATTTCTTGGGGGTCAACCTGACCGCGCAGCATACTGTTACGGGCCGCTTCAATAGACATGGTAGCCACATCTTCATCTAAGCCATTCACAGCTTTTTCCTGGATGGGAACGCCGCCGGCGCCGTTGGTCCACATCTGGGAAATCTCTTTGGCCGGAATACGATAACGGGGCACATACGCCCCATACCCAACAATGCCTACCGGCCGGTCGGGTTTCATCAATCCATTTTCAGGTATATATTCGTTCATTGAATCCTCTTTTCAATTTTCAGTGTTCAGTGATCGGTCATTATGACCGATCACTGAACACGGATCACAGGCTGGCCAGAATTTCCTGGGCGCGGACGATGTTAATTTTCTTTTCGGCCACGAGTTGGTCAGCGATAATTTGTACTTGTTCGGTGGTGGCGCCGGCCGCGCTGGCTACCTGGCGAGCGTGCAGGCGCATGTGCCCTTGTTGAATGCCGACGGTGGAGAGGGCATTGATGGCGGCCAAATTTTGGGCCAGACCGACACAGGCTAAAACCATACCTAATTCTTGGGC
>JAAEOP010001356.1 GCA_024223125.1 Chloroflexota bacterium
ACTTGCTACGGTAACGTGCAATGTATGCAACGCAACTTAAAAAAGGAGTCCAAATTGCAATTTGGACTCCTTTTTTTGGATATTTTACCGGGCCACTCTTCGGCTGTATACGCCTATTTTAAGATTATTGGTAGATAAATATCCCCTGTATCTGAGATGCTATTGCTGACAGTCGTGACCACGGATACACTGCCGGTTGCGCTATAACCGCCGTCCGCTCTCACGCGATAGTTGCTGTTGGTGATGGTTTGGGTGGCCGTGACAATGTAGGTGGTTTGCGTCACCCCGTCAGGGATCGACAAACTGGAGAGAGTCCAACTGACTACGTCGCCATTTTTGATGCCACCCCCAATGTAGTGTGCTCCTGCAGGGATAGCATCGGTGATGACCACGTTGGTTGCGGTAGTTGTGCCACTGTTGGTGACGGTCAGGGTGTAGGTGATGAGATCACCGGCTATCGCCATTGCCGGTCCGATTTTGGTCAGTTCAAGTTCATAAACCGGATTACACAGCTCCAGAGCAATCTTATCCACATAAAAATTAGTCGTATAACGATCAGGATCGCCGGGGTTTTGAGCCCCGGGATTGGGGGCGTAAAAGTAAACTTCTACCGTCTCCCCGGCTACATCGGCGGGATTACCGACAAACTCAGGGACAATCTCTTTGCTGACCAAGACCCAATCATCTACACCGTCAGGATTTGCCGGATCTATATATGTGCGTTCATCCGCCGGGTTCTCAGCCCCGGCCGCAACCAGAATTTCGTTGGTTAAGGTTACGCCGCCTTGGCTTCGCAAAACGAAATAGAGATGATCATCGGGGCTGTCGACGCCCCCGAAATCCGGATTAATGAGTTTGTGTACCGCTTTGTAGAGCTTCAGCCGGATGGCCGATTGGTCGGTAAGCCCGGCGGGCATAACAAAATTCTGGCTCAAATGAGGAGCCCTATGCTGGGCAGTCCAGAAGGAAGCAGGCATAAGGGTTGACCAATTGGCAGCAGGATCAGGGTAATAGAAGTCTGATAACTGGCTAAGATTTTGGTTATCTCCAAAAATCCATCCTCCTGACTCTTCAAAACTGGTGTTTTGTAACAGTTGGGTACAAACCAGCGGCGTGACCTCAGTGGTTACGGCCTCGGACCCGGTGGCATGGTGTCCTCCGTCGCTGCTGGCGCGATAGTCGCTGTTGGTAATGGTTTGGGCGGCCTTGACAACAAACGTGGTTTGGGTGATCCCGCCGTTGGCAGCCAGGCCGGGGACTGTCCAACTAACCACATCGCCAATTCTGGTTCCGCCGGAAACATAGAGAGCATCAGCTGGAAGCGTGTCGATAATAACAATATTGCTCACTGATTCCGGTCTGTGGTTAATAACGGTCAAAGTGTAAGTAATGGGATCACCCACAACCGCAATGGCCGGACCCTGTTTGGTAATTGAAAGACTGCCGACGGTGACTGTCACCGGCGAGGTGTGGTTATTAACCGGATAGTGTTCTTCGATTCCGTTGGCGGGGGTGATTTCGGCTGTATTTGTAAACGTGCCGGCAAAGGTTTGACTGGTAGTAAACAGAAATTGTTCAACCAGGGGCATCCCAACCGAAAGATTGGTACGAGTACAGGTAAAAACCCCACTTCCTAAGTCAACATCACAGCCGGGCGCATCGACGCCGGTCACTGCTTCCGGCGGAGTCCAGGTATCAACAATGGTGGCGGTTACCGGCGAAGTCGGCCCAAAATTGGTGAAGGCCAGCGTGTAAGTAAGGGGATATCCCGCTTCAATCCAGCCCGAAACTGCCTGGGTTTTTGTGACAGCCAGATTAACATTCCCTGTTCCAATACAGACTCCATTCTGAACTTGATTGAAGATAATATTAAGCTGCGCCGCCGAGGGAGCGAAATAATACTGGCCATTGGTTCGTTCGGCTACAGCCCGTAATAAGTCAGAATCAACCCCTGGTCCCATTCCGACGGTGCAGATTGGTACCCCATTATTGGCGGCAACCTCGGCATAGTACATAACACAATTATATTTATTGCCACCAGGATAATCGGGATAGGGCAGCGGATCAGGCGCGACATTACAGTCGGTAGTATCGCCAGGAGTACTGTCACTCGGTACCCCGTCGGTGACCAGGACAATAACCGGGTTGGCGTTTGTGCCCCGGCTGCAGTGAGAATCTATGTCCTTAGTAGCAGGATCCCGTCCGGTCAAGGGTTCATGGTTTATTCCACCGATCTGCCAATTCCCTCCGGTGTAGTTCCAGTTACAGTCATTTTGGTGAGGACCGCCGTCTGAACTGTCAGTATCAATACCCAGCAGATTCAGCCCCCGTCGCAGGCCCGAAGCGATATCGGTTGAGCCATTGGCATAGGTATTTTCAATAGCCATTAAAACATTCCGGTAGCCAATTGGAGTGCCTCCCGCGGCCAGAGCGGGGTTGTAACACTCGGTCTCGTCAAATTCACCCAAAACAGAGGCATTCAATGGATAGTTAGTAAGCGGCGCATGAGCGGCCTTTCTGGCTGCACTAGACTGTAAACACTCTAACTGAGACTCCTGGTATGCGGTGTTATTAAACTGAACCAAGCCCACCTGATCCAGTGAGGGATTAAGTTGCTCAACAAATAATTTGACCGCTTCTTTGGTCCCTCTCATCGGTTGCCTATCGCCAAAGAGGGGGTCATCGAGATTATTGACGCTGGAGCTTGGCAGCACAATGCCATCAGGGCGGCATTCCGAGGCAATTACCGACAGGCCGTAAATGGGGTTGCATCGATCGGCTGCTACCCGTTGGGCCGTGCCCGGCGTGGCATTGTCATCATGGATGGCGGCTGTGATTTCACCAACCGTATCATAACTGCTCGTTCCGGCAATAATGATCCGATCAATAGAATAGCCTGGGCTGCCAGCATAGAGGTGGAGCGTGTACTTATTATTTGCGGTGAGCGATTGTGAGCCCAATTGAAACCAATTCCAATTGGTGGAATTGTTGGTAAACTCAGTAGGGGTGGTTGGGGCAGGGCTGCCAAACGGCGTGACCGCCCAGAATATACGATCATCAGGGTCGGGATTTGTACCACTGCTAAAGGCATCGGCCCGGACATAAATGTAGGTATTGCCACTCCAGGTTGGAATAAAATCATACTCCAGGCGAGGTGCAGGCTTCGCTCCGCTTTGGATGTCGGCTAATGTATAAGCATGACCGAATGGCTTTCCGGCATTGAACGCCAAGAAAGGGTGGTGTCGCACGTAGGCCGACCGGCCCCCTTCACTTGGCACACTATACCTAGTCCCATCGCGTTGCAAAG
>JAAEOP010001357.1 GCA_024223125.1 Chloroflexota bacterium
ATGGCAGAGGTCGGATACGAATGTGCCGGTTATCAATCACTGAAAAGCGACTTGACCAATCGTCACATTCGGTTAAGGCGGTAGTAACTTTCTTGGCGTACAAGTTCAGTAAAACTGCTATAGCCGGGAACCGGCTACAGCACCAACAACTAGCCACAGCATAGAAAAAGAGCCAAAGGGGAAACCCCTTTGGCTCTTTTTTATTGATTAACTATCGGCTTACGTTATCAATTCTTGATGATAATGGGCAGGTAGACCCCCCCGCTCTCGCCAACAGTGACTCCGGCCGAGTTACTATTATTGCCGGTATCGCTATCCGTCGAGGTACTGCTGATAGTGGCCGTGTTGGTAAACGCCCCATCTGCCAGCGAGGTGCTGAGGACGCCGGTGATGGTAATCACCCCACCCTCGTTCCGAGCCAAATCCTGCACGGCCCACACGTAGCCGGACGCGGTTTGGGTGATAGCCACCCCGCTGCTGATCACGCTGCTGGTGGTTACGCTAATCGGGATGCTGTCGGTGATGATGATGCCGCTGGCGGTGGCGTATCCGCTATTGCTGAAGGTCAGGGTGTAGGTGATGGTTTCACCCGGTGCGGCTGTGGCTGGCGTAACTGTTTTGTTAATACCCACGTTGCTGGGGGGGATGGTCACCCCGGCCGAGTCGCTATTATTGGCCGGATCGCTATCCACCGAGTTGCTGCCGATAGTGGCCGTGTTGGTAAACGCTCCCTCTGCCAGCGAGGTGCTGAGGACACCGGTGATGGTAATCACCCCACCCTCGGTTGGAGCCAAATCTTGCACGGCCCAGACGTAGCCGGATGAGGTTTGGGTGATAGCCACCCCGCTGCTGATCACGCTGCTGGTGGCCACGCTAACCGGGATGCTGTCGGTGATGATCACCCCGCTGGCGGTGGCGGATCCGCTATTGCTGAAGGTCAGGGTGTAGGTGATGGTTTCGTCGGGTGCGGCCGTACTCGGGTTAACGGTTTTGATAATCGACAGATCAAATGCCGCCTCATAGGACCCAATATCACAAGTGCCGCCTGAGGGGCGAGGTTGACCGCGCTGGTCGGTGGTGAAACCGGCCAGACACACCGCCGCATCAAGGGCCGGGCTGCCACTGAGTAGGGCGTGGGTTTGGGTGTCGCCGCCGTTGTCGACCAGGGGGCCGAGCAGGGGATCACTTGTAGATACAGGAACACCACATCCGCCTCCTTCCATAAGGTTATAGCTATCCTCCGCCAATGTCTCGCTACTGGTGCAGTTGCCACCGCCGCTGGTGGTACTATTGGCAACGATGTTATTTCTGAGATACATGGTGCCATCGTTGTCAATGACTCCATAAGGAGTATCATTAAACCGACCATTGACAATATTATCGGAGAGGGTGTTGTGGGTCATCGTCATCACGCTGTCGTTGTAGATAGCACCGCCAAAGCCACCATCAGCCTGATTGTGAGAGAAGGTGGTGTTGGTCATATCTACATTGCTTTGTGGGGCATTGAAAATCCCCCCCCCACCCTTTGTGGCCGTATTACTGCTGACGGTGGTGTTGGTCATATCTACATTGCCTTGGTAATTGTAAATCCCCCCCCCCTTCTGGCCGTATTACTGCTGAAGGTGGTGTTGGTCATAGCTACACTGCCTTGGTAATTGAAAATCCCCCCCCCACCCACTGCGGCCGTATTACTGCTGAAGGTACTGGTCAACACGGTCAACGCCCCGCCAGTTCCTACGTAAGCCCCGCCGCCGCACAAATCGTCGTCGGGGCAACTCCCGATAAGAAGAGTCGTCGTCCCACTGACCACACTGAGGTGGCTGAGGGTGGCCACGCCGGAAGAGGCGATATGGAACACCCGATCACTCGTGTTGCCGTTGATGATGGTCTTGTTGGCTCCCGTCCCGGAGATGGTCATAGTGGCGCTGATATCCAGGTCGCCCTGAATATTAGCATCGTCTCCTGTACCTGTATTAGTCAGGACGTAGGTCCCGTCGGTTAAAATGATGGTGTAGGGGGCGGTTCCGCTGTGGGTACAGCCGCCAAAGTCACTATCATGATTGGCCGTTTGAATGGCCTCGCGTAGAGAGCAATCTGTGCCGATATTAAATTCATCAATGGTAGTGGTAACGGTGATAGGGCCATCGGCCAGGGCCAGGTTGGGCCACAGGAGGCCCATCACTAAAGTGGCTAGTAAAGCCAGGGTTAAAGACAGCAGGTGATTTTTTTGTAATAAGATATTTTTTGGATACATTTTTTTCCTCTCTCTAAATAATATGATCCTGTTGGCTAGAAACCGTTCAGACCCCCACCCCAATAAGTTACCTTCGACAAGCTCAGGCAACGATTCGCAGCCTGAGCTTATAGCTTATTGAAGGCCGTTGATGGGGAACGGGGGGTGAATAATTAAAAATCTCACAATGACTTGGTAGTATAAGTTAAACTTTACGTCCTGCAAAAGATTGAGACTTTAAGAAGTTGTGTATTTGGGGTTG
>JAAEOP010001358.1 GCA_024223125.1 Chloroflexota bacterium
AATCACATTAAAGTTGGGCCAAGAACGAGAGCATCATTACGCACACAGACCTGGCACGCTATGTCCTACGACCCGCCCGGAAACAGCTTTACACCTGAACTGCAAATTGTATTTAGCCGAACAGCTACGTCAGGTACGGGCGGTTAACACATTGGAAACTTGCTCAATTTGTGAAGAAAAACAACGTACACACGGTTGGATAGCTAGATGGGATGAAGTGATTGTCGAATATACCCAGGCGGACGGCTCTAACTACCGCCCAGATATAGCCCTCATGCGCGATGGCATCATCATCGGCGCGATTGAGGTTTTTGTTACTCATGCTGTGGAAGACGAGAAAATCAAATGGTACATCGCCAACAAAATCCCCTGAATTGAGGTTGAGGGGACTAAAGCATTGTATCAGGGAGAGTCACCCTGGACGCCGCATAAGCCATTGCCGACGTTGCGTAAGGGGGCAATCCCTGGCAGTGTCCTGAATGCCATCGGTTGACAACAGAAATGAACGATCTGCCTGTTCCCCCAGTGGTTGATATATTTGGCGATTCTGCGGCTGCCGATACTTTTCATCGGGCACCGAAACCAAAGACCAAACAAAGCGAAATCCTGTACGGCCGTATAATAGATTTTTTCTATCCCAGCGAGAAAAAATGGCGAGAAACACTAATTATCCGGATTATGCCGGTCAGCCGGTCATTTTTTTGGAGCAGGACGCAGATAACACGGTTGGCAGTCGGTACGGCCGTTGGTGGGCGGCCTACTCTGGTACATCAGCCACCTTGCCATTGATGATGGTGGACAGCGGCAACCAGATTAGCTCTGGCTACGTGAATTTCTACAACACGTATCAGACGATGGTGGAGACTTCGCTGGCTCGCCCGCCGCAAGCCGACATCGCCGCCTACTACACCCGCGTGGGCGATACATTGGAGTTTGAGGTGCAAGTGACCAACCAGAGTGGCGTCACGCTTTCCTGGAACAACGCCGCCACCGTTCATGCCATTGTCTACGAAGAAGCGCATGTCAATTTAACCGACCGTTTTGTGCGCGAAGCTGTCGCCCAATCCATTTCCACTCCGCTGCCTGATGGCGATACGGCCGCGTACACATTGACCACCGGCAACATTACTAGGGTCAACTGGGACAGCATTCATAGCGTTGTTTTAGTGGATTATCGGCCGTCGGAGTCATCGGGCGCGTATGACACGCTCCAGGCGGTCGTGCCAGAACTGGGAACTTTTACGATCACGCCCAATCCCCTCACTTTCCTGGTAGATTCTGGGGGGACGATGACGTTGGCGATGCAGGGGCCGAGTTCGTTAACCTGGACGGTGACAAATTCATTGAATTGGTTGGAAGTGACGCCGGTGAGTGGGGCTATTACCAATCCTCCGACCGTCTCTGTAGTGGAAGGTAATTTGGCTGCGGGATGGCAGCAGGGAAGTTTTGATGTGGCGGCTACGGATGGCGGGACGTTGAATTTCAATGAGACGGTGACGGTACAGGCGTTTTATGGGGCGGTTGAGAGAATCTTTTTGTCTGTTGTGGCTAGATAGTCAAAGTCTTGTTTTCCCAGGGAAAAGAATGCCCTGTCACTGCGTATCAGCGGATTCATAATTTCATTGGAAACGACATTAGACAACAAAAAAACCGCCGTTCCCAAAGGAGGGCGGTTTTTTCATGCCTAACACCAGGAGGGTAGTGTTACGGCATATTCAGGCAATGTAAAAGATACGATAGGGAGGCATTGCCCTGACCTGATTAGCAGTTGTTCCAGTCGCGTTTCTCGTGCCAGTTTGGGGGGGAGGAGTATCGTATCTTTACCAATCAGGCTGACATTAGATTACACATGATTTGTTAGAATGGCAATAGAATTCCAAAGTCTAGGGCGATTCTATTTTGGTTGATAGGTTTTCCGATGTTCATCACACAGCCAAAAGATATTGCCGTCATTGGTTGGAGTCCTGTGCAAACCACACCAATTCTGTTTGTCATCTTTTTCCTTGAGAAAGCTATGCAAGGCTCGTAGAGAAGGCCCCTCAACTTCCTGATAAGAAAAACGATCATCAAGCGATTGAACTTGTTCAACAGTTCTATGGGTTTTTACTTCTGGCATAGCCTTAATAATAGCATCAAACACCTTCATACTTGTTTCAAAATCTTGAAAAATTCCTTCATCATAAGCCGTTGCTATGGCTCTGCCTTTGGGAATGTAACGGAGATACTCCATAAGCCGTTTGAGCCAGGGAGCAAGCGTTAACCACCACTCTTTACTTTGTCGGAGTGGGATTCCCTTTCCACCTGACACAATATGTGGTTGCGGGGGGTGTTGGCACATCAGGTAGAGAGTATATTCGGTGTCAAAAAGATTTTTTGGAGAAAAAGCGCGTCGATCACCAGGCATAAGCAAGAAGGCATTTGGACACTCAGCATTCAGGCTTGCCATTTGTAGGTTCCAGAGACGAGTAAAACTACGGTTCAATTGCTCGTACAATTGTCTATTTTGAAGCAAAAGCTCCTGATTCGCAGAAGAAATTTCGATAATTCTTCCTTGCCCATCGGCTAATTGTTGAAAGCCTTCTTCCAGTTTGGCAATGACACGATTATTAGTAGTATAGTGGATGCCTTCTAGTAATTCAGGAACAGAAACTTCATCAAAAGATTCTCCGCATTCAGTAGTGAGTTTGCCCCGTTTCATTCGCTTCGCCAAGCGTTCATAATCATGGAAATACGGACAAGGTTCCGGTTCGTCACGATAAACGTGACAGTGACAAGGAACTTCACGTTTGTAGGTCAAACCCTCAAAGTAATACTTGAGAATGCGATCATTGATGGTGTGCTGCAATATGTTGAAGAAGTTGCTTGGAGCTGGGCCACGAACGTAAAGCCACAATTCCCGCTGGCTTGGATTCAGTTCTACCTGTGCCTGGTGTCCCTCATACTGGAGCCGCACACCTTCTCGCCAATGCAATCCTTGTGAATAAAGATGCGTTAACGTGATAAACCAACTCATGATGCCAGGCGGCACGAAATTGACCAACCGAAAGACCATTCTTATTTCAGGCTGATCATGAAGTACATTTTCCCACACGGGCATATTGGGGGGAGGTGTGTGAGCAAGAAGGAGAGGAACTAGACTTTGTGTTGCAGGCTTGCCAGCTTCCTTGCTTTCAAGTTGAAAACTGATGAGAAAACGTTCCATGAGGCGCAAAAAGAGTGGATAAAGACGCCGTTCGTAGGGTTCCCCATTCTCATCAACATCCCAAATACGGCCGAAATCAGCGTGGTTTATTATGCCGCCATTTTTGCGAACGTTGTCATCATCGAGCACCCGGCTAATGGCACGGGTGAGCCAATTAGGTTTTAGAACCACAAAATCGCTGAGGGTATGATCGTCTTGGTAGTAGAGAATTTTGCCCAAGTCATGTAAATAACCACCAAAAGCGGTTGATGCTATTTCGGCTGCTAGACCATGCTTTACGCAACTTTCGGAATATCCCGCTAAGTTTATGTGGCGATCAGAGTTTTTCAACAAGGCCGCTTCGGCTGCAACCCAGGTTTGCGGCCACTCTTGTTCCATCAAAGGGAGTTTAGTAGCTTCCTCGGCGAGAAGCTGTTTGAGTTCATTTATGCCTTCGCCATTCTTATTGCTGACTCCTATGTGGCCCACAAGTTGCGGATAGGTTGTTTTGTATCGGTCGTAGTTGAAATCGGCTGGCCGTTCATCAATGTGGGTGGCAACAATCATAATGGGAGCGTCAGGAGCCAGAACTTGGATATTACGAAGCCAATGGTCTAAACGACCCTGATCAGCATCTACTCTGGCATTCCAAACGAGGACATAAAGAGAACGTTGCGTAAGGAAAAACTGATGCGTTGTATGATAAATTTGCTGACCGCCAAAATCCCATATGTTGAGTGTGATTTCTACTTCTGGCTGACGGGAATGAGTTAAATTCAAAGGCTCAATGTTAATTCCATGAGTTGTGGAAAGGTTCGGATCAAATGGTTTTCTTTGAAGGGCGCGGAGCAAAGATGACTTTCCCGAACCTCCCTCGCCGATAATTAACAGCTTAGTTTCATATCGCGTCACCGATCCTTTGGCTAAATCTCTCAGGTAGTCTAATGTGTCGTCAATTCCCCGTTCTGCAATTTCAGGGGGAGGTATGCGTAATGGATTCCCATTCAAATTAAGATGTTGAAGATTATCTAGCTGGAGTATCTCAAAAGGCAACTCTGTCAATCGATTATGTTCAAGGCTGAGAATCGACAACTTGGTTAAATTATTTATTTTTGATGGAAGGATTGTTAGTTGATTCTTTTGTAGGTATAGATTTTGCAGATCGGTTAACTGGGTGATTTCATCCGGTAGTGATGTTAGTTCGTTTCCCCATAAACGAAGTTCTCTAATGTTAGTGAGGCGTGCAATTTCGGGCGGGATACGTTTGATTTTATTGTCACCCAAATGAAGAATTTGAGTTAAACCAGTCAGTTTAGTTAATTCAACGATGAATTCTGTAAGACTATTGTTTCTAAGATAGAGTTCTTGCAAATTGGCAAGTCGGCCAATTTCAGGTGGCAAAGCAAAAAGACAATTTCGAGAAAGACCCAGGAAAATCAGTTTAGTTAAGCAGCCTATTTCGGAAGGTAGATTAGTTAACTCGTTGTTCCAAAGATCGAGACTCTGCAAGTTCGCTAACTGACCAATTTCGGGTGGCAGTGTTGTTAGTTTATTATTCCAAAGATCAAGTCGTTTCAATTTAGAAAGCTGACCGATTTCAGAGGGTAAAGAAGTCAGTTCATTATGGCGAACGTCAAGCGATCTTAGATTAGTCAACTGACCAATCTCAGGCGGGAGATATGTAATCTGATTGCCCAATTGAAGTTCACTCCCTTCTTCAAGAACAGTCTCTCCCAACACAAGTTTTTGAAGTTGAAAAAATTGCCCAATTTCAGACGGTAAAGATTTTATATTCAGCCCAGCTAGATTTAGGAGAACAAGATTCCCTTCATCATCGAATTCAGCTTCTTTTGGTTCTGCTCCAATTTTTTCGATAAGAGTAGAAAGGTTGTCTTTGTCGTTAGCAACACTGAAATCAGGCATATGTATATCCTTTTCGATCTATATCAGTTGACTAATTTCATTCCCCATTATTCTGTCGGCAACCAATCTTTTCGTAGAGGTGCTTTTGATTGAAATTCAGGTTCCATTTCTTCGTAGTGTTCCAACATCAACTTGATAAAACTATCCCGATCTAGGCCCAAAATCAGAATATGTCTTTTTTTGTGCCACTTTAGACACCCTCTGGAACAAATTTGGAGTGAACTAGTTCAAAACAAAGGAAACGAACGATAATTTGCTGGTTAGATTGAAGTAACAACGATGCGATTGTCTTATTCTTTGCTCCATCTAGTGCATATGACAGCAATATTGCCCGAAATGATGGATTTGATGCGCTAATCTGGCACATTTTCTGCCGTATGTTGATTTTGGACCTATATGCTACTTGTGGTTTCACCCCTGCTTTCAAGGCGCGAATTGCTTGGGAGAACTCGGTCTATGGTTGGTGTTGCCGCGCTTGTTGTTAGTACCATGATTTCAATTTATCAATTACGCCGCGTCAAAAAACGCGGCAGGAGTAAAACTAAGGCCAAAAAACCGGCGCGGCGATTTGCTTTCGTGGTGACTGTTCTTAACTGGGCTTTTCGCATGTCGCTAACGAAGAAAGCTGGCGCAAGCGATGCCCCAAAAAAGAGAGCAATTTGATCCTGCCTATCAGTGGGTCAGTGGGAATGCGATTGCATATTGTTTTTTTTGGCGAAACAGTCGTATTAGGTATAATCAATGATTACATCCAAATGTTGACGTTGTGCAACATGCAAGAAAAAAGCCTCCCCGTAACAAGTCTTTGGCGAAGCCGTGTTACAGATGAGGCTGACGGTATAGAGATATTATGACGAAAAACGTGTTTTTCGTCAACTTTTTATTCCCCTCTATCACCGTCCATTAACAAGCAGACGGTGAAACCATCCAGTTTCATCAAATAAATTTGGCATTAACAAGGCATTTTGCCTTGCTCACTGCATAAAGCAAAAAAGCCCGCTACCAACGGACTTTCCTTGCTTTTATTTATCTATCAACCGCATATCCTTGTTCTCTTGGCGCTACCAACACCTTGAGAATTTAGCCCCTTTACTGGGGAGGGGGGTGATGTATCCCCACAACGGTTATTATTTGGAGTTTACAGTGAACCGAAATTTGGCGCAAGTTTTTAGGCGTTCTTTCTCTGGTCATTCTCAGGAGTGGCTGGAGGAAGGCTGCTTAACGGCTGTTATCGCCAGACAGTCGTTTCGCGCCTTAAAAGCAAAAAAGCCAGCCCCGCTAGGCTGACTTTATTTGCTAATTATATTTTTTCCCTAAACCCGAATATCTCGCTAAAGACCCCGCCAGGTCTTTGGTGCGGAAGCCCCGTTTTTATGGGGAGGGGGGATTTGTATCCCCTGGTCGGGTTTTCAATACAACAAGGAGAATAGCACAGCCATTCGGCCGTGTCAAGGCGTCGTGCTTTGTCGGTTGTTGGCTTTGCTGGGAATGGAACCTGCCATCAGTACGCAACTGCTGGAAGCCAATCAGCGATTGCACGCGCTTCGTAAATGCCAGGGGATACATGCTTCTGTAGGAGAGGCGCGGTTACGGCCGTCGTCGCTTAAGCTGGACAAGGAATGTGAAGCAAATGGCAGCGTTGGTTTCATCGAGTCCCTTCCGGCTCATCTCGGTTGGGAAAGCTCCGCCGTTGCCAACATAGAACGACGGCGACGACGGCGCCAACCTCGCCAAGCCAAGCCCGTCGCCTGGCCGGAACAGATAATTTCAACACCCACGCCGTCGGCCGTTGATGCGGAATTGACGGAACCGCCCGCCATCCCTGCATCGGTGGCCCTGTATTCTGATATAGCGACGGCGATGCTCAGAAAGCGTCAGACCGCGCCGGGCCGGGTTTGGCTGTTGTTACGTGCGCTGGATAAAGATGGACGCGGTTGGGTGTCGGTTGCGGAAGCGCAACGAATATTGGCCGAATCCGGGTCGCCTCTCTACATTTGTGGCAAGCGGCATTTTCGTCGTTTGCTACAACAGGGTAGGGGAGTGTTCTGGGAACGGGATAAAGAGCGCATTTGGTTGTGCGCTTTGGCTAAGGTAGCCGTAAATTTGGACGTGGTGCGATTGAACGGCCGTATGGTGAAATTACCAGCGATCTACGTTATTGCATCATCTGGGACGTTTCGCGCTCATCTCTATTCTGTCGTGCATGGCGGCCGGCAAGGGGAAAAATGGCATAACGGCCATTTTGGGAGCCGTACACAGACGCAGCAACGAAAACCAATAGGACGGAAAACGATTACGACCGTGACAGGTCTTTCCCGTTCTGCCCAGGCCGCGCATGAATCACGTGCTGGCGTCAAGGTGCAACCCAACTACGCTATTGGAGAACGATGGACTGAGGCGCGATGGCAAGATGCCTGTTGGCGTTGGGGACGGGCTGCTTTTGAGTTTACTGATTATCGAGGAAAGATAGGTGCGCCGGGTCAGAAATATGTGGCCTGGCAGTTGCCTAACAGTTACGTAAGCCCACTACAAGTAGGCGGACGAGGAAGAAGGCGAAAGCTGAATAAGCGGATAGCAGACCTGCGTATGCAAAGGGGCGCGGGGAACGGTTATCAGCGACAGCAGCGACGGTATTTTTCGTCCGGCAAGGCAGCGGTAGCGGTTATTTTAGAACGAGGCTCCACTGGCAGCGTGTATTGGCAAGGGCAGGAGAATTTATGGTTTAGCCGGGAATGATTTGTATAACCCCTTAAAAAGGGGTTGAAACGAGTCCGTTGGTAGGCATCAATTGGCGGCATAAGGTACACGTGAATGGCGAAAATTTCGCATATTCATTTACAGCATAAACCAATACCGACCCGTACCCTTCAAAAATTCGATCACGATATGATTCACTCGAGATGGACGCCTCAGTTTCCGCCAAAATGAAATTCAGTGCTACAATCATGCCCCATCCCATTTGGAGTATGATTTTGCATGATTTGGTTTCTCATTTCGCAATGCTTTGCACTGATCTTGACCCTGTTTCGTCTTGGTCGCACATCTGAAGCTGACAAGGATCTGGAAATCCTCATCCTGCGCCAGCAGCTAGGGATTCTGGAACGCAAACAGGACAAACCGATCAAACCCAATCGCGCTGAAAAGCTGACCCTTGCCGTGCTGGCCGCCAGTTTGAAAAAGCAAACCAAACGCCCGGTCAAGCAATTCAAACAACTGATTCGCATTTTCCAACCAGAAACGGTCTTCGGCTGGCACCGACAACTGGTCAAGCGGAAATGGACCCATGAGAAGAAAAACAAAGTCGGTCGCCCGCCAACTGATGAGGAAGTCAAGAAGTTGGTCATCCAACTGGCTCTGGAGAACAATTGGGGTTATGGCAAAATCGAAGGCGAACTCGGCAAGTTGGGCATCACGCTCAGCGAGACAGCCATCGGCAATATCCTGCGTGCAGAAGGCATTGAGCCAGCGCCAGTCCGGGCAGGGTCCATCGGTTGGAAGACATTGATGCGTCACTACAAAGCGCAACTGCTCGCGTGTGATTTCTTTACCATCGAAACGATCACACTCAAGACGCTCTACGTTTTCTTTCTGATCGAGCTGGGGACCCGGCGCGTCCATCTCGCCGGCATCACGCAGTATCCTGACGGGCACTGGGTGACCCAACAAGCACGTAACACCCTCTGGCTATATGAGGATCAAGAGAGTGATTTCGTGGGTTTGATTCGAGACAATGACAGCAAGTTCACCGATGCTTTCGACACCGTTTTCGAGTCCGAGGACATCCATGTCATTCGCACACCCTTCCGGGCCCCGAATGCCAATGCCTTCGCCGAACGCATGGTCCGCACCTATCGTCAGGAGTGCCTTGACAAGATCTTGGTCCTCAACCAAGCTCATTTACGGCGCGTGCTGAACGAGTTTCTCGATTATTACAATACCCGGCGACCTCATCAAGGTCTGGACCAACAATCGCCGATTGAGCGACCCGAACCTGAGACCAAAGGTCTCATCCAAAAACGAAAGATATTGGGTGGCATCATCAACGATTACTATCGTCTCCCAGCTCAAGCTCCTGCTCCTCAACCAGCTTAAGCACGCCAATCCAATAACCCCTTTCTTGAATCCACATCGTGGACTGCTTCAGCGTGGCCGGGTAACGAATTTCCCTCTCCAAACTGGTCCAAGAAACAATAGATGACGGCATCTTGAATACGCTTTTGCTTTAAGTCAGTTGATTGTTGTGCTTTCTCGGGTGGCTACTCGCTGTCAGAAGCTAAATGATCACCTTCTGGTTGGGCCAGATCGAATTTTTGAACCATACGGGCTACTTAACTCATCCATTGACTCTCACCTGACTAAAACGTGTCCTTTTTCTCCATTTTGGCTATGATGCTCACCTTACCCATCTAAATCACCCAAAATGGAGTTAAAAACATGTTTTCTGCTATCTGGAACACCTGCAAATCCGTCTTCAATCGCGTCAAAGAATCAATCAAGAAACTCACGAAACCAGGGTCAGTCTCCTTCGGGTTTGACTAGGATCGGAACCGATTTTGGACATAAGCACGATCAACTTGGATCGATTTCGACTGGGATCAGAACAGAAAACGGCCACCTTACAACCAAACTCAATCAGTTTTCAGCGGCCGTTCTCTGAGAAAATCTTGATTAGGATCGACGCAACGGTCGTAGCCCACCAGCTTCAGGCTGTGCAGTTAATATGAAATCATAGCGACCTGTCAGTCGAATATGATCAAACCCCAGTGGAGTTAGCCGCCGAATGTCCTTGTCGCGAATGTTCATATTCGTACTCTTCAAATGGTCAAGCGCTTTCTGAATGTACAACGTGTTCCAAAAAACAATGATATTCACTACCAATCCCAAAGCGCCAAGCTGGTCTTCTTGCCCATCCTGATACTTCTTCCAAACTTGGCCGCGCCCGCCATGAAACACAGCCCGCGCCAATTGATGCCGTTGTTCGCCCCGATTAAGTTGCATCAGGATACGGCGACGATAGTTGGCATCATCAACGTAATTGAGCAGGTACATAGTCTTGGCCACCCGGCCCACTTCGGCAATCGCCTTGGCTAATTCTGATGAGCCTTTGCTGGCCTGGAGCGTCTTCATAAACGCTGAAGCAGTCAACATCCCCAGTTTCAGGGAGCCAGCCGCACGCAATAAA
>JAAEOP010001359.1 GCA_024223125.1 Chloroflexota bacterium
ACAAATGTTGACATTAGCGCGGAAAAGCTTTAAAGCATTCCCCAAATAGTCTTCTGATGTGTAAAATTAAGAAATGTCTAAAACAGTTTTGGGAGAATTATTTTTTCGGGAATGCCTAACGCCTGCTCTATTTCTGCCACCTGCTTCTGCTTATCTTCCTCAGGCGCGTTCTGAGTGCATCCTGAGCTTGACGAGAAGGGATGCTAGACTTGGACGTTCACGGTTGCCCAATACCTACAACTTTATTTCCGATAATGTCTAATCTGGAACGAGGATAGGGTAGGTAGCGGAATTAAGGCAAGTGGAGATGAGTTAACTTTGAGCTTTTCCATCCATCAATCGCATTTTCAGCGCTGCGACATCCTCGGCGGGCAGTTTGCCCAGCTTGTCAGCTTCATCGGCGCGGGTGGCAAATTGTTGGGCCAGGTATTTGGCTATGTCGAGACTGGGGGTGGTGCTCACATGCATTTTGATTTTTCCTTTGTTATTTAGATAAGGAGTGTGGAATGCGTTCCGCACTCCTTATCGCCTTCTTCGTGAAATTTAATGCAGGCATGATAACATAAATCAGCATTTTCACCAACACGAATTTCTTGGAGTATGTTATAGCCAAATAGTTAACAAAAGTTTGTAAATTTATTTGCATTATGCTAACATTCCTCCAGAATGTACAAAATCGTATTCACTAAACGTGCTGACAAAACCCTTCGCAAGATGCCGCGTGAAATGGCTAAACGGATTCGCGAAAAGCTGGACCAAATTGCGATTGCCCCTTATGCCCAACATAACAATGTAACCAAGCTCCAGAATCGCCCTGGTTACCGGTTGCGGGTAGGCGATTGGCGCGTGATTTATGAAATAGAGGATGGCAAACTTATTATTTTGGTTTTGAAAATTGCTCCGTGAGGAGAGGTGTATCGATGAGTGTACAAATTATTAAAAAAGACGGAGAGCCGGAATGGGCTGTTATTCCTTATGAGGATTATCAACGGCTGGTAGATGAGGCCGAGATGTTACAGGACATCCGTGCTTATGACGAAGCCAAACAAGCCCTGGCAGCGGGCGAAGAATTAATCCCGGCCGACGTCACTTACGCTATTCTGGATGGGGCAAATCCTATCAAGGTTTGGCGCAAGCACCGAGCCCTGACCCAACAGCAAGTGGCAGATGTGGCTGGTATCAGCAAGGCTTATCTATCCCAAATCGAATCCGGCCGGCGCAAAGGAAGCACGGACATTTTATCAGCTATTGCTAAAGCACTTGATTTGTCTTTGGATGATGTGGTTTCGTAGAGTTTCTTGTAGAATAGTCTGTGTAACCGTCCATCTCCTTTTCATCTGGGATTGATGAACGTTCAGAGAATAATAGACATTATGGTGATTAGATTTATGTAAAATCTAAAGAGCAGAATCAGCGGAATGATAGAATAAAAATTCGTATCCTCTCCAAAAGTAAGGGCGAGGCAAGTCGGATTGAAGGTCTCGGTGCAAACAAACTATGCTCCGACTTGCCTCGCCCCTACGCTACCTGCAAATTTGAAGAGGATACAAAAATTCCTTAATTCTGTAAATTCTGCTCTGAATAAGACGGAAAAATCACGCTGCGGGTAAATCTCTATGAAGTCTAATCCGGAAATACGGGCATCTCCGCCGAGGGCTACTTGACGTAGAATAGAATCGGAGATGTAATACATAGCGCGGCCAAGCCGCAAATGAACAATGAATAATGAACAATGAACAATGAACAATGAATAATGAATAATGAATAATGAATAATGAATAATGAACAAATGATTCTCGCGGGTAACGCAAATCTTGTGGGATAATACTATAAAGGGTCTGACCAATATGAGCCAGGAAGAACGTTTAAAGCAGAAAATAGCTGAACTTGAAGAACAATGGGGCGCTTTTAGCCAAAAGATTAGGGCTTTGCGAAAGGAGTTAGCCCTGGAAACCCGGTCTGAGGAAAAGCTGCGCCTGGAGGCTCGACTAAAGGATGCTGTGGCTGATCGTGAGAATACCGAACTGGAATTGGTCGACGTTGAACGGCGTCTGGATGTTGTCGTTAGGTCCTTAGCCGATCGTGGCGCGGCTGAAGAATCTCCAGAGGCTTTAACCGGACAGGTGGGGGACGTGAAATCTGAGGAAGTGCTCGAAGATGCCCGGAGTGTCGCCCATCTTGTTCAGCAACTATCCTCCGAGCCGCCCGACCCGGCCCGGCAGTTGGAAATTTACCTGCAAACGGCGCAAGACCTGTGCCGCAGCCTGCCGCTGGGGCCGTTGGACCCCGGCGGCCGTGAAGAGGCCAGGGTCACCCTGGAGCAGGTATACGTGGCCCTGGATGCCCAGGCCGCCCTGCCTGTAGAGTTTGAAGGACAGCCCGGTGAGACTCACTCGCTGCTGGGCCACGTAGCCCACCGGCAGCGGCTGGTGGTTCTGGGCGATCCCGGCTCCGGTAAATCGACCTTTTTGCGCTTTTTGGCCCTGCGCCTGGCCCAGGCCCATTTGCAACCGGACGGGGAGTGGCTGAATTATCTGGCCTGGCCCGTTTACCCCGCCGAGAAAGGGCGGACAGTGCCGGGCCGTGAAGAAGAGGAAATTCTGGGCCGTTCCCCCTGGCCCGGTCCGGTTTACGTGCCGGTGTCCGTTATTTTGCGCGACTTTGCCGCCACCGACTTTAACCCCGCCTCGCCGCTGGCCCTGTGGCACTTTATCAGGGCCGACTTGACCCGGCGCGGTCTGGCCGACACCATCGCGGCGGTGCAGACCCGGTTGGAAGCCGGACAGGGCATCTTTTTGCTTGACGGCGTAGACGAAGTGCCGCTGAAGCGCCGGCCCCAGGTATGGCAGGCCATTGGAGCCCTGGCTCAGGGGGTGTTTAACCGCTGTCCCTGGCTGGCCACCTGCCGCATTCTCTCTTATGTGGAACAGGAGGCGACCGTGGCCGGGGCCACCGACCGCCTGACCCTGGCTGCCCTGAACGGCGATCAGATAAAAGCCTTTATTACCGCCTGGTACAAAGCCCTGGTAGAGGCCGGCGAAAAGACTCCGGCGCAGGGCGCCGGCTTGAGCGACCAGTTGCAGCAGGCGGCC
>JAAEOP010001360.1 GCA_024223125.1 Chloroflexota bacterium
AAACCCATAGCGTACAATCTCCCCCACTGCCTCATAAGCAAGCCCCTGCCGCCAATAGGTGGAGTGCAGTTCAAACCCTATCTCGCCCCGAAAATGTTTGGGTCTGATGTTGTGAAAACCGCATGTGCCAATAAGACGGCCGTTGCCCCGCAGCGCCATCCCCCATCGAATCGCCTCCTTATCTGCAAACACACTTTTGTACCAGGCAATTAAAGCCACAGATTCGGCCACATCTTCATAGGGGGTCACGCCATGCGCGGCCATCACCTGGGGTTGGCTGTACAGGGCAAAATGATCATCTGCATCTCGCGGCGTCATCGGCCGCAAGATCAGCCTCCTGGTTTCCAATCTGGGAAAGGCTGCCCACGTTTCGTCTAAATTCATGCTGTCCTCCCCAACAATCTGCCGCGAGTGCGGGCCACGCCACATCGTACCCTATTTTTCTCCATGCTACCAAAGGCGACGATTTCTTGGCTCCAGACCTGCCTTTCAGCCTGATCCATGTGTCAATTGTTCCTGAAATAGTAAAGCGCGTTCATCTGCCAGCGAAATTGCCATTAATCACTTAGGCTTTTTCAAAAATTAAATGATCCTACCCGTTTTGAAAAAGCCTCCAGCCAATTCCCAAAATGGCATCAATTCGGGATCATTATTTTCTGGGATTGGCCTTACCCTTTTACTCGGATGTGAGAATTATAGCATAAGGAAATCAGCCAGAAGGCCACAACCGGGCAGATAATGGCATATAACAACAAATAAATAAAGGCGGGAACCTTTTGTCATCTTATCTTCAAGTTAAGGAGGAGGGCTTTTTAGTACGGCCGTCACCGAAAAAAAACATTGGCAGCAATCGCCGGTGAATGAGTTCTTGCACCAGCCAGGCAACAACCACCAGCCAAACGGCTAACGACGACAATTGAATGATCATATTGGCCGTCTCTTTGGGGAAAAAAAAGTCCCACCAGCGGGCCAGATGAATCCCCCAATAGGAGACAATCATATGAAACGCTGCGCCGAGAATATACCAGCCTAGTTCATTACTAATTCCTAAAATAACAGCTACGGGCACAATCCATGATAATCCTTGCAGGCCCAGATTGGGCACGGCCGTAAACATCGCCAGCATTGTCAGGAGTAGCGAAGTTAGCAACGGCCGTTTCCGCGTCCACACAATCATGATGAGTCCAAACAGGTAGCCCAACAGCTTGCCATTTCGTCCCACCCAAGCATACAGTTTACCCCCGCTGCCAGTCATCTGCCCCCACACATTTAAGATTGATGAATAGCCCCACCAACCCGATATGGCCCCGGCCTGCGAAGCCCGTCGTAGCATCGGCATGAGACTGTTCGGGAAAAGCAGTTCATACAGCAAAATGCCCGCCGACGGCACAGCCCCCATTAGGAGCGTATAAGTTAGGCGCTGCTTCCAGGTGGGTAGGCGTAACAAAACCATTGGCAGAAAAAGCAGCGGCCATGTTTTGCTCAACACGGCTACGCCTAATGCCAGGGCTGAGAGGGTGAGAAAACGGCCGTTGTCTCTACCCACCAACAGCAAATACCAGGCCAACAATAAAAACAACAACGGCACAGCGTCAAACTGACCCTGGTAAGCCACAACCATCATCGTCACCGGATTAAAGGCATAAATCCAGCCCCCCCAATTGGCCTGCTCTTTGTTACGTAGATGTCGGATGGATAAATAAACCAGCCCGGCTAACAACGTGTCGGCCACAATATTGATGCTCTTTAACCAAAACACAAAGTTGAGCGGCGTCAACTCTGCCAGCCAATGGGCCGCGCCAAACCAGTACAGTTGCAAAGGCAGATAAGGATGGGCCAGTTGGGTCAGGTATACACTTTGCCCGGTACGCAGGGTCACGACCGTTTGTCGAAACACCTCCATCTCATAAGACGCCCCATTGGGCAGCGCCAGCGCCGGAACTAGCCGCAGTAGCAGCGCCGCAAACAGCAAAATGGGCCAACGGGGCAATGAGCGTGGCCCGCGCCGGAGCAGCATCAATGTGGTCACTGTACAGCCCACGATCCAAACCAGCGCAAAGCCCAGACGCATGTTCAAGGAATTGTTCATATTTGTAGCCCAAACTGTCAGTTTGTATGTGGCGAACGAGGAGTTTGCACTCCTATATTACTACGGAGGGCATGAAAACGGCCGTTCCCGCTCCTGAGCTGCCTGAACCTGATATATTTTCGGACCCTCTTTCACCAGCTCCAATTGAAAATGTGTTTGCAAAATTTCCAATGATCCCCAAAAGGGTGGCGAGGTATCCTCAATGTAATACACTGGCGTATCGGCCGCCAGCAGTTGGTCCACCGTAAACGTCAGGCACGGCTCTAACCAATCCAGCAGATATATACCGGCGGCCGCATCGGAAGGGGGAATACGACGGTAATTCAACACCGAGCGATCACCATAATAAGCAATCGGATCATTAAATGTGTAAGACATAAACACAGCATCGGCCGAGGAAAAGGCGGTCATATTCTGAATACGGTTGACCATCTCTGCACTTTGTTGATTACGCATTTGTAAATCGTCTGTCTGGTCAGGCACGGGCAACAGCAGCAAGAACAATAACACAATACCGCCTACCCAATGCCAAGTCGGGTTTGGCAACTTGCGGGTCAGCGTTACCAAAGCCTGGGCAATTGCAATACTCACAAAGGGGAAGATAGGTAGTAAGAAGCGGGCATTTATTTTGGCCGGGGCAAAAGCGTACACACTGTACAGGGCGATAGTTCCTATCGTAGCCGCAGCAATGAGGATGGCATACTGCCGTTTTAAAAACCACCACCCTACTGGAACCAGCAGCAGCAAGACGGGAAAGTTCGCCCACAAAGTTTCCAGCCCTTCTCGCAGACTGTACCCATTTACAAACGACGGTCCCAGCGCATACGCCAGCGAAAAAGCGGGCTGCGGATACCAGCCATGTGCAGGATTGTAACTGGTCAGGGTGGGGCCGCCATAATAAACTTGGTTAAACAGCAGCACTGCACCCACGCTGGTCGCCAATAGGATAAAAAAGGGCCAGCGTTCCCACTCAATTAACAGTTTCTTGTAAGCCGTCGCCAATTCGTACAATCCCACCGCCACAAAAAAAGTGATATTAGCATAACGTATAAACAGACTGTAACCTAACAAGCCCGCCCCGATGATGGAAAAGAGAAACTGCTGCCACAACGGCAGTCGCTCCTGCCGCGAGAGCAAATAGAAAATGACGCCGCCCGTTATACACACCATCGCTGGGATTTCTGACCAGGCAGCCGTGCCAAACTGCCAATATGCGGGAGAAAGAGCCAGCAGCACGGCCGTCCATACGCCTACCCACGCATCATCTGTCACCAACCGGCCCAAAACAAAGGCCGCCACCAGCCCGATAACTGCCAGAAAAGGGACAACGAAATGTACGACCGTAGCCTGTCCTGTTAGCCACAACCCAAGCGCCAACAGCAACGGGAATCCCGGCGGAAAACCCAGATACATCCGCAAATCCGGTGGGCGGCGAATTTGAAATGCATACATGGAAAAATAGGATTCACTCATCGCATTATGCAGGTCTTCATACGTCAAACCATGTCCCTCAGCCAACCGTTCGGCGGCATAGATATAGCCGATTGTGTCGGAGATATCCGGCGTCCTTTGGGCAAACAAAAAGAAGGTTATCCCCATGAGGATAACCAACAGTAACAGCAAAATATAAGGGAGATTTTTATACAAACGATTTTGCAAAAGCATACATTAGGAATCATTCGTAGCGCCCACTTCAGCATGCTGAAGTGGGCGCTACAAACTATTAAGGGGTTAAATCAATCTGGCGGGTTATGACCGGCAAAGAGATGGCATGGGTACCCACCAAAACCGTTTGGCTGATCACGTTGTTAGTTTCATCTATTTCGGGGATGAACCCGCCGGGGTCAACGGCCACATACACGGTATGCGTACCGGTAGATACATTGCTCCAGGTCACGGCCGTTTCCATATTCAGGCCGCATCCCGCCAACGTCACCATCTGATCTGTGCCAATTTGCTGCCCGCCAAAAGCGGGATCGCCATCATAAAAACGCACCACCGCCGGACCACTCGCCGTTACCAGATTGCCACTGTTAGCGATTCTGGACCGCAGCGTCATCGTCACCGGTTGACCGCTAGAAATCAGCGTCGCTGGCGTATGTGTAATCCCGCTAGGGAAAAAATCCACCTCGTCTGGCCGGGCATTTACATAATCCCGGTAATGCGTACCCATAGCAGACAAATCCCAAGGGATGCTGCCCTCGTCAAACAGATACCCATTGTAAGGGTCGCCCGCGTTGCCAGTGCTATACCATGACCACGTTTGCACCAGACGATAACCGTCATTGGGATCACCCAAATTGGGGTCTGTGGCGGTACGCATATAGTCAAAGGTGTCTGTCATAAATTGATTCACACGGGAGACGGGAAAACCAAAATCAGAGGGCATCAAGACGCCATATTCGGAAACGGTTAACGGCAGATGTCTGTATCCGCGTGATTTCATCCATGTCCGAAAATCCACAATGCGCTGCTTGAAGATATTGATGTTGTCATTGTCATCAATAGCGATGATTTCGCCATAATTAGCAGTCATGCCCGGTGGAATTTCCGCGCCCCAACAGTTAGTGGGATCATAATTACAGCTTACTTCGTTCAAGATGAAGTTGTGAATGCTCCAGCCGTCTACTGGCATCGAGCTACCATAAGTGTTGATGTAACTGCCCAAGACCATATCCAGATATTGCAGCCGCAGCGGTGTGGGCTGCACGATGGTTCCGGCATAGACGCGGGCGCTGCTGTCGGCTGCTTTAACTTGCGCATACAGGTCGTGGTATGCTTTGGCATATACGTGGGGTTCCAAATCATCCTGAAAATCGCGCCGATCCGGTTCATTGCCAATCAACCACATCGCTCCGGGATTACCATTGGCGACATCCTGAATTGTTTTTCCCGGATCGTTGAGCGAATAGGTGTAGTCATCGGCCCCAACCTGGGTCAGGCGTACATTCACAGTGTAGTTGGCCCCGGTTGAAACAGCAGGTGTTGCCAATGCCTTGTAATCCATGTACCAGCCCGCTTGCAAATCAGAAAATTTAAGGTTTTGCTCGGGTTGAATGAGATTGACACCATAACGACACAATAAACCGGAACTGTTTGCTGTGGATTCTAGGGGGGCAGCCAGGGATTCAGCAATGACAACGGATAAAGGCAGGTTCAGCCAAACGACCCAGCCGGTTAGAAAAAGCACGGCCGTTAGCAGCAGAACCCCATGCCACTTTCGCTTAATAAACAAATGAAATCTACTCACTGAGTTATCTCCACATAAATGGGTTGGCCGCCGACGGAAACTGTGACACGGCCGTCAACCCCATCATAAATAACCGTTTTAACATTCCCATAAATATCGTAAACGGTTGCCTGTGTTGCTGGTAGCTGCAAATTCTTCACGGCCGTTGTATCAACCGGATCCAGCCAGGCTACATACAACGTCTGCCCCGATAAATCATTTTCAAACTCATACGCCTCCATGTCGGCCGTTCCGGTTTCACCGTTCGTCAATGTGCGTATATAGCTAGCATGGCCGAGTTTGGCAATAGTCGTTTGAAAAGTCGTGAAAGATTGTTTCGGTGTGGCGTTAATCGTCACCAACCCATTATCCCAATAAAAGGTGCCTGGATCATAGAGCATCCACCAAATCATCACGTCCACATCAGAGGCCAGACTTTGAGTAAAGAGCTCCACCACATACCGCGATTGATTTTCTGGGCTGCTGGGCTTCTCTACCGGATTATTACTGTGCCAGCCAGATTCGGAAATGATAATCGGTTTATCGGTGAATCCATACGCTGCTAGTTTGTTGCGAACAGCAGTCGTTTTCTCGCGCAAACCCGGCCCCGGCTGCCCTGCCTGAACCCAATTATAATTAAAAATGGGATACGTATGGAAATTCATTACATCAAAATAGTTCCCCCCATTATTAGACAAGACATCATCTAAAAATTCACGTACAAATGGCCCATTCTGATCTTCAAACCAATCATAAGCAATGCCGCCAAAGACGACCTTAGCATTGGGATTGGCAGCTTTTACAACCGGGTACACAGTCGCCAGCATGAGGGCATATTGATCCCCATCATCACCCCAACCACGAATATGATGATCCCATCCGGAATCTGGCTCATTAAAGAATTCCCAATAGTTTACCACCAGCGAACCGGGGGCGTCGTTTACCCCGTCCCCATCATACCGTTCCACCATTGTGCTCACAAATTCAGCAAAATCAGGTAGAGCGCTGGAATAAATAGGAGCGCCAGGGGCGGAAGCTGCCCAATCTGGCGATTTTTCAATTGTTACCAGCATATTAGGGCTTCCCACATTTGGTTGGGCAATCGCTACGACCTTATCGGCCGAACTGAAGTCGTAGGCGCTGGGTGAAACATCAACCGGTTCAACATTATTCCAGTAAATGGGCGCGCGAATCCAGGCCGCTTTACTGGCAATTGCCGCATCATAATACTTGCTGTCTGCACCGGTATTAGTGTACATCTGGATTCCAAATGCAGTTTGTTCAATATTAAAATAGTTGAGAACGGCGGGTAGGTTCACCGTATACGTGGCAGTTGTCTCATCAGCTCGCACGTTTGTCTTAGACTGCGTACTGAAGAATAACGCCAAAGCAAACACGGCCGTAAATATAAAAATACCTGTTATTTTGGAAATATTTAATCGTCTAAACTTCATACTATAAATAAACCTCTTGTTTATGGTTTCAAGATTGCGGGCAGGTTGATTGTGTAAATTGTAGCCGGCGGAATCCATTCCACAATCTCATTGCTTCCCTGGACAGTTGCCCAACCATGTTCGTTATCATCGGCCACAATATCAACCGGCATACTATTGGCCGCCGGTATAGCCTGTACCCAGTGGTAAAATGTTTGCCCCTGGACATTTGTTACATACTTCCCCACCCGTCCGGCTGCTGATTCTACAAACCAGATGTGGGAACGGCCGTCTGGACTACTCAGATCAATTCCCGTCGGCTCGCCTCCAGGATTCAACATAGAAGCCCAGTCCCAAAAGGCAAAAGTACCTGGAAAATGGATACCAATCCAATCCTGGCTGGGCGCCGACACCCATACCTGATTATTTCCGGCCACAATGTCGGCAGGAGAGAATGTAATGCCTCCTGGCCCACTCACCACCGGCACATCTACAAAATCATCTTTACTTGGCCGATAGTCGCTCACTAGATGAAGCATCGGAACTGTAAACCAGATACTATCATTATTCACTATAGAGATACTTTCTAACTGTCCACCTGACTTAGGATAAGCGTACTCACCCACAAATGTTTCTGATACGGGATCAAACTGGCCCACGTTATTACCAGCCTGTTCCAAAAACCACACCTGTCCATTCGGAGCCACATCAATGCCGGTAGGTATACTGTTATTCGTGGGCACAACATATTCCGTAATTGTCCTGGTTGGTAAATGCAAACGGCCAAGCGCATTGGCCCCCTTCTCTGTAAACCAGATTGTGTCGCTGCTATCATACGCCAGATCATAAGGCTGGCTGTTACCGGTGGGCACATCCACCTTTTCAAATAGATAATCTGTCGTATCTGTGACGACCAGATGGCCGATTGCATTGGCATTGGGCATGGTAAACCAGATGCTTGCCGGTGGCCCGACCGTTTCCGCTACAAGCTTTTGGGGCGCGCCATTTGTAAATGGAATTGGAAACTCGTTTAATGTCGCCGTTGTGGGGTGATTGTTTTGGATTTCTCCGGCTTGTAAGGTGGTTGTAAGTGTAATGGCAAAGAACAAAATAGCGACAACGACTGGAAACAACATAGTTCTTTGTTTCATAACTTTCCTCTTGAATGGCGTCTCATTGACCATCTTTTGCATCTCATTAGAGAGTGCTACATCCTGATCTTCCGCCAGGGCGGGCTGCCAATCCCAGTCGGCCGTCATGGCGATAAGTCCATCTAGCTCCTTCGTTCCCCCGGTTACAACACGAAAGGAATATGCTTCTATATGGTAATCGTAGCAGCGGTGGGTTTGGCCGTCGTGTACGGCCGTTGTCACCATGTACCGGGCCGGCAAAAGCGGAATCTGGTCAATGCAATAACGCACCATCCCGGCCCCCTGCACCACACCCATATCCAGCCCGGCTAATTTTGTGTTTGGCCCATTCACATGCACCCCATCCTGCCGGTGAATTGCCAGACCAAATTCTGGGTTTTCTACCGGCTTATGGGCCATGTAATCCATCTCAATGATCAGCGGCTCCCCGGTTTGGAAGGTTTGCCGCTCAGCGCCCTGCTCATCTAAAAAACGCACGGCCGTAATCTGCACATCCTGCGACCCTTGCCGCTCAAACGACTCATTCTCATCAAGAAGCTGCCGCTCTTCTCGCTCATGGGAATATGCTTTGTACTGGGTGGCAATTTCATCTGTGGTACCGATAGCTCGCATACGGCCGTTGTCCATCCATAACAGATGCGTACACAATGACCGCATTAAATTTAAGTTATGGCTGACTAAAATAATGGTTGTTCCCCGGCGTTTTAGCTCCATGATGGCGTCTGTACATTTGGTCTGAAATGCCTGATCCCCCACTGCCAAAATTTCATCCACAATCAAGATATCTGGCTGCATGTGGATAGCTACGCTGAACCCCAGCCGCATGTACATACCGGATGAATAATGTTTTACCGGCATATCAATAAATTCACCCAACTCCGAAAAAGCGACAATATCTTCATATTGGGCATTCGTCTCTGCTTCATCTAATCCCAGCAAAGAGGCATTCAGGGAAATGTTCTCCCGCCCTGTCAAATCATGATGAAAACCGGCGCCCAATTCTAACAAGGCGCTGACACGGCCGTGTACCACAATGCGTCCTTCATTCGGCCGTAAAATCCGGGTCATCAGTTTCAAGATGGTGCTTTTACCGCTGCCATTGCGCCCTACAATGCCAAAACATTGCCCCGGCAGCACATCAAAACTGACATCATGCACTGCCCACAAATCCCGTGTCTCAAACTTCCGGCGCGAAAATGAAGAAATAACCGTCTCCAAAATAGATTGCGGCTTCTCCTTCGTAAAGGCAAAACGTTTACTCACATTCTGGAAACAGATAATTGGTTCTACATTCATAAAATTAGGTTACAAGTATGCAAGTTGCAAGTTTGCAGGTAGTGGTTTTTAGAGGTGGCGTGTTACTCGAAACCATCAATTGGCCACAAATACCCTTCACCTCAACAACAATCGGCATTTTAGCTGAAAAGAATGCTTTAACCAACCTCCCTCCAGACCTCTTTAGTCTTGATTAACATTCTCATCAGAAAATTTGCCACTCGCAACCCTCACCGCCGATCTTCCAGCCGTTGTAATTTTCCGCCTTCACTGCGCGGCCCTTGCCCGGGCGGCAGCAGCGTCACCTTTGTATTCAGACCCAACGCATCCCGCAGCGTCTCGTAAATTTGGGTTTCCAATGTCTGTACATCTTCTGTCCCCTCTTGGGGATGGCCGCTAAATATCTCTTCACCTATATGCCGGAAAAAATCTTCCGTAACCTCAACCTGTACCTCCAACGCATCCAGGCGATCTTTTCGCGTTACTACCAGCCGGTGATGGGGGGATACATGCGTCAATCCCACCAGCGCTGCCTCAATCTGTGACGGGAACACATTCACCCCGCGGATTATGAGCATGTCATCGGCTCGTCCCAAAATACGGCTCATGCGGGCATGGGTACGGCCGCATTTGCACATCTCATGCGTCATAGAACATAAATCCCCGGTACGGTAACGAAGCAACGGCATAGCCTGTTTTGTCAACGTGGTAAACAGCAGCTCGCCCACCGTTCCATCTGGCACAGTCTCTCCCGTATCCGGATCAATAATCTCCGGCAAAAAATGGTCTTCCATAATGTGCATCCCATCTTTCATTTCCACACATTCACCGGAAACGCCTGGCCCGATAATTTCACTTAGACCATAAATATTTATCGCGTCAGCGCACAAACGGGCTTCAATCTCTGTTCGCATCTCATCCGTCCACGGTTCCGCTCCCAAAATAAAAGTACGCACCGGCAAATCGGCCGGATTCACTCCCGCTTCCACCAGACTGTCAGCCAACGTCAACGCATAAGAAGGGGTGCAAGCCATGATGTCTGTCTGAAAATCTTGCAGCAGCATAATCTGCCGCGTTGTATTGCCGCCCGATACGGGAATGACTGCCAGACCCATATGCTCGGCGCCATAGTGCATCCCCAGCCCGCCAGTAAAGAGGCCGTACCCATACGCATTCTGGAACATATCGCCTGGTTTGGCCCCGCTCAGGCCAAAGCTGCGGGCGCAAACTTCGGCCCACAACGCAATATCATCCCGCGTATATCCCACCACCGTCGGCTTACCCGTCGTACCAGAGGAAGCGTGAATGCGAATGACCTCGTCCATGGGCACAGCAAATAAACCAAAGGGATAATTGTCGCGTAAATCGCTCTTTTTGGTAAAGGGCAGCCGGGGCAGGTCACGACTATCTTTGATATCGGCCGCCTGGATACCCCATTTATCAAACTTCTTTTTGTAGAAGGGGACACGCTCATACAAATACGCTGCCAGCTTTGCCAGCCGTTCACTTTGTAACGCTTCCAATTCTGAACGAGGCATTGTTTCTATTGGTTTATTCCAGATCATTTTGGCCTCCTGATATGTAATTGTGAAAAATAGACAGAAGTAGTATGGCACGAATTTTAATAGGCGGCAATCTCTACAATTTTGCTGCCATTGCGGGGAAAATTCCGATAGAATAGGTTGTAACTATGCAATACTTAATTGACGGTCACAATCTCATTGCCAAGATGCCGGATATTTCCCTGCAAGACCCGGACGATGAAGTGCAACTCATTCTCAGGCTGCGAAGCTGGACGGCCGCATCCCGCAAACGTCAAGTAACTGTTTATTTTGATGGCGGTCTGCCCGGCGGACAAAACGTAAAACTGTCTACGTCACAGGTACAGGTTATTTTTGCTTCTATGGGCAAAACGGCCGACGCTCTCATAATCAAACATTTACAGCAGGTACAGAATCCTCCCGAATACCTCCTCATCAGCAGCGACCAGCAGATTATTCAGGCGGCCGTTAAACGGAAAATGCCCTTTCTGCGTTCTGAAAAATTTGCTCGACATCTGGAAGATCAATGGCAAAACACCCCACCCGGCCCCACTGTCACCGACGATGATCCCACCATAAGTGAAGCGGAGGTGCAGGAATGGCTGACTGCGTTTGGGCCGGTAGATGAAAAAGCGCTGCGCGGCCGTGCCAAACCCATTCCCCCCAACCGCCCGCCCTCCCAAATGGCCGCCGACGAAGCAACGGAACCAGAAATAGTAGAGCCAGCCTCTAACAATCGCGAAGACCCCCAGATGGGGGAAAAAGAGTTACAGGAATGGTTGGATTTATTCGGCCGTGTTCCCCAACCCCAAGCCAAAAAACCGGCTCCGCCCACAAAAACTCCCCCACCATCCCCCCGTAAAAAGCGTAAAAAGTCCCCCAATCCCCACAACCTGAAACGGGAAGATTTAGATGCCTGGGAAGCGTTTATCGGCCGTGAGGAGTAGCGTCAGTGTGCAGTGTCTGGTTCAAGCTCAGGTAAATCTTCATCCCAATATTTAGTGAAGAGGGGCGGTTCTGGTTCGCCGGGATACGGGTCTTCGTTTCGCAGTTTTTTCAGGGTGAAACGTACCCATTCGGCAAAAATGGCAATTGCGGCCGCTGCAATCAAAAAGCCGGCAATCCCCAAGAAAAAGGCAAAAGGAATTAGCCCCACCAGAATCAACCAGATAGGAATGCGAACCGATTTAGAATAGACGCGGGCATCTACAAAGTAATAAGCCACCCCGGAAGCCACCATAAAGATCACCATATCAATAAAGGCAAAAATTAAGGTATTCATCGTAAACCGGCTGGAACCGCCAATCAAGGCAATAATAAACACGAGAATGGTAGAAACATAGCCGCCCAATTGGGGAATGAAATTGGGCAGTCCCACAATAAACCCGCTAATGAAGGCATTGGGGACGCCGGTTACGTAAAACAAAACCGTCGCCAGCAGCCAATAAAACCCCACTACCAGCAAAGAGCCAAAGAGAAAATTCTTGAACAAATCATCGCTGCGCTGCAATAAGATGGCATATTCTCGACGGGATTCTTGAGTAAAGATTTTGCCAAACGCGGTCATGGTACGGGGCAGTTCCAGCAGAAAAAAGAGCAAAATGGTTACGAGAAGGGCGAAGTCGGCCATGAAAGAGGCAGCGTTGCTTAATAATTGTGTAAAGCCGCTGATGATCTCTTTAGGGCCGCCAAAAATGGAAGTGACAACCCATTTCTGAGCTATACCGGCTAAGGGTTCAATAAGGAAACCCAGATCGAAACGGCCGACATTAAGCGACACATCTTCAGCCGCAGGAAGTAGCCCATTTAGGAATTCTTGCAAACTGCGTAATAGGTCTACGGCCGTACTCAACACCGCCCCCGCCATCGTCACAAACAACACAAAAGCGAGTAGTAAAAAAAGGAAAAATACCAGAAAGACCGAAAGACCATATTTCAATTTCAAACGCTGATGTAAAAGGTTAATGGGAAAACGTAAAACGTAGGCCAGCAATAAAACATACAACAGTGTAAAAAACACCGGCCGGAAAAACAGAAAAATTAACGGTATAGAGACAATGAGAACCAACCCGGCAAGCTGTTTTTGCCATACTGGCCATTGTGGGGAAACAGTTTCTACCGTTGACTCATTATTAACTTCTGACATGGGGCATACCTCCTTACTAAATCCTTACTAAAAAACATTTTATCTTAACTTGACTTTTTGACGAATCCTGAATCCTACATTAGACTGGATAATTCGCGCCTACAGTTTTTTATATCTGAAGTTTGATCCCTGTAATTTGTGGCATCAGGCTTCAACCTATGGAGGAAAATATGATTGTGGGGATGGATTTTGGCACGACGAATTCCGGTATGGCTGTGTACAACGGCCGTCAAGTAAACATCTTGCCTCTGGATCCCGCAAACAAGAATCCGCGTGTCATCCGCACGGCCGTGTACGCCACCAACGAACAAAACCTGACCATCGGCCGTGCCGCCATTGATACCTACTTCGAGCAGAATATCGGCCGTTCCGTCAAAACCAAACGCATCTGGGTCGGCGAGATCGAAATTCGAGGAGCAGATATGTATTATGTTACCGACGCCTACGTTTACGTAGATGTCCTCTCTCCGGGACGACTGTTCCTCTCCGTCAAAACCGGCCTGCGGGACCCCGACTATCCCGGCAGCGTCGTTGGTCAAAGTTTTTACTCACTGGAAAACCTCATCTCCCTCTACATGAACATTGTCAAAGTTCGCGCCGAACAACAGTTGGGGCAGGAATTGAAACAGGTCGTTCTCGGCCGCCCGGTCAACTTTGCCACCAACCCCGAAAAAGACAAACTGGCTCAAGCTCGTTTACTGCAAGCGGCCGTCAAAGCCGGTTACGAAACAGTCTACTTCCAATACGAACCCATTGCCGCTGCTTACAGCTACGAAACAACAATTGATCGGCCACAAAACGTCCTCATCTTCGACTTTGGCGGCGGCACATTGGATTTAACCGTCATCCGTTTGGGTGAACCCAAAAAGCGGAAGGTTTTGTCAACCGGCGGCATTCCCGTAGCCGGCGACGTATTTGACCAAAAGCTGGTGCGAGCCAAGCTGCCCAAACATTTTGGCGAAGGTAGTTACTTTGGTAATCGCCACAAAAAGCTGAAAGTTCCCCCCTGGATATTCGACACCTTTTCCAACTGGCAAACCATCCTGGAACTGCAAACAGCCCAAAACCGAAAAATGCTAGAAGACATCGCCCAAACCGCCCAACGCCGTTACCAAATTGAAGCCCTCATCAGCCTGGTTTCTGGTAATTATGGGCAGCAGATGTTTGATATTGTCGAGCAGGCCAAACGGCAACTTTCAGAAAAACAGGGGGCGCAAATCCATTTAGAAGGACCAGGTTTTAAGGTGATCGAGTTTGTCACCCGCAGCGAATTTGAGCAAACTATCCAGCAGGAAATTTTAGCCATTGATCGGCATGTTGACGAAGTGGTCGCCAATTCTGGTCTGGCGGCGGGACAAATTGACGCCGTTATCCGCACTGGCGGGTCTTCCCAAATTCCGGTGTTCGACGAAATGCTGCGGCGCAAGTTTGGGCCGGACTCAGTGCTGGCAATTGATACCTTTAGCAGCGTTACGGCCGGATTGGGCATCATCGGCCACAAAATTGAACAGAGAGATATAGAAGCGAAAGGATACACGGCCGCAGACGCCAACACCCTCCCCGAAACCAACAGCAACAGACCGCTCATCAGCCCCGTCAACCTGGATTTACTGCATCGTCGCATTCAAATCCAGGAAGGCGCGTTAGAAGATGTAGCCACCAACGCCGATTACGCTTTGATTGTGTTAGGAGAAGGGCAGCAGATAACGGCCGTCCCAATCCCCCAATTACCCAATCTCCCAATCTCCAGTCTCCAATCTCTCCCACTCCACCACCCCATCACCGCCGCCACCATCGCTAAAATAGACGAACCCCTACTCCTCATCACCTCCCATTACCGCTTTCTGCTGCTGACCCCACGCCAATTGTTAGAACGGCAAAGCGTCAACGTGCAACTAAGCGATGTGTACATGTTGGGTCAACGAGAATATTTATGCAGTCTCAGCCGTTGGCGGCCGATTAAGCAGTGTGAAAAATTGTTGATGATTACCTCGTTGGGGCTGGCACGGCCGTATCCCCTGCGCGTCATGCAAGAAAGCATCGAAGCCCCCGTCCCCCTCAAATTTGATAATCAACTGTTGGGAACACCGCTGCTGGTTGTGGGGGCCAACGCCGGAGACGAAATAGCCCTGATCACCAGCCAGAGCCGGGCCGCCCGCTTCCCCGTCAAACAAATGCGGACCAGTGGCAATCAACTGCTCAAATGTGATCGGGACAATCACATTACCGGCGCCACCCTTAGTCAAGCGGATGATGAATTATTGATTGTAACGGCCGATGGGTACGGCCGTCGTCATCTGGCTGGCTGGCTTGAAATTCCCGAAAAAGAAAAGCAGAAAGGTAAATCCCACGTTGCCCGTCGCAGTGATGTGGTTGGTCTGGCGAATGGCCCCGCATGGGCTATCAGCAACCAGCGCATCCTACCCCTTGACCCTGACAACGTACCCTTGGAAGCGTCCACCAAAACCGAACGCCTTCTCAAACTGCATCCCGACGAACAAATCAAACTGTTGTTACCCGATCCAATGATCGCCTAAAATAATGGCAACTACGGATTTCAGAAAGAAACAGATTTTTTTATCCGTTCCTTCCTGAAATCCGTAGTTGCCATCCCAAAACAGGAGAATACTAATGTTATTACGTACCCCCGATGCCCGATTTGAAAACCTGCCCGGCTTCCCGTTTGCCCCCCATTACATAGAAATCAACGGCGCCCGCATCCATTATGTTGATGAAGGCCAAGGCGACCCCATTCTTTGCCTGCACGGCGAACCCAGTTGGAGCTATCTCTACCGCAAAATGATTCCGCCCCTGGCCCAGAAACAGCGAGTATTGGCAATGGATTTTGTGGGCTTCGGCCGTTCCGACAAATACGCCGACGAAGCTGACTACTCCTTTCAAATGCACCGCGACACATTGGTGGGATTTATCGAGGCGTTAGATTTACAAGAGATAACGCTGGTAGTGCAAGATTGGGGCGGGCTGATTGGCCTGACCGTCGCCACCCAATTGCCGGAACGGTTTGCTCGATTGGTGATTATGAACACCGGTTTGCCCGGCGGCGAACCGATGCCCGATGCGTTTTTACAATGGCGACAGTTTTGTGAGCGGGCAGGACGACAATTACCCATCGGCCGTATCCTGCAAAACGGTACCTTCAACCAACTACCGCCCGAAGTAATAGCCGCCTACAATGCTCCCTTTCCTGATGACAGTTATAAAGCTGGCGCGGCCGTGTGGCCTCTCATGGTTCCCACGCAACCCAACGACCCCGGTGCGGTCGACATACGCCAGGCGCGTAAATTGTTGGCTGATTGGCCCAAACCCGTCCTGATTTTGTTCTCAGACAAAGATCCCATTACGGCCGGGGGAGATTTATGGTTCCGGCAGCTAATGCACATTCGCAAATCTGACCAACCCCGCATTGTCATAGAAGATGCCGGTCACTTTTTACAAGAGGACAAAGGGGAAAAAATTGCCAAACATATTCTGGCTTTTATATAGACGCGGGGTATCTTCTCAAAAATTCGGGATAGCAGAATCAGAGAAACCAACATACCATAGATTGCATGTTAGACAACTTCAACCCGCAAATGATTCAAGATGTAGAAGGAGCGCGAAAAGCAATTGTGCTGCTCTTGAATCTTGTGGAGGAGTTGAAGCAAGAAAACATCGCCCAACGAACAGAGATCCAACAATTGCGCGATGAAAACAATCACCTCAAAGGGGAACACGGAGCCATGGCAAAAAGAAGTGGATGAAATTATTATAGCAGGTCTAGGCAGTAGCAGTTGGCAGAATTATGATGATACGGGAACGCGGGTGGACGGCATGAATGGGTATTGCCATATTCTGTTTATGAACAATTGAATCAACGGCTCGCCAAGACGCTGGCCCATGAGGAAAGATTATTGGTTGTTCTGGACCATCCCGAAATCCCACTTCATAACGATCCTGCGGAACTGGGGGCGCGTAAACGGGATGTAAGTTTTGGCCCTCGTACAGAGGAGGGGAAAGTCGCCTGGGACAGTTTTATGACGGTTGCGGAGACGGCAAGAAAGTTAGGGGTTAGTTTTTATCCTATTCGTGGCTAAAAGCAAAATATATCAATCAAATGAGCAATTATCCATCAGGCGGGCTAACCCTGCGTTAAGCTGACCCGCCTTCGGCTCTGGGGATGCGCGCGATTTTTGGTCAATTTTTTCAGGGTGAAATTGAGTTGCGTTCACAAAATCGGCGGGTAGCTTACGCCATCGTTAGCTTGAGAAAAAATATCTCCATTCGTGTTGGGAAACGGCCGTTTCCCCCTACACTCTACCTTCCCACCACCCTTTCCATTATAATACCCTCATGAATGAGGCCATGTCTGGCGACTTATTGCAAACGAAACTGTATGTGCCGAGGTTACGGCCGTTTCCCCTCCCCTACACTTTCCCCTATAATCCCCGTGTGACAACACAATCCTTTGAATAAAACCTTCCATCTCTCCAACCGCATTCTGCACCACACTCCATCAAAACCATAGCTATTTACGTTTAAGTGGTTGGCGGATCATTTTTAAAAAATTCAACGGAATGAACCGCCAACCCTCAAGGTGTCACAGTTTTCCGTTCTCCAATTTTAAACTGTGACACACATAACCAACTGAATGGGGATATTCAAATCTCTGATTTTACTGAGAACACCATGCAAGGCTACCTGGTCCTGTACTTCACCGATAAGCAAAGTGTTACCTTCCGGCAAATGGGTAATGTGCCAACCCTCAAACCACACCTCACGTTCTGTGGGTAATAAACCATCAAGCCGAATTTCGTATTTCATGAATTAGCCCTTCTAAGCTGGAAAGGGAGAGCGATAAACGCCCTCCCTTTCCATGCAGCATCTGGCTTTGTTGGG
>JAAEOP010001361.1 GCA_024223125.1 Chloroflexota bacterium
CCCCAAATCAACATCCACAACAGCAGCTTTGAACAAAACGGGGTTTCCGGGTTGACGAACAGCAGCGGCACGGCCGTAGACGCCCGCTTCAATTGGTGGGGGGACGTTTCCGGTCCCGGCGGTATTGGCCCCGGCAGCGGCGACGCCGTGCAAGGAAATGTCCTCTACGCCCCCTGGCAAGAATCCCCCGGCTGCACCCCGCTTGTTTTGCCCGCCATTGCCATCACAGACAGCACGGCCGTTGAATCCGCCGGCCTCATGACCTTCACCGTCTGGCTAGACCAACCCTCCACCGGCGAGGTAACGGTCAATTATGCTACGCAGGATAGTACGGCCGTGTCTGGCACAGATTACCTCGCCACCAGCGGAACCCTCACCTTCAGCAGCGGCGTTCTCACCCAAACTATTGCCATTACCCTGCTAGACAATGCCCTGGTTGATGGGAGTCGAGCGTTCACGCTCACACTTAACAATCCGGTAAATGGGGTTTTGGGACACGGTACGGCCGTGGGTACAATCAACGACGACGACATACCTATCCCCTCAAACTGGATCGTTTATCTACCCATAATAAGTATGCCTTAAATCGCAGTCGTCAGGGGGTTGTTAAATGAAATATGAGCAATAGATTGTCAATCTTGACAATCTATTGACAATAAAGCCAATCTCTGCAAAATAGATTGTCAGGATTGACAAACTTTTTTTGTGGAGTGTATTTTGGAAACAGGAACCCCCAACCTACAAACTGAAAATGAAGGCGGCTGGACGGCCGTAAAAAACGTACTAGGTATCAGAGATTTTCGCCTGTTGTGGCTGGGAGAAAGCATTTCCCTGCTCGGCGACCAGTTTAGTTTTATCGCCCTACCCTGGCTGGTACTACAACTGACGAATGATGCGTTTGCCATGGGAATTGTGCTAGCCATCGCCGGTATTCCCAGAGCGTTGTTTATGCTTTTTGGCGGCGCCTTAACGGATCGATTTTCGCCGCGCCGTCTCATGTTGCTGACCAACATCGCCCGCATGTTTTTGGTGGCCGCTCTCTCCTTTTTAATACTCAGCAGTGTAGTGCAATTATGGATGATTTATCTATTTGCTTTGTTGTTTGGACTGGCTGATGCGTTCTTTTACCCGGCCGCCAGCGCCATTGTGCCCACCATTTTACCCAAACATCAATTACAAATTGGCAACTCCATCACACAGGGCACAGCCCAATTGAGCGTCTTTTTAGGGCCAATGTTGGCCGGTCTGGTCATTGCCTTTTTTGCCAATCAGAGTGCGATCGGCGCCAACGAAGCAGCCGTAGATATTCGGGGCATCGGTATCGCTTTTGGTCTGGATGCAGTCACCTTTTTCCTGTCGGCCGCTATGTTGAAATTGATGCGACACACGGCCGTCTCCCCTGCAAACACAACCCAAAACGTGTGGCAATCCATCAAAGAAGGGTTGCTCTACGTCTGGAACGATAGGACATTGCGGACCGTCTTCATCGTCGTTGCCGCCCTGACAGTTTTGAGTGTGGCCCCGATTACGATTGGCATACCCGTTTTAGCCGATGAGTATCTGGAAAATGGCGCGGCCGCTTTTGGCATTTTGATGTCTGCTTATGGGGCCGGCGCGCTGGCCGGCATCATCTTATCCGGTATTTTACCCAAACCACCAGAGGCTAAACTGGGAACTCTTTTGTTTATTGCCGTCAGCGGCATGGGCTTTTTAATGGCCGGGCTAGCTTTTGCCCGCACGATGTGGCTGGCCGGCGGCTTACTGCTGGCCATTGGGGTGTTGGATGGCTGGGTCATTATCCAGTTTACAACCTGGCTGCAAATTCGTTCGCCAGAAGCGCTGCTGGGGCGCATTATGAGTTTGTTGATGTTTGCTTTTGTAGGCTTGGCTCCGGTTGCGGACACAGTTTTCGGGGGGTTGGTGGAATGGAATTTCACGGCCGTTGTCTTCACCTCGGGTCTATTATTGGCGCTCATTTCCCTGGCGGCCGCTTTTCAGCCTAGTATTCGGGAGATGGGCACAGGCGTGAATCCCGCCACCGGAGATTGATAATGGGCCGCAAAAGTTTAGCCAACGAACGACGCGAACAAATCCTGGACGCTTTTGAAGTTTGCATCCGCCAATGTGGGTTGGAAGGCAGTTCACTGGAAAAAGTTGCCCAAGAGGCGGGCGTCAAGCGGAGTATCATTCGCCATTATATTGGTAATCGCAGTGATCTCATTGCTGCGGCCGTGGATCGCATCATCAACACCTATCAGCAAGATTTGGCGGCCGCAGTGCAAAACCTGCCCCAGAATCAACTTATGCCCGAACTGCTCGATTACCTGTTTTGTTACGAGGAAGGGGGCGAACGCAGCCATTACGATATTTTAACAACTGCTTTGTGGGCAGCCCATGAACGAGACCCAAACACACACCAACTTCTTCTAAATTTGTATCAGGAATTTGAAACGTTAATTTTTCAGGCGCTGACCCATGCCTATCCCCATTCGCCACAATCCCAACGCCAAGGCATTGCCTTTAGCATTATGTGTCTGGCAAATGA
>JAAEOP010001362.1 GCA_024223125.1 Chloroflexota bacterium
ACCACCTTCAACCCCGACCCGGACTTGTACGTTGAGCCGCTCAAATTGACATGGCAAACTGTCTACTCCAACACGCTGCCCAATACGCAAACCTTGACTATCGAAAACTACGGTGGCGTTGTGTTGAATTGGTCAATTACTACACCCTTTACCTTGGCTACAGTAGGGCAGACCACCGGCACAGCACCCAGTATTGTGCCGGTAGTGCTAACCCATCCGGTAGGTATCACCGCCACCTATCAAGGGTACATTACCGTCACCGGCACAACGCCGGGTACACGGAACAGCCCAAAGATAGTTGAGGTAATCATTTACGTGAGAGAAAGAGACAATACACTCTATTTCCCAATAATCTTCAAGCAATGATGAAAAAACATCTCAACAAAATTACCATCATTATCATTTTTGCCTTGCTTATCTTGTGGGGACAAAACACCCTTCAGGTAGATGCTTGGCTGCCAACGTTTCAATCACCCATTGAAACCCCGACTCCAACGCCACCCTTCCAAACGTTGACTCCAACCCCTGGTCCAACACATACGCTTACGCCTACCGAAACTCCTTATCCTACCCGTACCCCGACAGCCACCTGGACGCCTGTCCCGACCCATTTTGCTTTCACGCCAGAACCGGGCAATACCTACACCCCTACCTCAACACCCACGCCCACCGATACCGCTACCCCAACCCATACGCCAACAAATACACCCACCCCAACCGATACCGCTACGCCAACACATACACCCTCTCCAACCCACACGCCCAAGCCAACATCAATTTCAACACCGTTACCAACAGTTGCTCCCACACCTACACCTGTTGCTGTTCCGTTCAATGTTCCATACCTAGATGAAATAGCTTGTAACCAAACGGATTGGCAACAAAGCGGGTTGTGGCACATTTCGGAGAAACGTAGTTACAGCCCTGATTGCGCTTGGTGGTACGGGCAAGAAACTATCAATACCTATGATGCCAACAGCCCCAACCACGGCGACCTAACTTCGCCGCTCATCATCCTCCCATCTGGTCAATTGCTAAAACTGCGCTTTGCAACTCGTTGGGAAGTTGAAACCGTCCGCCCAGGTCGAGATTTAATGTTGATTCAGATTCAAGGCGATGATGAAACGTGGCAAACCTTGCACCAATTGGGGGGTGAGTTTGTAGCATTGCGCCGGATAGGATTAGCCGCACCATTGCCCACAGCAGAAAAATGGCGGATAGAAACGATAGATCTATCAGCCTATGCCGAACAAACCATACGGATACGTTTTCATTTTGATACGGTAGATGCAGAGAATAACAATTTTGAAGGCTGGTGGGTGGATGATGTGACAATTGAAGTTGACAATCCACCTGTGTATCTGCCGGAAACAGGGGGAGTAAATGATAATTCACATCCGTAACGCTTGCATCCCCAGGCACGGCCTAACAAATCGTTGTAGCCGAATTACTAATCTTGGCTTTAATTGGAAGTCGTTTTGCCCACAACGTTTCGGGTAATTGGGGGTACATTCGCCAACCCGTAATCGGCTAAACTCAAGCGTTAGGCCGCTTTCTTCCCATTCAAAAATGCCATAACTAAACATAAAAAAACTAGGGCATCCTGATAAAATGTTATGACGGTTTCCCGATAAAACTGGATTTACAGAGGAGCTTATG
>JAAEOP010001363.1 GCA_024223125.1 Chloroflexota bacterium
CCATAGGACGAAATCACTCGACCAAAAGCAAAGGAGTTTTGCTCGCTGTGGGGTAAGGCTACCCCTAACCCGGCTGAACGCCAGCCGGGTAGACTGCTGACATTGGTGGGGTTAAAGCCCACCGGACTGTTCCAGTAGATTGAGTTTTGTACTTCACTACTCCCCGTCCCATCATTGTATTCTTGACCAAAGGCTAAATCCAGCCAGCCGTCGCCATTCAAATCTGCGGCCAGGGCACCCTGGGCTCTGCTGGTCGGTAACTCTAAACGTTGGGTGGCACTATACACTTCTGTGGTGTTGGCTCCCCAATAGATGTAACTGTTTATATCAAAATGTTGGGCATCTCGATAGTTGGCAAAGGCCAAATCCAACTGGCCATCCTGGTTGAAGTCTGCTACCGCCACCCCAAGGGCTCCCTGGGTCGGTAACCCGGTTCGATTACTGCTGCTAAAGCCGGTTTTGCTGCCGTCGCCCCAATATACATAACTGTCAATCAGGTAGCTGCTCCCGTTGTATCGGTTGGCAAACACCAAATCGAGATTGGTGTCATTGTTCAGGTCGGCAATCTTAACATCA
>JAAEOP010001364.1 GCA_024223125.1 Chloroflexota bacterium
AACCGGTATAGCCCTGTACCTGGCTTCTGGCGCTTCCAGTTTCACCACCGGCAGCACGTTTCTGATTGACGGCGGGCAGTTGGTTAGTAGCGGTATTTCGTAAGCCGTATTCCGTTATCCGTGTACGGAATACGGGATACGGAACACGATTACATGGAGCAAAATAGTGTTTAACACCACTCCTGAACTAAACAACATCCTCAAGACGATGCGGGCGTTTGTGGATGATGAATTGATCCCGCTGGAACAAGATTTTTTGACACATGGTTTCATGGCCTTAGAATCGGCGCTGCAAGAAAAACGGCAGAAGGTGAAAGAGCTAGGTTTGTGGCTGCCGCAAATTCCCCAGGAATATGGCGGCCTGGGATTGACGTTGTTTGAGCATGGATTGGTCAGCCAGGTATTGGGGCGCACACCCATCGGCCATTACGCTTTTAACTGTCAGGCGCCTGATGCAGGCAATATGGAAATTTTGATTGAGCATGGGACGCCGGAACAACAGGAACGTTTTCTGATGCCCTTGCTGCACGGCAAGACCCGCAGCTGCTTTTCGATGACGGAACCAGAACACGCCGGGTCGAATCCGGTGGTGATGAGTACAACGGCCGTAAAAGAAGGAGACAGTTACATTATTGACGGCCGTAAATGGTTCACCTCGGCCGCCGATGGGGCTGCCTTTGCCGTCGTCATGGCTGTTACTAACCCGGATGCGCCGCGACACGGCCGTGCCAGCCAAATTTTAGCGCCCCTAGATACTCCCGGTTTCACTCTGGTACGCAACATCTCCGTAATGGGTGAACAAGGAGACGGTTGGGCCAGCCACGCCGAAGTAACTTATGAAGAGGTGCGCGTCCCCCAAAGCAATCTATTGGGCGCGGAAGGAGCCGGGTTTGCCATTGCCCAGGAGCGGTTGGGACCGGGGCGTATACATCACTGTATGCGCTGGTTGGGCATTTGCGAACGGGCTTTTGATTTGATGTGCAGTTACGCAGTAAAACGGGAATTAGCTCCCGGCCGTACAATCGCAGATCAGGGCGCTATTCAAACCTGGATTGCTGAATCGCGGGCAGAAATAAATGCGGCTACGTTGATGGTGTTGGATACGGCCGATAAAATAGACCGTGAAGGACAGTATGCCGCCCGTGATGAAATTTCGCTCATCAAATTCCATGTGGCTGGCGTGTTGCAGCAGGTTTTAGACCGGGCGCTGCAAGTGCATGGCGGCCTGGGCATGACGGACGATACGCCCATCGCCTGGTGGTACCGGCACGAACGCGCCGCCCGCATTTACGATGGGCCAGATGAAGTGCACAAATGGTCTGTAGCTCGACGGATATTAGGCCGGTATCGGTAGTAAATCGCCTAATTTTCGACTATACTTAGGCGAAAGTGTAACGTCCACCAAGACCTGCGAGGTTTCCTCCAGATGTAAATCAAGCAGATAACATTTCAAAACTTCACAGGTCTCCAGAAATCTATGTTTGAACCTCAGTATCAAATCTCGCCCACCTTGCTTGATCGCATCAAACGTATTGCCATCCTGGTGCATGAACTCAATAAACGCAACCTGTCTGATGTTGTGCTGGCCCAGCTTCAAGCAGAAGCACAGGTTGTTTCCACCTTTGCCTCTACCAGTATCGAAGGGAATCCATTACCGATCACTGAAGTGCGGCAGTTGCTAAAAACCCAGCCAGACCAGTTACGGCAAAGCGAACAAGAGGTACTCAATTACAATAAAATCCTGGCGGAGTTGAGCGCACAACCAGATATTCACTTAACGAAAGAACTACTCTTACATATTCATCGAAATGTTACGCAAGAATTGTTGCCGGATCATCAATTAGGCCATCTGCGCCGGGAGCCGGTCGTTATCCACAATCCACAAACCAAAGAGGTCGTATATCTGCCGCCAGATCATGAAGATGTCGGAAAACTTGTTGATGATCTCATGTCATTTGTACAAGCGAACCAACAACTGCTTGATCCTTTGATTCTGGCGGGATTGTTCCACAAGCAAATGGTGATTATTCATCCGTTTGTAGATGGCAACGGCCGTGCCACGCGCCTGGCTACAAAAGTCCTGCTTTCCGGTCTGGGTTTGAATCTTTTCAATCTTTTCAGCTTTGAAAACTATTATAATCAAAATGTAACTCGTTACTTCCAAAATGTAGGTCTATTTGGTAATTATTATGACCTGACAGCAACACTTAACTTTACACCCTGGCTGGAATATTTTGCCGATGGCATTTTGGATGAGCTTTTGCGGGTTGCCAAAGAAATTGAAAAAAGGCAAGCAACGCCAGCAACCACATTAAAAGCCCATCACCGGCAAATTATGGCGTATTTGGATGAGCATGGATTTATCACTGACCGAGAGTATGCCAAATTAACTGAACGAGCTAAGGCAACCCGCACTCTCGATTTCAACTATCTAATTAAACTAGGATTGATTGTCCGGAAAGGTAAAAGCCGCAGCATTTATTATCAACGCGCCTAAAAAGGTAAGCGTGATCCAAGATACTCATGATCCAAGATACGATAAAAGTCCGACCCGATGAATTGTTTGATGAAAATAAGGTTGCCGATTATTTACACGGCCGTTTACCCGGTTCCAACAACCCCTTAATGGTGCGCCAGTTTGGCGGCGGGGCGGCCAATCTGACCTATTTATTGGATTATGGGACGCATGAATATGTGCTGCGACGGCCGCCGCTCGGGCCAGTCGCCAAATCTGCCCACGATATGAAGCGAGAGTACACAGTTCTCTCTGTTTTACACCGGGCATTTCCCTACGCCCCGCAAGCATACCTTTCTTGTGAAGATGCAGACCTGATTGGGGCTGACTTTTTTGTGATGGAACGTCGGCGGGGTGTAGTGGTACGCCGTTCTATTCCACCAAAGTTTGCCCAGATACCGGATGCTGCCCGACAGATGAGTATGGCGCTGGTAGATGCTTTGGCTCAATTCCATGCTGTAGATTACAAAGCGCTTGGTCTGGCAGAGTTGGGTAAACCAGAAGGGTTTATCGGCCGTCAGATTGAAGGTTGGTATAAACGGTGGCAGGTAGCCAAAGTAGATGATCTACCGGAAATGGATTCTGTCTACCAGTGGCTCAAACAGAATCAACCCCAAACGGCCGTATACACCTTAATTCACAACGATTATAAACTGGATAATGTGATGTTAGCAGCCGATGACCCTGGCCGAATGGTAGCGATTTTTGATTGGGATATGTGTACGTTGGGCGACCCGCTGAATGATTTGGGGGCGCTGTTGTGTTACTGGACGGAAGCGGACGACCCGCCCACTTTCCAGGCCATGTCCATGATGCCGCTGGGCAACCTGAGCTTTATGACGCGGGCAGAACTGGTGGAACGGTACGCACAGCAGTCGGGGCGGGATGTGCATGATATTCATTTTTATCATGCGCTGGGCCTATTTCGTCTGACAGTGATTGCCGCACAAATATTCATCCGTTTTAAGCGAGGGCAGACGCAAGACCAACGTTTTGCCGCTTTTGGAAAGATGATTCCGCTAACGGCCAAAGTGGCGCAAACAATTGCTCTAAATGGATAAACCTCCCGGAGGTTGAGGTTCAAAATGATTGCTCTTTACGTTTTTATTGTCAGCTTATTTCGCAAAATTCGGCAGGGCTGGAAAGACTCTGAATTTCGGGGGCTTTTCTGGATGGTGCTGACTGTTTTGTTAATGGGCACTATTTTTTATCATCTACGGGAAGGTTGGTCTTGGCTGGACTCTTTTTATTTTACGGTAGTGACATTGGCTACCGTAGGCTATGGCGATCTGGCGCCAACACGGCCGGAATCCAAAATTTTCACTGTTTTATATATCATTATCGGCTTGGGGTTGCTATCTTCTTTTATTGTTAAGCTGGCCAATGTTACTCAAGTGCCGATCGCTGAACGGCCGTTATCCCGACTCATCTCTTCTCGATCATCAGATAAAGAGGAAGAGGATGTGGAAGAAACGGCCGTAAACAAGGATAATACCAACCCATGACATACCAATCCATTTTTAGACCCGATCTTTTTGCTGGACAAACAATAATTGTCACCGGCGGCGGCAGTGGCATCGGCCGTTGTACAGCGCATGAACTGGCTTCTTTAGGAGCGCATGTGGTTATCTCTGGTCGTACACAGGAAACGCTGGCTACGGTTAAGGCGGAAATTGAGGCAGAGGGTGGATCGGTTACGGCCGCTGTTTGCAATATCCGTGAAGAAGAACAGGTCAAAGCGCTTTTTGAGCAAGTATTGGCCGAACATGGCGCGGTGCATGGTCTGGTCAACAACGCCGGCGGCCAATTCCTCAGCCCGGCCGAAATGATCTCCAAAAATGGCTTTCACGCTGTGGTAGAGACGAATCTGACCGGCACATTTCTCATGTGCCGTGAAGTGTACAACCAACATATGCACAATCATGGCGGGACTATTGTCAATATGCTGATTGAGAATTGGCGCGGCTACCCCGGTATGGTTCATTCTGGTGCGGCGCGGGCTGGCGTGGAAAATATGACCAAAACGCTGGCCATTGAGTGGGCGCGTTCCGGTGTGCGACTCAATACTGTAGCCCCAGGCGTCATTGACTCCAGCGGGCTGGATAAATACCCAGATTTCGTGAAGCAAGAGTTTTTACCGCAGGTGATACAAGATGTTCCTATAAAACGCATGGGGACGGAAAGTGAAACGGCCGCAGCTATTGTCTTTCTCCTCTCGCCGGCGGCCGCCTACATCAGCGGCGACACAATCAAAATTGACGGCGGCTACTCACTATGGCGTAAGACATGGGAAATTGAAGACCACGAGAATGCACCGCCAGCTTATAATGGTTTTCTGAAGAATAACAATGAATAAGTTTGAAAAACTGTGTACAAAAGCAATACCTATGTTAAAACCTTACGCCAGGATGGTGACTGTGTTTGGTTCTTACACACGGGGTGATGAGACTTCGGGCAGTGATATTGATATATTGATCGAGTTAAAGTCACCGGAGCAACGACCG
>JAAEOP010001365.1 GCA_024223125.1 Chloroflexota bacterium
CATTAAAGCCAGTTGCGCCAACAGCTTTGTGGCCGAAACCGAGGGGCCGGAAATCCTCAATGGTTCTTACGATTATGGGTTTACCTTTGCTTTGCAGGCCAAAGATGCCAACCTGGCTTACGAGCTTGGCCGCGAGTTTGGCGTCCCGCTGGAGATGGGGGGCCTGGTCGAGCAGATTATTGCCCGCGCCCGGCACAAATACGGCGATGAGGCATGGTCGACCCAGATTGTCAAACTGCTGGAAGATGATCTCGGCGTCGATTTGCGGGCATCGGGTTACGAAACACCGCGGATTGAACGTTAAAGAACTAAATCAATGAACAATGAATAATGACACAATGAAGGCGGCACATTGCGATTATTTGTTCATTGTCAAGGTGAAAGCCTAAGACGCTATGTCTCAGATTTTTGATGTTGTCATCTGTGGGGCCGGTAGTATCGGTGTGGCCGCGGCTTACTATTTAGCTAAACGGCAAGGTATCACTAACGTGCTGCTGGTAGACCAGCAGCCACCGCTCAGCCAAACGAGCGCCAAGTCGGGCGAAAATTACCGAAATTGGTGGCC
>JAAEOP010001366.1 GCA_024223125.1 Chloroflexota bacterium
ATCTAAGCAGATTTTTTCCGGTAGTATTTCTTCTATAGTTGGCATGTCAGTCACCTCATGGTAATACTACCCTCAATGGTGAATCCTTCAACTCGTCGGTTTGAGGCGAAGCTTCGCTATATGGTTACCTGAAAAAAGTGATTGTCACCTAAACGTTTACCTATTCAAAAAGAAAATTATGAATATGGATGGCGGTGTTATTCAGGCGAGACAATTGCAGTTTACCGCCGCCGGCTAACTGCACCTGGGGGCTTTTTTTCATCATCAACAGCAAATGGTAAGTGCGGCTGACAAAGTAGGCGCTGGGGTCAAATTCGCGGCCAGAGTAGACGGTCACTTGTTTAATACCCGATAGCAAATACTCTTTTTGGACCTGGTGCAAGAGACTGTAACGGCGTATGGTGACGGTTCCGGCTGTCTTATCAAAGATGACGGTTGTCGCGTGGGTGAACAACAGCACGGCCGTGCCCAATCCGGCCAAAAAGAGGATGACGCCACCCAGTCGCCAATCTATCATAGGTGCGGTTAACAGTTGAGTGACCATTGCCCAAATAGCAGCGCCAAGCAAAAACAAGCCCATCAAATACATGGGGATGGGGTGTTGGCGCAACTTAAGAAGGGTGGGGGTTTCGGCAATGATTTTCATGGGAGATTGGGAGATTAAGAGATAGGAAGACTCAATCTCTTAATCTTAATTTTCATAGAGGCATAATAGTATCTTCATCGGTCTCAATGATTTCTGCCGCCAACGAACCATGAGACATTTCTTGCAAATCTGCTTGAAAGGTTGGGAAATTTTCTACAGCGAATTGGGCCGTCACGGTAATATCGGCCGCAAATTGTTCATCCAGAATACGGCCGTGCCACTTTTCAACCAGCAGCCGAATCCGTTCTAAATAATTGTAGGGGATGGCCAGCATGATGGTGTAGGTGGGCACTTTTTCTGCCTGAGGTAGAACGGTTAGCACAGCTTTGGTTGCTTTAGAATAAGCTCGCACCAAACCACCTGTGCCCAACTTTGTGCCCCCAAAGTAGCGCGTTACAACGACGACAATATCACCCAAACCGCTGCCTTGCAACACGGCCAATACAGGCCGCCCGGCCGTGCCCGATGGTTCGCCATCATCGTTGCAGTGAGCTGTCACTGCCGGACCATGACCCACCAAAAACGCAGGCACATTATGGCTGGCGTCGCTGAATTCTGCTTTGATACGGCCGATAAACTGTCTCGCTTCTTCTACACTAAAAACGGGCGCAGCAGTAGCCACAAAACGCGATTTTTTAACTTTAATTTCAGTGCGTGTTTCCTGTGCTGGGATGGGGTAGCGGTTTGACATGGGGATATAATAATTGGTTGTTATCCTCTCTCTAATTCAACGATGGCTTCGATATCTAAGTTGTTACATACTCTGATTCGCTGTTTGGTCGCCAGTGCCAGATTGCAGGCTGCCCAGAGATGTCCGGCAAATATTTACCATCCTCTTTGTCAGGTCTGACATATTTGACCAGGAAATCAACCACCCGAATCTTCTCATCTTTTTTGTCGGTAGGTCGGGCGCGCTCAACTCGCCATACGGCTCCTTCTGGCTGTTCCAATGCCCCATGAAAACCAAAGTCTCCTAAGGCAGCTACAGCTTGCTCAATACCAAATGCGTCACCACGCCACAAAAGTTTGGGTACAACAAACTGTGACTGAACCTGAGACGTGAACGCATCGAACAGCAGGCGATCTTGTTCGGCCATTATATCGAAGGCGACAAATGGTTCGTGTCTCAATTTGTAACGTGTCCCATGCGCTACCATAAGCCACTCACCAATGATTCGCTGCCCATCATGCAGGACAGCCATAAACCTGTCCGCGTTAGCATAAGCCCATTTTGCAAAATGTTGGTGCTGCTCAAATGGAGACGTTGAGGCTAGATAACCGGCGCGCCCCAACGGGTAAATGGTATCGCCAATTCTAGCAACACCAACATTAGAGCCGTCTAGTTTTTCTTGAACAAAGATTTCATCATTCTTGTCACGGGTCTTTATGGTTGCTATTTTGGCCTGTCCTTCGTGGCAATGATGATCGCCGGCGCCCATGCGACTTCTTGGGAGATGAGGAATATGCCCGTAATTTTTGATTCCTAACGGTTTTCGATTTATTGTCATTTTTTCATCGTATGCCAGATAATTACAAATTGATTGACCCTATTATGCCAGCATTTTTGCAAAAGAGGAAAGTGGGTTAGGGTAAATCTATCCCTTCAGCGCCCCTGACATTAACCCGCGCAAAAAATAGCGCCCTAAAATAATATAGACAATTAATGTGGGCACGGCCGCGAGGAACGATGCGGCCATTTGCACATTCCAGGCGATAATTTGGCTGCCGGCCATATTGTTTAACGCTACCATAATTGGCCAATTTCCAGGGTTGGTCAGCGCGACTGCAAATAGAAAATCATTCCACGACGAAGTAAACTGCCAGATCAAAACGACCACAAAAGCAGGAATCGAAATTGGCAAGAAAATATGTGTGTAGGTTTGTATTAAATTAGCGCCATCAATACGCGCAGCTTCAACCATCTCAGTTGGCACACCAGCATAATACCCCCGGAAAATCAAGGTTGTAATCGGAATCCCATAAATGATATGCACCAATGCTAATCCGGGAATATCGCCATATAAATTCGACCAGTTCATGAACTGTACCATCGGAATCAAGATGGCTTGATAGGGAATAAACATGCCAAACAGGATGAGTGGGAAAATAACGGCCGTTCCCGGAAAACGCCATTTCGTCAAAATATAACCATTTATCGAACCGATAAACGCCGAGATAAACGCCGTTGGAATGACCAGCCGCAAACTGTTCCATAGATGTGGCACCAATTGCTCGAAAGCAGCCTTGAAATTCTCCGTGTACAGTCCACTCGGAAAGTTCCACATTGTTTTTAAGCTTACTTCATCAAAACTCTTAAACCCTGTCGTCAGCATCACATACATCGGCAACAGAAAAAACATGGAAAACAACAGCAGCAAGATATACAGAATAGCTCTCGTAGGAACATCTCTGCCACGACTCATAATTCAGCCTCCGAGCGTAATGTGTGATAAAGATAAGGCACCACCAGTACCGCCACTGTCAGCAACAGTAACGTCCCAATTGAAGCGCCCCGGCTGTAAAACTGCCCGTCAAAAGTCGTCGTCCACATATAAACGGCGGGCACATCTAAGGCCACTTGTTTACCGGCCATCGAAACGATCAAATCAAACACTTTCAATGAAATATGTCCTAAGATAATCATCGCACTTAACGTCACCGGCCGTAGCAAAGGCAAAACCACGTACCGATACACTTCCAATTCCGAAGCGCCATCTACCCGTGCCGCCTCGCGCAACGATTCCGGAACCGCTCGTAAACCACCCAAATACAATGCCATTGTATACCCCGACATCTGCCAGATAGCCGGAATTGCTATCGCCGCTATGCCCCAGTATGGCGTTGTATGCCATTTATTTACCAGAAAATCCAGTCCCATTGAACTGAATAGCAAATTCAAACCGCTCATCCGCGATCCCATCGCCGGGTTCATTAGCCAGCGCCAGACAACGCCCGTTACAATAAACGAAATTGCCATTGGAAACAGGAATAAACTGCGAAAAAACGCCTCTCCTCGCAATCCCTGATCCAGCAAAAGAGCCAAAACTAAGCCAAGAAACAAACAACCACCCACAAATAGTGCAGTAAAAATAACAGTGTTACGAACATCAATATGAAAACGGGGGTCTATTAGTAAAGCTGAATAATTGCTGAGACCGGCCCATTCATAATTGGGCATAAGGCCAATCCAATTACTCAACGATACCCGAATCGTCCATGAGATAAACCCATAGACAAAGATTGCTAAGGCAATGAGTGATGGGGAAATGAGCAAGACAGCGAGAATTCGGTCACTGTCAATTTTTTTTGAGGCCATATGATTGTACCTTTATTGGGGAGTGTTCACTTTTTGAATAGTTAGATGTATGCTAACACAACTATAGGGCATCTCTTATGTCCCCCTCCATAACTTTCAATTTGGAAAAACGTGACTATACAGATATTCTGCCCTGTCCTCTGAGAGAGTGAGGGTAGACACACCTGTATAGTCACTTGCTTATACTATTGGCAAGCCCCAGAAGAAGCACAGGCATTAACCAACGCATCCTGAAGTCCAGCCACATCACCAGTGCCTAAGAAAAGGCCCAATGCGGTGTCAATTTCAGATTTCCAACTATCGTTGGCAACAACGCCGTGTGTCAAACTGCCAACAACGGTGTCGTTTGCCCAATCTTCCATAGCGGATTGCAGATATTCGCCATACAGGCTGACATTACCATCGCTACGAGCAGGAATGGAGCCTTTGACGGGGTTGAACGCATCTTGCCCTTCGCGGGAACCGGCGACGGTTAACCAGGCGATGGCAGCTTCTGGATTGGGTGCACCGACTGGCAGCACGAAGCTGTCGGACAAGAATTGGAAGTTGCCGGTTGTGCCGGGAACGGCCGCCCACGTATACCCTTCTTGCGGTACAGAACCAAGTTCGCGGAAAAACCCTTCTTGCCAGTCGCCCATCACATTGAAAGCAGCGTCGCCATCCAATACGATTTGACCAGCGTCTTGCCAGCTTAATGCAGAAGCATCGCTGTTGGTGTAGCTCAAAATTTTGGCAAAGTCAGCCAATGCCTGTGTGACTTCCGGACCGCTCCAATCATTGCTGCCATCCCACAAGCCATTGTAGGTATCGGGGCCAAGCGAGGCAAGCAGAACAGTTTCAAAGAGGTGCAAAGCAGTCCATTGTTCGCCGAGCGCCAATGGTTCAGCCATGCCAGCAGCTTGCAATGTATCCATTACCGCAAACCATTCGTCCAACGTCGTCGGCATTTCTACGCCGTATTCTTCCAGAACGGCCGGGTTTGCCCACATAACATTGGCACGGTGAATGTTGACCGGTACGGAGTAGATGTCGCCATCTTTTGAAATGAGAGGAATCAACGTTTCGGGCATCACATCAAGCCAATTATTTTCATCGTACAAGAAATTCAGCGGCTCAAGTTGATCGGCAGCAACATAAGTGCCGATGAGTTCCTGACCCGCATGCCCTTGCCAGCTATCAGGCGCATCACCAGATTGGAGACGGGTTGCCAAAACCGCACGGGCATTTGTACCTGCGCCACCAGCAACGGCCGCATTTACAAATTCAACCTCTGGATACATTTCCTGGAAAACAACAATCATCGCATCCAGGCCAGCCGCTTCGCCGCCGCCTGTCCACCATGAGAAAACTTCAACAGAACCGCTGACATCAGCCATTGGCTCGTCGGAGGTGTCGAGAGCTTCCTGATCGGAAGAACCGGCTGCGGTTGCTAATGCGGCTTGCAAATCAGTCGTATTGCTGCCAGCCAGATAGAGACCTAGCGCGGTATCAATTTCAGATTTCCAGCTATCGTTGGCAACAACGCCATGTGTCAAGCTGCCAACAACGGTGTTGCTTGCCCAATCATCCATAGCAGATTGCAAATATTCGCCGTACAAACTGACATCACCATCGCTGCGAGCGGGAATAGACCCTTTGACAGGGTTGAACGCATCTTGCCCTTCTTTGGAACCAGCGACACTTAACCAGGCGATGGCGGCATCCCGATGGGGCGCGCCAGCCGGAAGCACGAAGCTGTCGGACAGGAATTGGAAGTTGCCATCGGTGCCGGGAACGGCCGCCCAAACATAATCTTCGCCAGGAGTTTTGCCCAATTCACGGAAGAATCCTTCTTGCCAGTCACCCATCACATTGAAGGCGGCGTCGCCATCAATAACGATTTGACCAGCATCTTGCCAGCTTAGGGCAGAGGCGTCGCTATTGGTGTAACTGAGAACTTTTTCGTAGTCGGCAATCGCTTGCGCTACTTCGTCGCCATTCCAATTGCCAGAACCATCCCACAATGCGTTGTAGGCATCGGGGCCGAGCGAGGCAAGCAAGACGGTTTCAAAGAGGTGCATAGCGGTCCATTGTTCACCTAAAGCGAGGGGGGCGTCCATGCCGCCAGCTTGCATGGTATCCATCGCGGCAAACCATTCATCTAATGTGGCCGGCATTTCTACGCCGTACTCTTCCAGAACGGCCGGGTTAGCCCACATAACGTTGGCGCGGTGAATGTTGACGGGGACGGAGTAGATGTTGCCATCTTGCGAAATCAGGGGAATCAAGGTTTCGGGCATCACATCAAGCCAGCCGTTTTCTTCATACAAGAAGTTCAGCGGTTCGAGTTGATTGGCGGCAACATAGGTGCCGATTAGCTCTTGGCCAGCGTGTCCCTGCCAGCTATCGGGAGCGTCGCCAGATTGCAAACGGGTGGCGAGAACGGCACGAGCGTTGGTGCCTGCGCCGCCAGCTACGGCCGCATTCACAAACTCAATGTCGGGATATTGCTCTTGGAAAATTTCGATCATGGCTTCAAGGCCGGCCGCTTCGCCGCCGCCTGTCCACCATGAGAATACTTCAACGGCGTCCATGCTGCCTTCTTCAGGGGCAGCTTCTTCGGGGGCTGCTTCTTCGGGGGCTGCCTCTTCAGGGGCAGCTTCTTCGACGGCGCCGGTGTCAGTCGGTTCTTCGGCCGACTCTTGGGCGTCACCGCCACATGCAACCAGAATCATGGTAAAAAGTAACAGTAAAACAAGGGGTAAATAACGGGTCTTCTTCATAATTGTTGTCTCCTCTTGACGATAGTTAGGGTTCAGAGCGAGGTGAGCGAGAGTGTGAGGATATTGTTTGCAAAATAGATTCTCACTCTTCCCATCGGCTCTAAATGCCGATAAACAAAGTTCCCCAGGGGATATGGGGAAGTGTAAACTACTTTATGATGACAAAGGTGGGGGAACAAGAGGGATTACGACATATGTATGACATGGGTGTGCCATTTTCTGTGCAAGTTGTCCCAGAAAGGGGAAAGAAGCGGAGATTTTTGGATTAGGAGATTTGAGGAACCTGATTGCTCTGAGCAACCAGGTTCCTGGCTTTAGGGTTGGGTGGCTGCCAATGGTTGGTAGTGAACGGCCGTTAATTCCTCAGACACGTCCCACAGCCTTTTTGCGTCGTCTCGATTGTGCGAGGCATCGTTGGATTGCACGGGAATCGGGTAGCCGCCTTGTTCCATGAAGCCGTTGGGGCCATAGTAATAGCCGCCTTTGGCGTTGGGGTCTACGGCGGCGCGGATGGTGGGCAGCGCGCCCATGGCTGCACTTTGGGCTATGCGTTCCCAGAGCAGACTGAACATTTTGAAGTACCATTGTTCTTCTATATGACGGCTCAGATTTGTACTGGACCCGCCGGGGTGGGCGGCTGTGGCGCTGGCATCTGCACCGATGGCTTCATAGCGATGTTGCAGTTCATAGGTAAAGAGGAGATTGGCTAGTTTAGAACGGCCGTAAGCACGGGCTGGCGAATAATCATTGCCACCCTCAAACATCAGATTGGCAAAATTCATATTGCCAAAGCGATGACCATTACTGCTTACATTCACCACACGAGAACCAGGTGTCTTAAGGAGCAAATCAATCAGCAGTCCGGTTAAGGCAAAATGGCCTAAATGGTTGGTGCCGAATTGTTGTTCAAAACCGTCTTCTGTTGTTCCGTAGGGGGTCATCATGATGCCTGCATTGTTGACCAGCACGTCAAGTTGATCATTTTTTGCCTTGAACTCGTTAGCGAATTGATGCACAGATGCTTGGCTGGCTAAATCGAGCTGCATAATTTCAGCCTGGGTATTAGGTATCTCGGCCTGGATTTCGGTCAGGGCGGCTTCTGCTTTTTCCATGCTGCGGCAGGCAAGAATGATTTGTGCCCCTTTTCGTGCAAATTCTTTGGCTGCTTCAAAGCCGACACCGCTGTTGGCGCCGGTGACGATGATCACTTTGCCGGTCAGGTCTGGTATATTGGCGGTTGTCCAAATCTCACCAGGCTTGTTTTTGCTGTTTTGTGTGCTGATGAATTTGTAAATGCCAATGCCGGCCAGAATAGTGGCAATACCACCGATTATGATTTTTTTGTTCATTGAGAAACTCCTTGTTGTTTGATAATGGTCCTTATTTTTATAAATTGATTTGCTACAACGCTCTCGAATTGAGCATGCTTTTGCTTGTTTCATCAAACGACATCAAGCTCGTGAAGGGTGTCGAGGATGGTGTCGCGGCGGATGGGTTTGGCGTGGAAACGGGTGGCGCCAAGGGAGTAAGCCAGGTCGGGATCGTTGAAGACGGAGCAAACGATGACGGGGACGGTGGCGGTTTGGGGTTGGCTACGCAGGGTTTGCAGGATTTCCCAGCCGCTGGCTCCGGGCATCATGACGTCGAGGATGATGGCGTCAGGGATGAATTCTTGGGCTAGTTGCAGACCTTCGGGGCCATTGGTGGCGGTGAGGACGCGGCATTGATGGCCGGTGAGATAACGGTTGAGCATTTCGACTAATCCTTCGTTATCGTCTATGACGAGGATGAGAGCGCCTTGTCCGGTTAAATTGAGAACGATAGCCGAACGGCCGTTTATCGTTTGCTCCTGTCGAATTGTCCACCCCAGGCGATTGATTAGCTGCGTAATCACCTCATCTAGAATGGGCGGATGGGCGGATTTGCTGGCCGTGTAACTGAGCGTGAGCAAAATTTGATCCTGCCGCCGATGTAGGCGCAAGGTCAGTGGCTCTTGTCTGGCAACCCCCGTGATCCGACTGAACAGACTGATAAAAATTTGTTGGGAAACGGCCGTGTCCGCCGAAACAGTCATTAGCTCATCGGGCCAGATCACATCAAATTGTAGATTATGGGCATCCGCCAGCGGTTTGATCGCCTTGAGCGCATCTTGCAAGAACTCGCGGACATTCATCGGTTGCAAATGGGTTTCCAGCAGCGATATTTCAGAAGCGACAGAGGAAATTTCGCGGGCTGATTCAGTTTTTTCGTTGGCAGATAACGGCCGTTTCTCCCGTTCAGCACGGCGTTCTTCCACCTTTGCCCACAAAATGGCGACCACGCTCTCCTCCCCGCGCCGTAACGAGCGATGTGCTTGCCGCGCTGATAGCCCCATCCGATTTGCCACCTCTTGCACAGTAATCGCTTCTACATAACGCAGTTGCAGCAGATTGTACAAGCGGGCATCGGTTGATTGAGGGGATGGGTGGAGGTCGGGGCTGATGGCTTCAACGGCCGTTAATAATTCCCGCCGCAGATGATGACCAAGCGTTTGCGAGGGTCGCCGTTTGGCAGGCGCCAACGCTTGCGCCAACGGCAAGCGCTGCAAATAAGAAAAGTCATACAAATGCTCTAACGCCCGCTTGACCTGCTCAACAAATTCTGGTGGAGGCGGGGGGAAATGATGGGTCATTATTCTTTCGTCACATCACGCTGTCATTACTTTCGGCTTTAATCCAGCTAATATAGTGTCTAAAAAGTGTAAAGTTTCGGCTGGATGCCACGGTCTTGTTTGTACTATTTTGATCTGATTTGCATATTGTGCCAATGCATTTTCAATATAGGTTGTGGCCGTAAGTAAAATAATTGGCACCTCCGCCAATGTGGGATTCGCTTTCATCTGTTGAATAACAGCGAATCCGTCCGTTTTAGGCATTATCAGGTCAAGGATGATGAGATCAGGCCGCTGCTGGGCCATAGCCTGCAAGCCGGCGCTGCCTTCATAAGCGATACGGATGGTGTAACGGCCGTTGTCGGCGCCCAAACTACGCTCGATCAATTGACAAATGCCGGGAGTGTCATCTATCACCAGAATCTCTTGCACAGGGTTGCCTTGTCCATTCTCCACTTGTGCGATTTCGGCGTGAAGCTGCTCAAAGTCAATCGGCTTTGTTAATGCCGCCACCGCCCCTAATGTGGACGCCATCCAGGATTGACTAGGGATGGAACATTCGATAATCGGTACGGAAACGGCCGTTTCCAACACTTTCTCCCCTTCCCGATCCGACTGCACATTGTACAGCACAGCGAGGGGATGATACGCCTCCGCCTGCTGTTCTACTTCAGCCGCACTAGCAACCGCCACCACCTCATAATTTGCTAGATGGCGCGTCACCAAGTTTAACAGCTGCGGATCAGATTCCACGAATAGTAGCGCGGGGCGAATTTCTTTCTCATCTGGTTCTAACCGCTGGCGATATAAATATGGTGTGGAATGCAGTGGTTCTTCCAGCGGCAAACTAAAGGAAAATATTGTTCCTACTCCTTCTTCGCTTTCAAGCCAGATACGGCCGTCGTGGGCTTCCACAAAACGTTGGCAAATTGCTAATCCTAGCCCTGCACCACCGTGGCTGCGGCTCAATGAATGATCCACTTGATAAAACTCAGTGAAAATATCACCAATTTTTTCAGTAGGAATGCCAGGACCCGTATCGCGCACCCGGATAATGATTGTGTTATCTTCCTGTTCAGCTAATAGTGTGACCGATCCTTTGATCGTGAAACGATGGGCATTGTTCAGCAAGTTGAGCAAAACCTGTCGGATGCGTGTCTGATCAACATCAATTTTGGGTAAGTCAGAGTCTATTTCCATGTGTAACACCACATCTTCCGACTGCTCAAAGAGATTTTGCACGATGGCGGCCGCTTCATTCAACAGCGTGGGCAAATAGGTTAACTCTTTCTTGAGCGTAAACCCGACCATTTCAAAGCGTGACAAATCAAGGATATCATCCACCATGCCTAATAAATGGCGACTGTTGCGGTAAATTTGGGCAATGTCGCGCAGTAAGGTTTGCGGCAGTTCAGAGTCGCCATATACCTCTGGTGATAAATACATCACTTCGCTGAATCCCAAAATAATGCTCAAGGGTGTGCGTAATTCGTGGCTGATATTGGCGGCAAACTGCTCTTTGAGCCGTTTGGCGCTTTGGGCTTCTTTGTGCGCCAACATCAGTTCATATTCGTTACGTTCTCGGATGTCGTTGACAATACGCAGTGATTTGATCATGGCGTGTAGTTCGACTTGTTGCTGGCGTGTTGTGACTAACAATTCACGGCTTTGCTGGTGCATATGCCACAGCCAATCGAGTGTGGTGTAGAGGGTGCGCGAGGCCAACGTAGCTACCATTACCGACACAATCAGCAGAGACAAAAATGGCCCTAATTCATATTGGCGCAATCCGTTCTGGTTCAGCAAGACGGCCGTAAATCCGACAAAAACGGCCGTTATAAATTCGCTGCTATGAGCAAGCATCGAATTACTGAATACCAAAACCAATCCGACATAAGGCAGCCATGTGTTGGGGAATAGGATCATGGCGATTATCAGTTCGGCCGTTGTTCCCCAGACAAAGATGTGGCGGGTTAAAGTAGGGTGGCTTTCACGCAGCCAGAGAATTAGCAATCCCAAACTGGTTAGCGACAGCCAAAACAGGATCATATTCAGCGGAAAAGGCACAGGCGAGTTATATACAAGGACGATTAGTTGGGCAATAATTAGCAGCAGGCCCGCTAACCGCAGTGTCAACTGCCCGCGCAAATCTTCCAGATTCAGGCGTAAGTTGGACTCTCGCATGAGGGTTGCTTTACTGTCATCTGGTCGTGTGAATGGTGAATCCATAGCAATCTCCTGGTCGGTTAGAGTTTGTGTTGGCTCTTTCGGGTGCGGTTTATGGATCGCAATCAACCACCAGCCTGCCAATAATAGTACGACTTATAGCACAGGGTAAAAAACGGCCGGCTGCACCACACAATCCATATAACAATCAGCCACGCTTTCCATGAAGGCGGCGGTGTTTTTAGCTTGCACAAGGGCGACCGCGCAGCCGCCAAAGCCGGCGCCGGTCATCCGTGCTCCGTAGCAGGCGGGGTGATTTTGGGCGCAGGCGACGATGGCATCCAACGCCGTGCTGGATACCTCGAAATCGTCCCGTAGGCTGGCGTGGCTGGCGTTCATCAATTGGCCGACTTGTATCAAATTGTTGTTTTTCAGGGCGATGACGGTTTTTAGCACACGGCCGTTTTCCAACACAACATGACGGGCGCGGCGACGGGACAACTCATCTAATTCTGCCTCTCTTTGGGCAAAATGATCTGGCGTGACATCGCGCAAATGGGAGACATTGAAAAAACGGGCGGCCGTTTCGCACTGTTCACGCCGTTCGTTGTAGGCCGAATCAACCAGCCCGCGCCGCGTACCTGTATCCATGACGATAACGGCCGTTTCGCTGGGAATGGGAACTGTTTCCGTTTCTAACGAGCGGCAATCAATAAGCAACCCATGTCCAGGCGGGCCAGCCGCCGATGCCATCTGATCCATAATGCCTGTTTGCACACCGATCCATTTATTCTCCGTTGCTTGTCCAGCCAGGGCCATCGCTTTGCTGTCCCAGACAAAATCGCTGACGGTTTGAAAGGCGCGGGCGGTAACGATTTCCAGCGCGGCCGAGGAGGATAGCCCCGTACCAATCGGTACATCGCCAACCATCACCCCTTCCCAGCCGGAAAGTGCGTACCCATCTTCTTGTAACGCCCAGGCCATTCCTTTGACGTATTCATCCCAATTGGTGGGGTGGTATTGCAGGTTATTGAGGGAGAAAACGGCCGTTTCCTCAAAATCAAGCGACCGTACCCGCACCTGACCGTCATCACGAGGACGCAAAGCGATCCACACTGCATAGGGCAGCGCCAGCGGCAAGACAAAGCCACCGTTATAATCGGTATGCTCACCAATCAAATTCACTCGGCCGGGCGCATGGACTGTGAAAGCTGGGGCTTCGCCAAATTCATCTATAAATGCGTGTTTAACTTGTTGTTTACTATTCATCGTTGCCTGTAATGGGTGTCGCTCAGAGTGCGGAGTGTGTTGGCTGCTTGTTCGGCCGTCAAATCACGCTGTGACTCGCTTAACATTTCAAACCCAACCCTGAATTTTTTCACCGTCGCCGAACGCAGCAGCGGCGGGTAAAAATGGGCGTGTAATTGCCAATGGGATTGATCGCCTGATGCAAATGGCGCGCCATGCCACCCCATTGAATAGGGGAACGAGGTTTCAAATAGATTGTCATATTTGGTTAAAAGCTGTTTGAGAATGTCGGCCAGGCCATTCCGTTCCCCCTCGCTTAAATCGGGCAAGCGGAGGATGTGGCGACGGGGTAAAAGCAATATCTCGTAAGGCCAGAATGCCCAATGGGGAACAACTGCCAGCCATGTTTCATTCTCGACAACGATACGCTCCCCCTGTTCTATTTCAAGATCGGTATAATCGCACAGTAGCGGGTTTCTGTTTTCGCTTAAATACAGCCGCTGTCTCTCATCTTCTTTTTGCGCTTCATTGGGCAAGCTATCCAGCGCCCAAATTTGCCCATGTGGATGCGGGTTGGAGCAGCCCATCACTGTGCCTTTGTTTTCAAACAATTGTACCCAACGGTAGGTTTCTCCTAATGCGGCCGTTTGTGCCGACCAGGTATCAATGACTTGTCGAATATCTGACAAGGGCATCTCTGGCAAGGTGAGATTGTGGCGGGGCGAGAAGCAGATTACACGGCACGTTCCGCGCACAGTTTGCATTTGTAATAAGGGGGATGTTGCGTCTGGCGAAGCAATCTTGTCGGGCAAAAGCGCGGCAAAATCGTTGGTGAACACAAAGGTATCGGTGTAATCGGGGTTGCGGGCTGCGCCGCCGGCCCGTTTGTTACCCGGACAAAGGTAGCAGGTTGGATCATAATCTAAGCGTTTATCGGGGACAGTTTCTTCTACTTGCCCTTGCCACGGTCGTGTTGTACGCTGTGGCGAAACTAAAACCCACTCACCGGTCAGGGGGTTGTAGCGGCGGTGAGGGAAGTCGGTTACAGAAAATTGAGTGTCATTTGCATCAGGTACCAAAGGGACTTTCTCCTGAGTATGTCGTCATTCGCTAATAGTATAGCAACAATTCGTGGAGACTGTTTACACATTATCAAAAATAACTTTTTTGACAGAATTAACAAGATTTACAGGATGAAATAATCCTGTTAGTTCCGTAAATCCTGTCTAATTTCTTGTTTCCGATAAGGCTTAATCTGTGGTTCCTTAACGTGACTCACACAAAAACGGCCGCATGACTCATATACCAGCCATGATTTTGACCGGGTAAATCAAAGTCGCTACAATCAATCGGTTTTTTAGGAGTAGATGGGAAATGACGGGAAAGATAGATACGATCGTAATTGTACCCACTTTTAATGAGGCAGATAATCTGGATGATTTGCTAGCGCAAATATTGGCGCTGCCTGTTCCGGTGGGGGTATTGGTGGTAGATGACAATTCGCCGGATGGCACAGGGAAGCTGGCCGATGATTGGGTCAGAGAGAATCCAGAGCGGGTGTTTGTGGTTCACCGACTGGGGAAGATGGGACTGGGCACAGCTTATATTGCCGGGTTTCAGGCGGCGTTGCAGTTGGGCGTCAAATGGATCATGACGATGGATGCCGACTTTTCGCACAATCCTCGTTACATTCCGGCGATGATTAAATTGAGCAAGCAGAAGCATGTTGTTATTGGCTCGCGGTATGTGCCCGGTGGGGGGCAAGAGAATTGTAGCTGGAAGCGGGTGATGTTGAGTAAGGGAGCTAATGGTGTGGCCCGATTATTGTTGGGGTTACAGGCGAAGGATGCCACGGCCGGGTTTCGTTTATACCGGCGAGAAGTGTTGGAATCTATTCCATTGGATCAGATTTTTTCCAGCGGCTATTCGTTTTTAGTAGAAATGCTGTTTATGTGCCAACGGCGGGGTTGGCAAGTTGGCGAAGTGCCTATCGTTTTTGAAGACCGGCGCAAAGGCAGCACAAAGATTTCTAGACAAGAGGTATTTAAGGCACAATATACAGTTTTTCGTTTGTTCGGTCGTCGTTTGCGGGGTGGGGAACCGCGTCGGCCGACTGTGCCTGTTTCTACTCATGATTGATGTAAAATGTAATTTATGCGGCCGCGATGAATATAAAGTTCGTTTTCCGGCCACGATGACAGCCGCGCGGCCGCAAGTAGATGCGTTTAGCTGTACCAATCCGGGGTATGGGGAACACGCGCAGATTGTGCAGTGTCAACATTGTGGTTATGTGTATGCCAATCCACGCTGGCCGGCCGAGGCGATACTGGATGCGTACACGGCCGTTGAAGATGAAACCTATGTCCAAGAACGTATCGGCCGTGAGCTGACCTTTCGTAAACATTTGCAGGCGATGGAAAAACATGTGGGGGCGGCTGACGGCCGTTCTATCCTGGACATTGGCGCTTATATTGGTGTGTTTGTGGAAGTAGCTGCGGCCGCCGGTTGGGAAGCGTGCGGTGTAGAACCCTCAGCCTGGGCCGCCAACGTGGCTCAAAAGCAGGGCTTGAACGTAATTCACGGAACCCAAGACACCCCCGAATTAGCGGGTAAACAATTTGATGTGATTACGATGTGGGATGTGATTGAACATTTGTCTGATCCAACGGCCGAATTGGAAAAAGCGAACCATCTGCTAAAACCGGGCGGTTGGATTGCCGTGCATACGATGGATGTAGAAAGTTTCATGGCCCGGTTGATGGGGTCGCGCTGGCCCTGGCTGATGGATATGCACCTTCATTATTTCAGCCAAGACACTTTGAGATGTATGTTAGAAAAATGTGGCTTCGAGGTTGTCTGGTCAGGGGCGCAGGGACGTTATCTACGGTTAAATTATGTGGCCAGCCGCATTAAGGCAATGAATGGGTACATTGGGAACCTAACTGAGAAAGTTATACACGGCCTACGCTTGCAAAAAATGGCCGTCCCCATTAACTTTGGCGATTTATTTACAATTTATGCGCGTCACCCTAATTTATATAGACATTGAGAAAATCTTCTGGGGATTAGGTAATTAAGTAATTACCCAATCCCCAAATCATCGTCTTAATATCTATAGTGGCTGGAAGGCATATGAGTGTGAGGTCAGAAGAACAGACTGCTGTTCGGTCTAAATACTTTATATTATTGTTGTTGGGATTGGTTTTTTCTATTGGCATCGCCGTTACTCTGAATCGAATCCCCTTTATTCGCCTAAAATCTGATTTGTACCAACGTTGGTATGCAACGACAAAGTTGTTTGCGGAAAACCGCAATATTTATGATGCGCGTAATGGGGCAGAAGTTTTACAAGAGGTGTACGGGGATGATCTCATTTTTGAAACAACCAATTTTTATTATCCAGCTCATTTACTTTTCTTTACAGTCCCACTCACGCTTGTTTCTTATCCCACGGCTCATTTGCTTTGGACAACGGCCGTGCAACTATTCTACCTGACAGCCATCGCTCTCATGATTTGGGCGGTCGGGTGGCCTGACAGCACGAATAGAGTAACCCTCTTTTTGTTGGCTTGCGTTCTATTCGTGCCCAGTTTGCAGCATACCATTTGGGGACAGTTTAATACAATTGGCATTCTGAGTTTGGGGTTATGTTACCTTGTCCTCCAGAAAAACCGGTATGGTTTGGCGGGCATTCTTGCTTCTGGTTTGACTTTTAAGCCGCAAACTACCGCTTTAACATTAGCATTTATTTTTATATGGGTTTTATTTGCTCGTACACGTTGGCGTTTTTATCTTGGTTTCATGGGAGCGATGTTTGGCTGGTGGCTGTTTGCTGAACTTTTACAACCTGATTGGGTTTTGGCATTTACAGGTTCATTGGGCAGCTATATTCCCGTGCAGTCTATTGTGGATATGGTTTGGAATCCTTACCAAATTGTTTCTGGGATACTTATTGTTATCTCTTTGGCGCTCTTTTTTATAAATCGGCACATGTCAGTGCAGAGCGCTGCCTTTGCCGGTTGTTTGTCCCTTAGCATTGGCATATGGGCCTTGGTTATGCCTGTGGTGGGGATGATGCATACTGTGATGATGCCTCTGGCTGTCGTGCTGCTGATGGCTGCTTTACAGCAGACACACCCACAGTTAGCAAAAATTACACTCATCTGTTTGGCCATTGTTTATATGGCCGGTTGGTTTGTTTTTGTATGGGGGTTGTCTGACCCGTCCTTATATGGGCAACATATTCTAGGAGCAGAAATGATATATAAAGGAGCGCTGCCGGGGTTGATTTCTCTCTTTTCTTTGCCCCTATGTTGGCCAAGACAAGAAGAAACAATGATAAAGGCGGTGAAGTCGTCATGATAAAAGGCAAAAAAGTCGTCGTCGTTATGCCCGCTTATAATGCAGAAAAGACATTGCGGCGCACTTATGAGGAAATCCCTCACGATATTGTAGATGATATTGTGTTGGTAGACGATGCCAGCCAGGATCATACAGCGCGTGTATCTGAAGAGTTAGGTATTAAGACGATTGTCCATGCTCAAAATCGGGGGTATGGGGGCAATCAGAAGACGTGTTATGCGACGGCCGTCAATATCGGCGCCGACATCGTCATCATGCTCCATCCCGATTACCAATACACGCCCAAACTCATTACAGCGATGGTTTCTTTGTTGGCCGAAGGGTTGTTTGATTGTGTGTTAGGATCACGTATTTTGGGAGTGGGGGCACGAAAAGGGGGAATGCCCATCTACAAATACATCTCCAACCGTGTCCTGACCTTGTTGCAAAACCTGATCATCGGTTACAAATTATCAGAATATCATACTGGCTATCGCGGCTTTACGCGGGAGATTTTAGAGACGCTGCCCTTAGACGAAAACTCGGACAATTTTGTGTTCGACAATCAGATGTTGGCCCAAATTATTTATGCAGGTTACCGCATTGGTGAAATTACCTGCCCTACGCTATATATGGATGATTCCTCCTCTATCAGTTTTAAGAATTCAAGTGTGTATGGATTGGGGGTATTGAAAGTGTCGTTATTGTTTCGCCTGGCGCGTTGGGGATTCATAAAATCACCCTTGTTTACGGAATTGGCGGCGCAGACTCCATGACGGTTCGACGCCTATTTGCAGCTTTGTTTTTTATTGCCTTGTTTGCCATGGGCGTGCGTGAAGCGTTGGACCCGGATATGTGGTGGCATTTACGCACGGGGGAAATTATTTTGCAACAGGGCATTCCGCGGCAGGATGTTTTTTCGTTCACGGCGTTGGATCATGCCTGGGTAACGCATGAATGGTTGTCGCAAGTCGTGATGTGGTTGGGTTATCAGGCAGGGGGTTTTCCGGGGCTGATTGTGCTGTTTGCGCTGTTAATTGCCCTTTCTTATTGGTTGTTGTATCTGGTGTGCGACGGCCGTCCTTATCTAGCCGCCTTCATTGTTCTTTTAGCAGCGATAACTTCAGCCATTGTGTGGGGGGTACGGCCGCAGATATTTAACTTACTGTTGTCGGCCGTGTTTGTGCATGTGGTGGAGCGGGTGAAAAACGGCCGTTACGTCAGGCGTACATTATGGCTGCTGCCCCTCTTCATGCTCTTCTGGGCCAACTTCCACAGCGGCTATCTACTGGGCGTGGTGTTGTTGGGCACATATGTGGTGGGGGAAGCGGGGCAGCAACTTCTGGATAAAGGGGATGAACGCACGCTAGATTGGGCCGCTATTCGCCACTTGTTTGTTGTGACCATCGTTAGTTTTTTGGTAGCCGTATTAAATCCCAGCGGGACAGAGTTGTGGATATACCCATTTTTCACACTGGGCAGTTCGGCCATGCAAACATACATTCAGGAATGGCATTCGCCTAACTTTCATGTGGCTTTATTTTGGCCATTTGCAGCCATGTTAGCTGGGGGTGCAGTCAGCTTCATTTTTAGCCAACGGCGGATGACGGCTACCGATTTGCTGCTGTTTGGGGGCACAGGGGCGGCCGGGTTGGTGTCGGCACGGAATATTCCTTTATTTGCCGTTATTGCTACACCCATCATTGCCCGGCATACGTTAAGCGCTTTATGGGGTACAAAATTGTATCCGGTGTTGGGCGGAGAAAAACCAGAACCGGCGCCAGCGCGCATGATGGAAATTTTGAATTGGCTGCTATTGGGCGTGGCTGTTATGGGCGTCTTGGGCTGGACGGCCGCAAAGATTGATAATCAGACAACGGCCGTAGCTGAACGTTATCCTAAGCTGGCGGTTGATTTTCTGGAAGCGAATGGGCTGGCGGAGGCGCATGGCTATAACAGTTACAACTGGGGCGGCTATCTCATTTGGCGTGGACTGCCGGTGTTTGTAGACGGCCGTGCCGATGTCTACGGCGATGAGTTCCTCTTTTATTACCGCGAGACGTTTGATGTGAAAGAAACCTGGCGAGAGCCATTGGATGAGTTTGCGGTTGACTATGTGCTGATGGAGAAGGGGTCGCCTTTAACAACTGTGTTGGCTGCCGATGGCTGGCAGGAAATTTACCAGGATGGTCTGGCTCAGATTTTTGTACGGCCGTGATAAAGTTTGCTAAGGTTTATGACGGCCGTGATAAACAAGATGCACACCATAGTGATGATAGTCAGGGTCAGACCAACCTCAAAAACACACGGTTTGAAATCCATTTGAATGATATGTGATCCTTCATTAACTATCACACCGCGAAAAGCATAATTGGTACGCCAGATCGTGGCTGGTTCGCCATCAACAGTAGCTTCCCAACCAGGGTAATACATCTCGCTAAATATAACGATGCCGGGGTGATCTGTTGTAACTTGGGCTATCAATGAATTGGTACTGTACGTCAGGTACTCGGCCGTAAAAACAGATGGTTCGGCAGCTTGAGTAGGCAGACGAACTTCATCTGCCACCGGTTCATCCGATTCAAGGATTGTCACAAATGCCTGGGTGAAGGGGCCAAATGTGGGGGCGGTCACGGCCGCTAATGCCTCCTCGTGGGTATTTACCCGTTTCACGGCCATTGCTGCATAAACTCTTGGTAGATTATCTACATGTTCATACAAATAAGTCGAATCAGTTTGTTGAATGAGTTTTAGTTCAGGCTCGGCCATCGGTTCCGTTTCAGCTATATATCCCGCCCCCAATAAATACTCGCCCTGTTCTCCGGCTTCAACAAGCTTTTCCAGCGCAAAGTATTCCTCTCCATTTAGCACATGGTTTAAGCTTGGTAATAAATAGTTACCCGGTTCGCGGTAAACAGGAAAACGCACCTGGCCTATATCTAGGCTGAGTTGTGCATAAGGGTGATCACTTCGATACAAAATAGTAGCTGGATACCGTTTAATAATGGGTATTACAAAAACCAACATCTCAGCTAGGACGATAAAGAAAAGCAGCCCTTGCCAGCGAACTATATGAACTGTTTCCTGTTGCCCAATCCAAAAGAGGGCGGCAATCAGGGCTATGGTAATAGTGAAAGTAAACAGGCTGCGTTGAATTGTGTAGTAGATCAAATTGGGATCTGTTTTGTCTGGATTAGGTAAGATTGTAACCACAGCCGTGCCCATTACAAACCACAAAGCCAATAGAATAAACCCAAACATGAACAACCCCATCAGCACATACGCCGCGTTTCTCAGGTGAAATCGCTTCTCCGGTTGAGTCACAATTTCAACTACTTCATCCCCATAAATGCCGGCCAAAACCGTGACTGAGAAAGTCCATAAAACCATCATGCGCCCTGGCCCACGGAAAATCGGGGCCAGATCAAAGAGAAGTTGATAAATGAGATTCAGCCGGCCCATGCTTATGACTAACCCCAAAAGGGCCAACCCGGCAAAGTAAAGCGCCAGAGGTTTCTTTTTATTTTTAGCCAGCGCCAGGCCGGTAAGTAGCAATGCCAGCAAAGTAACAGTTACAAATGAAGAGATTTCCCAGAAATGGGAATTTCCGGTCAGGTTTACACTATAAATTGAGCCTGGATCAAACCAGATGTAGGGTAAGAAAGGCGTTACCAAATGCTCCAAATTAATAGAATGGCGAGTCATAAATTTAAGGGTGCTAATCGCATTGCCTTGCCCGCGTGAAGTTTGTCCCAGCCAATCAATAAATGGAATTAACTGAACGGCCAGCAAACCTGCTGTTAAGATGGCAACGATAGCGGAAGAGAGAAACCCTTTCAACGCCATTTGCCAATCTTTGTCACGCCACTGTTGGGGTAAATAAGCAAAAAAGAAATAGCTAAAAGGCACAAAGAGTACGGCCGCGCTTATCTGAGGATGGCCGCCCAAAATAACGAATGACGTGAAGAGAACTGTTAATAGGATATTTCCCCATGATTGTTTGCGGAGCAGGTGGCGGTAGGCAAGCAACAGCCAACTAATCCAGATGAAACTGTGAATGACACTGACGTGCCCGGCAAACACCCGGGGCATGATAGCGCCAGAAAACATAAAGGCCAGCGCACAAACGAAGGCGATAAATCTTTTAACATGAAGATCGCGCAGTAACCAGTACATGCCTAAACCAGCCAGGTAGATGTGCAAGATCGCATCCCAGTTGAACATGGACACGATGGGTAAAAATATTCTTAGAATGGCCGTAGGAGGATATAGTAAACCAACCTGGATTTTACTTAATTGCGGTGAACCAGCGCCAAAATAGGGGTTCCAAAGCGGAAATTCGTTTTGAGCTAAACTATGCCGGATGATCTTTTCATGGGGGTAAAAATAATTAATATCGTAATTGTAAACAAAAGAGTCCGTCGTAAAGAGAAACTTGATAAAGAAGAGACAAACGAGGGCAAATAACCCGATTGTTACCCCAATATCTCTGGTGTTTTGAAAGCTCTTTTTCATTTTATCGTTTGCAAGAAATGGCTAAAGTTTCTACTCCAAATCAAAATGTGTTTTATTCGCCCGGTTTTCGTACCCAGATAACGGCCGTTTCATCATCATAAATTTGTTCCCAACGGGTTGTTTGTGCCAGCCAGTCCGCCAGGGGAATGGTGGGGGGAATGATGATCCACTGCACATCATAATGGTCTAATTTATCTTCCCAACCGGTTTCCGCATTGGCAATTTGCAAAAACTCTCGTGTCAATTCTTCGCCATAAAAATCGGTTTGAGCGTCAATGAATACTTTCTTTTCCGGCCATAGCCGGTAAAGCAAATAGCCGCCCCAGGAAAATTCGTTAAACATTACTCCTTCGGGCAGTTTGTTTTCTATGGCATTAACGGCCGCGATGGGGAAGTGGTTAGGGTTAAAGGTATTGCCTACCTGAAACACATCCATTTTAGCGCCGGCTGCTTGTAACCATATGAGGCTGACAACGGTTACGGCCGCCCACATCCAACCCCAAGTGTGGCGGGCGGCTTCATCTGTACCGGAGAGGAAACGGCCGAGAAACGGCCAACCATCATCTATCCAGGCATCGGCTTCTGGTAGCAGGATGATGACAGCTACCAGACCATATAGCGGGATATTCCGGGCTGAGTATAGGGCAAACGCCGTCCATACAAGCAATAGAATCAGAGCCGTCCATCTCAGGCGTCGTCCCGTCTGCCAGCCTAAAGCTAAAGAGCCTAACAGGAGGGCGGCAAAAGGCCAGGTACTAATAGAGTGAAAGTTGGGACTGCGGTATTCATTGGTCAAATTAACCAAAAAATCTTCCTGCAAATAAGCAAAGCTATTTTCTAGCAAAGCAAATCCAACCGGATTGAGCAGGGAGACAAAAAGGAGCAAAGCGAGCATGATAAATAGGGAAATTGCTGGACGTATTTGTTTTTCCAGAACGGCGCCCAAACCATAAAGCAGTACCAGAACTAAGCCAGAAATAAAGGCGCCATGTGTGTTGGCCCAAATAATCATTAAAGGCAGCAGCCAAAGTAGTACCCGTCCGTTTTGCTGCCGGCGGTAAGATTCTAGAATGAGCAGGGCGAGGGCAAAAAAGAGCAGGGTGAAGAGGTGCGGCCGAGTAAGGGTATGGATGGCGCCGACGACGGAGGCGAAGATGCCGCCGGCCAAAGCCAGAAAAGCGCGCACACCACTTTGCTGCAGGGTGATGGTGGTGATGGCGTAGGTGGCGGCAATGAGCGCGGCCGTTAACCAGGCAATGCCATTGAGTGCGGCGACCTGATGAACCAAAGCAAAAACAAGTTGGCTCAACCATTCATGCGGAACCATAAAGATGCCCTGCATGGTGTGCGAAAAAATATCTGTTGTGGGAATGGTTGACGTTTCTAGAATAATGTTTCCCAGAGTAATGTGTCGTCCTAAATCACTATCGCCATTTAACATTTGGGGCATAAAGCTCAGGCTAATCCAAAAGACGAGGATAAAGACTAATACGCTGACAGACGGTAATAACCATTGATAGTTTGGGGTAGGGGTCTCTTTCATGCGGTTATCTTACTCCTTGTCTGCTGGTTTGTCTGTGAAGGTGGGAAACAGACCCAGAAAGGCCAGCGTGACGACAAACCCTACGTAATTGTACTGGAAATAACGAGAGACAAAACCCAGAGCGAAAATAAAGAAACTGGCCGCCAGAAACATGGCCGGCAATGTGTGCTGCCGCCATTGATAATATAAGCTCAGAGCTAACACGGGTAAGCCAAAAAGCAGCTGCCACCGCCAAAAGGGGTAGGTATCCTGGTCAGATGCTACCGTTTCAAAGACAACCAATAACCTACCCAGCGTATAGCCGCGAATGGGATAGTTGAGGCTGCTGGCGGTACCGCTGGCGTAGGCGAAGGTGTCATCTATAAAAGCTGGCAAGTCCCATAGGGCCAGGGGGCCAATAATTATGATCATCATGAGGGCAATAAGGGCTACGGCCGTAATTACCTGTCGCCAACGTTTTTCCGGCGGGGCAGCCAAATAAATAGCCAATAAGAAAAAGGGGGTTATTAGCCAGGCGCTTTGTTTCATCGTACAGGCCAGACCCAAAATAATAGCGGCCCAGTATGGATGCTTTTTATGCAGCAGCACAGCGGCAATTAGCAAACATAAAATAATCATGATGTCGTTCATGCCCACAGCAACAGGTTTGGCTACCCAGGGATTCAGGCCAATGCCCACAATTAGGGCTAATTTGTACATGGGCTTTTGGACGATGGTGGGCAGGATAAAAATGACAATGACAAAGGCTAACAAATAAAGAAGACGTTGATCGTAGAAACCTAGAACGGCCGTTGTAACAGCCTGAAAAGGCATTGACAGCAGCAAAAGACCGGGCAAATAAATCAGATGCTCTACGGCCGGGTTCACCCCTGTTTCCAGGTTCCATAACAGCATAATAGAATCGTTATAAGAAGCAGCATAAGGATTGTCGCCATTAGTCAGGCGCTCAAGGGCCATCTCCACCTGGTACGCGCCGTCGTGCATATGTAAATACGCCTCATTTACATCTCCTTGACCGGCATCAGCTTGTAACCGCGCTTGAATATTTTGTACAGCCACGGATATGGGCGAGATCAACAACATTAGGAAGAGTAATGACAACCTGAGCAAAAACATGAGACGTTGGACGCCAAATTTTTCAGGTAACTGTTCTAAATCAGACAAGGGTTGCCAAAGCGTAGCGGCCATATATAGCAACAGTAGAATAATCAGAAAATAATCGCCATGAGAAAAAAGCTCGATTTGGGCCGGAATAAGCAGTAATAATAAGAGCAGATCAAGGGGAGGATTTTGATTTATGATATTCAGGTTTGACATTTGCAGCCTCAAATTGGTATCTTTTTTATATTAGGAATCAAGAGTATGATTATAGCTTAAGAGAAAAACGTTTGTACACTGCACGGACGATGGCTGATGGATGATCGCTGACGGTCAGTGGTCAGCAAACAGTTATGGATAAAATGACGCACCCCAAATGGATAAAACGTGATTGGATTTGGATTGGCTTGATTGGATTGGCGATCCAGGCTTTTTGGTTATTGCAAATGGAGCATCCTTCTTACATGGATGCTTATTATTATACTACCAACGGCCAGCGGTTAGCTGATGGGTATGGTTTCAGTGAAGAAGTCATCTGGCAATATTTGGATGAGCCGCAAGGGTTGCCTACCCCCAGCCATACTTATTGGATGCCGCTGCCCTCTATTCTGGCGGCGCTGGGTTATTCGCTCACAGACCAATTTATCGGGGCACAATTGCCATTTTGGCTGCTGGCGGGGCTGCTTCCGTTGCTAACGTATGTGATCAGTTTGCAATTTACGCAGGCGCGGTGGCAGGTGTGGGTGGCTTGTTTGTTCACGGCCGTAGGCGGTTATTACAGCCGCTTTTTCAATCAGCCAACCACCTTTGCCCCCTTTGCCTGGACGGGTAGTTTGTGCCTGCTCTTTCTGGCCTGGGGGCATCTGCGTCAAAAAGGGCGTTGGTGGCTGGCCGCCGGTCTGGCCGCTGGCGCCGCCCATCTAACCCGCGCCGATGGCGTACTATTCCTGATTGTGGGCGGGTTAATGTGGTTGGTAGAGATTAGAGATTGGAGAATTAAATCAATCTCCAATCTCCAATCTCTAATCTCCAAACTATTCTTTTTGATATTGGGTTATTTCATTATTATGGGCGGCTGGTTCTTCCACAATATGCGGGTGATGGGACGGCCGTTACCCACCGCCGGTACACAAACCATCTTCCTGACCAATTACAATGATATTTTTGCTTACGGCCGTTCCTTTGATTTGTCCCATTATCTGGCCTGGGGCTGGTGGCCGATTTTGCAATCTAAGCTGCAAGCGCTCAATCTGGCCGGACAATCCTTTATTGCTTACAGTGGCTTGATTTTTATGTTTCCGTTTGTCATTTGGGCCTGGGTTAAGTGGGGGCAGCAGCGGGAGACGTGGCCTTTGCTGCGGCCGCTAACCTGGTATGCGTTAGGACTGTTTGCAGCCATGAGTCTGGTTTTTACCTGGCCGGGACAGCGCGGCGGTTTGCTGCACTCGTCGGCCGCATTGTGGGCCTGGATGATGGTCTTGGCCGCCGGCGGCATTGATTTCGCTGTAGATTATGTGGCTGCCCGACGATCCCATTGGCAGCCGCAGCGGGCCAAGAAGGTGTTTTCGGGCATGTTCCTGGCCATCGCTCTGGTTATCAGCGTTGGCAGCATTCGCACAGAAGAGGATATTGACCCCGACGTTTTTCGCCAGGTGGGAACGTTGCTGCCAGACACGGCCGTTGTCATTTCCGGCAACGCCCCCGCCTTTTATTACCACACCGGTTTACGCGCCATCAGCGTGCCCACTGAACCTGTCAGCGTAGTGCGACAAATGGCCGCTCGTTACGGGGCAGAATATTTACTGTTGGATGATGTTCACCCCGAGCCGTTAAAAAACCTCTATGAAAATGAAGTCGCGCCGGGTATTGAAATGGTGGAGAAGTTCGGCCGTTTCAAACTGTTTCGTTTGCAAGTGGGTGAGTGACAAGTTTGCAAGTGTGCAGGTGTGCAAGTAAAAGACAACCTTTGATGTTAGAGGTTGAAGCGGATGAAAAATTGGAAGGGGAAGCTGCCTGGCAAACTTACCAGGCTTATCTAACAGGATCGTAACAGTGACCTGGAGTATTCAATATACGCGTACATTCCTCAAAGAAATATACCGTAAATTTCCTTAGCAGCTTGTCGGAAAAACCTGAATAGAACGCGGATACTTCGGCTTTGCTCAGTACAAGCAATCTCAAGATGCCAGACCAGACACAGATTGACGAACGCTGTTGGTTTACACTTTTCAGATTGTAAAGTACGGAGTGAGTTGTTCCCTACTACTTACATTGGAGGGGGTACTAATACAAATTGTATAGATAAACTTCAACGTTTTGAGGATGTTAACCAGGCGGATGTGTGCGTATAATTATTATTCACACATCAGTTTAGGAATAAGGATTAAATAAAACCCGAAAGTTGTCATTCCTGCGAAGGCAGGAATCCATCTTTTCTGAGGAGTGAATTCCCGCTTTCGCGGGTATGATAGATTAAAGTTTGGGGGTTAAATAAATCCCCATTCCTTAGTGTATTGTCAAATAAAAAGAACATTATCAATCAAAAGAAATAAGGAAGTATAAAATGCTAATCATTGGCATAATCATAGGTTACATCATTGTTGCATCAATCATCATCGTGTGTGTGTGTATGTTATCATCGCGGATGAGTCAAAATGAAGATTGGCAGAATCAATCCCTGTCAATTCAAGACCATAGTGTGCCAACTGTTCCTGATTGCCAGACAGACGCTGTTACTTTATCCTAAACTTCCTCTTAAGTTCAAAAAATCAAAAGTCCGGCTAAATCAGCCGGACTTTTTTTATTCAGGTGCGACGCACTTTTCCAGAATAATCTGTTATATCATGATCGATTGCAAGTGCGTAGGTAAAACCACCGTTACCGTCAATTTAGCCTTAGCCTGGCAGCGATCCGGGGCTAAAGCCGGCATTTTTGACGCCGATATTTATGGCCCCAATGTGCCTATAATGCTGGGCATTCATCGCCGCCAGAGCAGCAAAGGATATATGTCCATCGCCCGCCAAAAGAGTGCCCCTGCCTACATTCAACCATTAGAACAGTTCGGGTGAAAATCATGTCTATCGGTTTGCTGGTGGCTAAGGCGTTTGTGAGGGTAACGGCCGTGTGGCAAGAGAAATTACGGCCGTAACAGGTGTGGTCGGGTAGACCAAAGTACTAAATCAAATTGTATAGATAAACTTCAACGTTTTGAGGATGTTAACTAGGCGGATATGTGTATACTTATTATGCACACATCCGTTTAGTGTATTGTCAAATAAAAAGAACATTATGACTCTACTGAAAGCAAATGCCCATGTTTATCCCCCTCATTCTTGACGGGTAGCCTGAGTAGTAACTAACAAACCAACAAA
>JAAEOP010001367.1 GCA_024223125.1 Chloroflexota bacterium
CCAGACCTGGTGATAGGCCAAACCGGCCAAGAGATAGAAGGCGGGAAAGGCCGGCATCATATACCGGATGGATTTTTTGGAGGCAACGGTCATAATCAGGAGGTAGGTGAGGGCAAAGAGCCAGAGGGAGATAGTTTCGGGGTTCAGGGTCCGGGGTTTGGGGTTTAGAGTTTGGATTTTTGGTGTGGATAGCTGTTTCTCCACTCCCGGCGGATTGTCAAATTCGCCGGCTTCTTGTTGCCCCGAGTGGCCTGGATTTGTTAATCCGGGCTGAGCAAGATCATTGGCCTCAGTTTGAGCGTTGCGGCTAAAGAGTTGAATAATGCTTAACAGCAGACCGAGCAACAACCAGGGAGTCGACTTGAGAATAAAGGCCACGGGGTAAAAGCCCGGGCCGGGGTCTTCTACAAATTGGCCCAGCCAGAAGAGGCCCAAATTACCTTTTCCGGCAGCCTGGTCGGTGAAGAGTTTACCAAAGGTGAGGCTAAGCGTTCCGATGGGATCAACCCACATCGCCGGCCACAGGCTAAAAAAGAGACCCACGGCCACAATAAAAATGAGCAGCAACCCTCCGACTTTGGGCAGCCACCAGACTCGAATGCGCCCCTGACCGGTGGACATCCCCCA
>JAAEOP010001368.1 GCA_024223125.1 Chloroflexota bacterium
GCGTTGCCCTTGGCGTAGGCATCGGCATTATCAAAAAAATTAATCCCGCTGTCAAACGCCTCCTTCATACACTCAATAGCAACATCCTCTCCCACCTGACCACCAAATGTTACCCAAAACCCCAGTGACAACTCACTTACTCTAAGACCATTTCGGCCCAGCTGTCGATATTCCATGATTTTCTCCTGAAAAGAAATTGGCAAACCGGGCCAAATTATACCCGATTTGCCGGTGAACGTCATATTTTGGGTTTCATCAAAGCTGATGGTTGATCGCCGGGCAGACGGGTTGCTTGCTCAGCATCAGTCCCTATTTATCGTCCCATCCACCCCCCGTCAACGGTTAAAACCTCGCCGTTGACAAAATTTGAAGCGTCTGAGGCCAAAAAGATGACCGGGCCTTTAAAATCATCGATATTACCCCAGCGTTGGGCCGGGATACGCTCTAGAATTGCCTTATACCTTACCGGATCATTGTATAACGCTTCGGTGTTGTCTGTGATAATATAACCGGGCGCAATAGCGTTGACCTGCAC
>JAAEOP010001369.1 GCA_024223125.1 Chloroflexota bacterium
GAGGATTTAAGGACGGCCAATACGCTTTTGCCAATATTGCTTTCAATGGTTTGTAGTGCGGCGACGAAGTAGGTCAGGAAACGGGTCAGGTCGTTGTCATTTTCATCAAGAGACAACCAGCAAAATTGTGAATTGTGAATTGTGGATTGTGGATTGTGAACCCATTCCGCAATCATAGTGGATTTGCCAAAGCCGGCCGGAGCGGAGATGAGGGTGAGTTTGCAGCCTTGTTGGATTCCCTGGTTGAGTTGTTTGATGAGGTGGGGGCGGGGGATGAGTAACGGCCGTAACCGAGGAACATACAGTTTCGTTTGCAGTAAGTCGCCAGACATGAAGGTATTATAATGGAAAGGGGGGTGGTTAGGTAGAGAGTGGGGCAACGGCCGTTTCCTAATTCACGTTCGCGTGGACATCATCAGTTCAGACTTTCCGACATTAACTGCGTAAATATTGCTATACTTTCTGAACCATCCACCGTTCATCCCGTATCCTACGGATAACAAGCATTTACAGGACAATCAATTACATGGCAAAGCGGTTCAACAAAAAAAACAAATGTCTGCAACAACAGAAACTAAGCAAAGCGTGTCTAGCAAAGCTCGACCAGTTACCCCCTCCAACTCACCCATTGTCTACGGGCTGGGCATCTTTGGTCTGTCAGGGATTATACAAGCTCTCGCGGGCTTCTATCTATTCTTCTACGTGGATGTGTTGGGTCTAACCGTTGCCCTGGCCGCAATCGTCAACATCATCTATACAATATGGGACGCAGTTAATGACCCGCTGGTTGGCTACCTTTCAGACAACACCCGAACGCGCTGGGGCCGTCGCCGACCCTGGTTATTGATCGGATTGCCAGCTTACCTTATCTTGTTCGTCTTGATCTACACTGTGCCCGAAGCCTTTCGCCACGGAGATGCGCTATTCTGGTACGCGCTGATCGTGATTTTCCTATTTGAAACCCTGTCCACGATCATGAATACGAACTATGAGGCGTTATTTCCCGAACTATTCTAGGGATTTCAGGAACGTACACAGGCCAGTGCCTATACTTAGAGTCTCGGATCGGCCGGTGAATTGATCGGCTTTGCGCTGACACCAATCATCTATAACAATTTTGGATTTGAGGGGATGGCTGTTCTATTTGCCGTTATGGCTGGTATTTTGCTGCTCATCTCCATTCTCAGGAATTCTGAAGGTCCACAGGCTCAAGAGGCATCTCCGCTAAATATCAAGGATGCGTTTGGCGATGTGTTTCGTGACCGACCCTTCTGGCATTTTACGGCCGTTGCCACTCTACTCTGGTTTGCAACCGGACTCTATACGATAGGAACTGTTTTTTATACCAAGTATACGCTTGAAGCTGACCCTTTCGCGCCAAGTTTCATCTTTGGCGCGGTTTTCATCATCGTCATTCTGTCTGTCTCACTTTGGAGCTGATTGATTCGCCGCTGGGGCATCAATCGAATCTAGTTGTGGGCCATCGGGTTGATGCTACTATCGGCCGTTGTGATTGGACTGGCCTCTAATTTGATAACGGCCGTTATCGGCGCAGCTATCGCCGGGACGGGTTTAGGAGGCATCAAAGTCTGGCACGTACGGTCGCCGCTAGGAAGGAATATACTACAGCCTAAATCGCTTTGTGGGTCGGCTTTCAAAGCGATTGGAGGCAGGAGCTTTATTCCTAATCGGCATTCTCTTTGGCTACATCAGCGGCGAGAACCCCGGCCCCACTCCAGACGATACCTTCCGTTTTCTCATGAGCGTTTTCCCTTTTATTTGCCTGTCGGCGGCCTGGCTGCTGGCTCGCCAGCTTCGTATTGAGGAAGATGTTGTTGCTCCAGGCTAGAGTCTGATCGTTCCCCATAATGATTTCATGAGCCAGTAGCTTTTAACGAATATTTTGCTGGTTCTTTATCAAATGCCGTTTTGCATCCCCCACAGCAAAAGTAAACCGCTTGTCCTTCATGTTGGGAGCGGTACTTTGCCCCCGCCACCTCAACTACCATGTTGCAGACTGGGTCGATAGCTACTGCCTTTTTTTCGTTTGATTCGCCCCCCCCATCCATCATCATCCCGCTCAAATCAATCGAACTGGGTGACGCTTCTATAGTCGGTATCATTTGCTCTACATATTGAAAGAAAGCATCAACATCAATTTCTCGATTTCCCTGCCGCAGTTGCACAATCTCGGCCATAATGCTCAATGCAATTTCATCCCCCCGTTTGGCATGAATATTTAACCCAGCCGGACACTTTAGGTGGGTTCTCTCTTTTTCACCCACTCCCTCCATCTCCAGATACGCACACACTGCTTCAAGCCGTTTTCGGCTTGCCACCAACCCCACATAGGGAACGGGCTGTCGCAATACCAACGCCAGTGCTGCTTCATCAAAGTTCCCGTGTGTTGCCACAACGACGTAAGTTTGCGCCGTCATCCCCTGCGATATATCGGACAAGTTAGTTATGATACGATCTGCCTGCGCCATTCCCCTGCCATGATTATCGGGGTCAACGGCCGTTACCCGATAACTCATCGCCTTCCCCAGCGTCACCAATGCCTGCGCCACTGGCAGATTCCCAATCACCATCAGATGAGGTAACGGCCGTTGCGGTTCAATAAAAACCTCTAGCGTTCCGCCACTAAAACAGCTCATTGGCAAATCCAGCAGCCCCTCCCGCTGCTCCATCTGCGTCGGATCAGCCGACAATCGAATCAAACGGGATTCCCCATCCGCAATCGCCTTCGTCGCCTCCTTAATGACCGCTGGTTGGGCACAGCTACCCCCAATCCAACCGTGCATCACCCCATCAACCGTCACAATCGCCTTATCCCCAGGCTTGGCAGAGGTTGGTTTTTCGGCTCGAACGATAACGGCCGTTGCAAACGGCACCCCCTGTATATTCAATTCATTCGCTTTAGAGAAATATTCATCAAACATAAGCCAATTACCTTAGGTGCGACACATTTTGACATGTGTCGCACCTTGCACCTACTCAGTTACACCAGCATCCCGCAACGCTTGCCAAACCTTCACAGGCGTAATCGGAATATCAATATGACGTACACCCAAATGCCACAGCGCATCCACAATCGCATTGGCAATAGCAGGTGGCGCGCCCACGGTTGGCGATTCACCCACACCTTTAGCCCCGATTGGATGATGGGGAGAGGGTGTGATCGTGTGACCCGTTTCCCACTTTGGCGACTCAACGGCCGTTGGCACCAAATAATCCGCCAGCGTACCGCTCAAACAAACCCCATTCTCATCATACACCATCTCCTCATACATCGCCGGAGCCAGACCCATCGTCAAACCACCATGTACCTGCCCTTCCACAATCAGTGGGTTAATAATGTTGCCACAATCATCAATCGCTACAAAACGCCGTATAGACACTTCCCCCGTACCGGTATCAATATCTACCACCGCAATATAGCTGCCAAATGGGAATGTCAAATTGGGCGGATTATAATAATCAATCGCCTCTAAACCTGCTTGCACATCATCAGGATGATTTGTATACGCCGCAAAAGCAATCTCTTGAATCGTCTTTGCCTGTTCAGGAGAGCCTTTGACCTGAAACTGATTTACATTCCATTCCAAATCATCCGAATTTACTTCCAGCAAATGAGCTGCAATCTTCTTTGCTTTTGCCCGAATCTTACGAGCCGCCATTACTGCAGCTGCCCCAGCCGTCGGCGTAGAGCGACTAGCATACGTGCCCAAACCATAAGGTGCCGTATCCGTGTCTCCCTCTTCCACATCAATATCGAGAGCGGGAATACCTAACTCTTGAGCAATAATTTGAGCGTAGGTCGTCTCATGTCCTTGTCCCTGAGACTTCGTCCCAAATCGAGCAATCGCCTTACCCGTTGGATGAATCCGAATCTCAGCTGAATCAAACATTTTGATGCCCAAAATGTCATAATCCTTAGCCGGCCCAGCCCCAACAACCTCAGTAAAGCTAGAGATTCCAATTCCCATCAGCTTCCCTTCTTTACGCAGTTCCAATTGCTCTTTGCGTAAATCGTCATAATCAACCATCTCCATCGCCTTCTTCAGCGCGGCATGATAATTACCACTGTCATACGCCCAACCTGTGGGCGATTCATACGGGAATTGCTCTGGGGTGATGAAATTTCTCATGCGGAGCGCGGCTGGGTCTTCACCCAAATCATGCGCCAGCATATCAGTCAAACGCTCAATCATATGCACCGCTTCCGTAACACGGAATGAACAGCGATAAGCAACACCCCCCGGCGGTTTATTTGTATAAACGGCGTCAAAGTTGACGTGCGCCGCTTTCATATCGTAAGAACCGGTACAAATAGAGAACAGACCAGCGGGGAATTTAGATGGGTTGGCTGCGGCATCGGCACAGCCATGATCGGCCAATCCATTGACGCGCAAGCCGGTAATTTTACCATTAGCATCTGCCGCCAACTCAGCTTCCAAATGATAATCACGCGCAAAGCTATCTGCCTGTAAATTTTCAGAGCGATCTTCAATCCATTTAACTGGCTTTCCAATCAATAAGCTTGCCACTGCACAAACAACATAACCAGGATAAACAGGCACTTTACCGCCAAAACCACCCCCAATATCGGGAGCAATGATTTGGATTTTTTGTTCGGGCAACCCTGTTACTAAAGCAAATACGGTGCGAATGGCATGAGGTGCTTGCGTGGTCATGTAAATTTGCATCTTTTGGGTAGCCGAATTGTAATTTGCCACCGCCCCACAGGTTTCAATGGAAGAAACGTGGATGCGCGGCAGGTACATTTTTTGCTTTACCAGATGGGTTGCCTCTTCAAACACCCTGTCGGTTGCTTCTTTGTCGCCCACTTCCCAATGCCAAATGCGGTTGGTTTTAAGCTCTTTGTCATCCCGCACGATGATCTCATCTTTCAATGCTTCAAAAGGATCAACTACCGGATCAAGCGGGTCATAATCAACATAGACGGCTTCAACGCCGTCAGCGGCGATATACCGATCGGTGGCAATGACGCAAGCCACTTCCTGAGCATAATAAACGACCTTTTCTGTTGGCAATACCATTTGGGTATCAGACATTAAAGTGGGCATCCAGTGCAGGCCATGCGCTTCTAAATCTTTGCCGGTGATGACCGCCAAAACGCCCTCTATTTCAAGAGCTGCACTGGCGTCGATCTCATTGATTTTGGCATGAGCATAGGGACTGCGAACGATATCCATGTAGAGCATACCGGGCAATTTCACATCATCGACATAGTTGCCGCGTCCCTGAAGAAAGCGAGGGTCTTCTTTGCGCTTCATGCGATGCCCCATACCACAAACTTCTGTCGGCGTGCTGATTTCAATATGGTCGGTCGTTTCTACCTGTTGTGATTGCCCATTCATGTCGGTCACTTTATTTTCAAAGCGATCTTCAACATGCTTAGGTTTACTTGGATCATGATAGATTTGGGTCATGCCGCCACCTCCTCTGTTTCAGGTTCAGGATTGTTAATCTTGTCGGCTGCGTACAGAATCGCCTCAACAATCTTGTTGTAGCCAGTACAGCGACACAAATTTCCTGATATGCCCCAACGAACTTCTTCTTCGGTTGGGTTGGGGTTCTTATCTAATAAATGTTTGGCACTGATGATCATGCCGGGGGTGCAGTAGCCGCATTGGAGGCCGTGCTTTTCCCAAAACCCTTCTTGTAACGGGTGCAAGACGGCACCATTTGCAACGCCTTCAATAGTAGTAACTTCTTTGCCGTTGGCTTGAACGGCGTACATGGTGCAGCTTTTAATCGCTTTGCCGTCAACGCTGATCGTGCAAGCACCACAGCTTGTGGTGTCACAACCGATATGTGTGCCAGTTAAATCTAAGTTTTCACGAATGAAATGCACCAACAACAGTCGGGCATCCACTTCCTTGGTGTATGCCTGCCCGTTGACGGTGACGGTGATTGTGTGTTTGCTCATTTTGTTCTCCTTCAGGTCACTTTGCGTGTGCTCTTTCAACAGCTTTTTGAATTGCTCGTTTTACCAAAATACGGGTGAGGTCGCGCTTGTAGGCAACCGTGCCGCGCAAGTCGGCGGAGGGATCACATTCGGCAGCGGCTGCTGCCCCAACCGTTTCAAGGACGTCGTCGGTGATTGTTTGGCCGATGAGGGCTTGTTCTGCGTTTTTAGCACGCATTGGCACTGGGTTGACGTTGGTTAAACCGATGCGGGCAGCGGTACAGGTATTGCCATCCATTGTGAGTTGAACGGCAACGGCCGAAATGGCAAAGTCGCCTACTTTGCGCTCTATTTTAATGTAGGCGCCACCGCTGCCAGCCTGAGGTGTGGGGATACGAATTTCTGTTAAAATTTCATCTTCTGCTAACGCATTTTCGAAGAGATCCGTAAAGAAATCATCTATGCTGATGGTGCGGGTTCCTGTGGGGCCAATAGCGACAACTTCAGCGCCATAGGCGAGCATTGTGGCGGGTTGATCGTTGGCGGGGTCGGAGTGGACAAGGTTGCCGCCGATGGTTGCCATGTTTCGGACGAGGGGATCGGCTATGACAACGGCCGTGTCTGCTAACAAATGGTATTTGTCGTTGACAATATTTGCTTCGTCAAGCGTTGCTTCTCGCGTCATGGAGCCAATTGATAAATGTCCATTGTCTTCTCGAATATATTCCAACCCATCAATATTGTTAATATCAATAAGTACCTCCGGCATTGACAACCGAAAGCGCATGGCGGGTATGAGACTTTGACCACCGGCCAAAATCTTGGCGTCATCCCCATGCTCTGTTAATAGGGAAATCGCCTCTTCAAGTGATGTGGGTGCGTGATAATTAAATTCACCAGGAATCATTGTGGGGGTTACCTCCTTTGCTAATGGTGGGGCAGGTTTTGTATACCATTTCTAAATTGCATACGAAACCTGCCCTCAAATTAAAAAATCGCTATCAAAATTAAAATCACAATCACAACTGCCAGACCAATCAACGCTGGACGATATTTTGCAGGGATGAGTTCACCAGCAACGTTTTTGGCGAGATCGGTGGCGAGTTTGGCTTGTGAGGGGGGAACAAATTGTGGAATATCTGCCTTGGCAATAGCTGCGGTAATTTCTTCGGACGTACCTCCTTCTTGAATCGCCTTTTGAGCCGCAACTTTAACGTTAATATATTCGTTTAACATGTCGAGGCTTTGACGCACAATCACTTTTGCTGAGGTGTCGAGCAGCCTTTGGCCGACACTGGCAATCCGACCGCCAATTTTAGCGTCCCCACTGTATTCAAGGTTGGTTTTATCTCCGGTTTCTGTCAATGTGAGGCTGCCAGTCGCTTTGACAACGCCAGGTGCGCCTTTGCCGTTCACTTCAATATCGTAGCTATCGGGGGTTTGAATATTTGTAAGTTTGATGTCGGCTTTGAATTTGCCGTTGACGGGGCCTACTTTTACTTTCATGCCGCCTTGGTATTCGTTTTCGCCAATTTCTTCTATGCCTTCACTCCCTGGCATGATTTTCCCGAGGACATCGGGATCACGAATGGCGTCCCAAACGATCTGTTTGGGCGCATCGAATGTGTATTCTCCAGCTATCTTCATTTATTTCTCCAATTAAGATTATCCAAAATTTATTTTCTAATTGCGCCTAGATGTTCAGCTAATTCTTCTAGGGTTTGCAGGTTGTGGATGGGTAAAAAATCGTCAATAGTTTGCATAACGGCCGTTAACCCACTTACCAATGGTTGATAGCTTGGTTGTCCTGCTAATGGATTGAGCCAAATGAGGCGGTGGCTGCGGTGCTGTAGGTAGCGCATCTCTTTTTTGAGTTGAGTTAGATCGCCGCGCTCCCAGCCGTCGCTGATGATGATGACGACAGCACCGCGTCGCAGGACGCGCCGACTCCAGAGGTGGTTGAAGCTGTGAATGGATGCGCCGATGCGCGTCCCGCCTGACCAATCGTTGACTTCGCGGGCGGCTTGGGAAACGGCCGTATCAATGTTCTTTATCTTCAACTGATGCGTAATGCGCGTCAGTCGCGTTCCAAAAACGAAGCTTTCAACATTTTTTAAGCGGTGTGAAATGGCGTAGAAAAATTGCAGCATGAGGCGGGAATATTTTTCCATGGAACCGCTAATGTCGGCGATGAGGATTAACGGCCGTTGCTTGATTTTGCGCGCCGAATAGTGCATTTGGATTGGCGTTCCGCCCGTCGTTAACGCCTTACGCATCATTTTACGCAGATAAAGTTGATCGCCCTGATTATTTGGAACGCGCCGACGGGTTTTGCGTAAGCTGACCTGCCACTCCATTTGCTGCATCAACTGCTTAATCGTTTCTAACTCTTCTGGTCGCATTTCGGAAAACGGCCGTTTTCTTAAAATCTCGATATCACTGCTTGTTCCCGCCTTGTCATTCATTTCAACTTCTTGATCGCCTTGCTTCGCCTTAAAGGCCATATAAGTTGAAATGTCAAACCGCTCTTGCTTTTTTACGTTATGTCGCGGGGCAATTGGCATCGGTTGGGCCATTTGCATTTGACCCGTCGTCTGTCGCCAAAAGCGATTAAAAATGGTGTCAAACAAGCGTAGGTTCTCATGCCGATTGAGCAGCAAACAGCGTGCCGTGTGATATACCTGTTCCTTATCCCCCACATTAACCAACGTCAACCCTTCCCCAAACTCCAGCGACTGTTTCAGCGAAACTGGAATGCCAGCCGTGCGTAACATGCGGGTAAAAATAAGGCAGTTTTGCAAAAAGGTGTCTACCATTGGGAACAGTTTTTTTGACAGAATTAACAAGATTATTTCGTTCTGTTGATCCTGTTAATCCGGTCAGACTTAAATTTTTAGAGTTTGCCTAACTTTGTCCACATCATCTTGGTATTTCAGAATAATGCCCAGTGTGGCGTCAATTGCTTCTGGGGTTAAAACATTGATATTCAGATGATGCAGTGCCTCTGCCCAATCGAGGGTTTCGGCAATGCCGGGCAGTTTATACAGTTCTTCTTGGCGGATTTTTTGAATGAAATCGACCACTTCTGCGGTAAGTGTTTGAGAAAGATTGGGGCGTTTGGTTTGCACAATTTCTACCTCTTTTTCGCGGGATGGATAGTCGATCCAGCAATAAACACAGCGACGCTTGAGCGCATCGTGAATTTCGCGGGTACGGTTGGAGGTAATAATGATAATCGGCGGATGTTTGGCTTTGAGGGTTCCGATTTCGGGAATGGTAATTTGAAAATCAGAAAGGAGTTCGAGCAAAAAGCTTTCAAACTCTTCGTCAGCTCTGTCTAATTCGTCGATAAGCAGAATGGGCGGCTGGGTGTGGGCGGCATCGATGGCTTGCAGCAACGGCCGTTTCAATAAATAATCTTCACTAAAAATGTCGGCCGTGGCAGAACCATCATCGATGGGGGCAGAACCATCACCGTTGGGGCTGTGCTGTTTGGCCTGTATTTCAAGTAACTGACGCGGGTAATTCCATTCGTAAACAGCATGGTTGATGTCAAGCCCTTCATAACATTGCAGCCGTATCAAAGGAGCTTCATAAAGCTGGCTCAATATTTTGGCAACTTCAGTTTTACCAACGCCTGGCTCCCCTTCAAGAAAAAGAGCCTTACCCATTTTTATAGCAAGAAAAAGGCTGGTGCATAATCCAACGTCAGCAATGTAACCTTTCGTTGCCAAAGCATCGCCTGTAGCATCTACAGATTCAAACATGCCACGTTTATAGCGTCATTATTTTGGGCTACAAGGTCTAACTGGGTCGACTGGGTGAACCAATTGGGTCAAATATCTAGGCCAACCCCTGACGCACCGCTTCCCCTGCTGCTTGCGTGCGCGTTTGGACATTCATTTTTTCAAAGATATGGCTTAATTTACGTTTGACCGTGCTGCTACTGATGAAGAGGGCTTCTCCTATTTCGACATTGCTTAACCCGTCTACAAGCAGTTTTAATATGCGACGTTCTTCATCATTAAGTTCGATGGGAGAAACGGCCGTTTTCTCTGGCGTGAAAAGCATTAGCCGTTCTACGATACGCTCCGTCACCTGGGGGCTTAAAAAGCGTTCATTTCGCGTGGCAGAATGGATTGCATTGACTAAAGTTTGATCTGAGCCACTTTTTAATACATACCCTTTAGCACCTGCCCGTAAAGCTGTGTCAACATATTCATCATCGTCGAATGATGAAAGCATAACTATCTTTGCATCTGGCTCTACCTGACGTATCTTCTCAAGAACTTGCAGCCCACTTTCCTCAGGCATCCGAATATCTAACAGGGTGACATCGGGCAAAAGGATTTTGAATTGAGTTAAGGCAGAACGGCCGTTTGTCGCCTCCCCAACCACGTCAAACTCATCGTAATTAGACAGTAAGCTACATATGCCTTGACGAACCACAGAGTGGTCATCCACAACCAAAATGCGAATTGGATTCATCTATTTGTATGAACCATAATCTCAACCACAGTTCCCTCATTTATTTTTGACTGTATACTTAAATGCCCATCCATAATTTCGGCACGTTCACGCATCCCAATCAGCCCTAAATGATTGGGTTTCTCTTTGATGACGTTGGCATAATCAAACCCACAGCCATCATCAGAAACGGTAAGCTTCAATGTTTGGGGTGAAAAGGTAAGCAAGATATGAGCTTGGGCAGCATGGGCATGACTGCTCACATTTTGCAAAGCTTCCTGTACCAAACGATACGTATTAATCTCAACTTTTGGTTGTAAACGCATGGGTTCACCTAATACACGCACAGAACAGGGTATATTTGAATAACGTGTAAACCGCTCTGCATATCGGCGCAATGCTGGATATAAGCCTAACTCATCTAACGTAGGTGGATGTAAATCATGGATGATGCGTTTGATTTCAGCTTCAACTCGGTGCAAAATTGCCCGCACAGATTGCAAAGAGTCTTCTGCCTGATTGACATGCCCATCACTTAAGCGATGCTGCATCGATTTGAGTTCAAGCATTGCCCCAACCAACAGTTGATTAATACCGTCGTGCATGTCTTGAGCAATGCGGTGACGCTCACGCTCTTCGATATCAATCATCTCATTCAATAATTTTTGGAGTTGGGATGCCTTTTGGGCAACGGACTCTTTAGATGCCTCAAGCTGTTGGGTGCGGTTGATGACTTTTAATTCCAGCTCATTTTTAGCGGCCGTTAATTCTTCATACAGCTGTGCGTTCCGAATAACGATGGCAATTTGTGCTGCATAGGTCATCAATAATTTTTCATGCTCAACGTCATATGGTTCTGGGCGATTGGCTAAACCAATCATCCCTATTGGTTTATCCATCAACCTGAGCGGAACACCCAAAAATGAGATAACTGGCGGATGCCCTTTAGGTTGCCCTACACTAGCTGAATCAACGCGTGCATCATGGGATCGAATGGGACGATCCTCAAGAACGGCTCTGGCAAATACGTTTGGTCTCAATGGTATGAGATGGAAATGATCAAAAAACTGCTTGTCTGGATGAAACCCATCCATCGCCACAACTTCTAAAGCATGTTCGGCTTCATTTGTAAGTCCTATAAACCCAAATTGGGAGCCGGTTAATTCCAAGCAATGGCGTAATGCTGTGTTGAGTACAGACTCTAGATTCTGTAGTACGGTTAATTCTAAAGCAAGATGATATAGTGCCTGCAAAGGTTCAGTTTGATGAATACTTTCTTTGGGGGTAGATGAAATTAACATAGTTTTGTTAAGTGGTTGATATATTGGCTAATTCAGCAGTGCACCAGCCTATAGAGGTATATTTCAATATTGATAAGTTCTGAACAAATTATAGCGTTTGATTTGGTTCTGTGGTAAACAATTTTACAAAATATACAATCCCTCAAAAAAGAAGTAACCAATTGGATAAATAATAGGATATGAAATTTGGATCTGTACCGCTCACAGAAGCTGAAGGAAAAATATTAGGCCACAATATTGCTGGGCAGGATGGACGGCGGGTATTTCGGAAAGGACGGCGATGAAGTAGGTCAGGAAGCGGGTGGGATCATTGTCTCCTTCGTCTAAAGAGAGCCAGGCTGCTCGATTTTGGATTTTTTTTTTTTTTTTTGGCTTTTTTGTGGCATCCAATCGTAAATTGTCCACCCATTCGCTAATCAGCGTGGTCTTGCCAAAGCCGGCTGGGGCGGAGATGAGGATGAGTTTGCAGCCTTGTTGCAGCCCCTGGTTGAGTTGTTTGGTGAGGTGGGGGCGGGGGATGGGAAACGGCCGTAACCTCGGCACATACAGTTTGGTTTGCAGTAGGTCGCCAGACATGGCCTCATTCATGAGGGTATTATAATGGAAAGGGGGGTGGTTGGGCTAGAGAGTGGGAGGGAGGAACGGCCGTTTTCCATTGTGATCCGCTTTTTAATTCCGGTCGTCAACAGCAAATCGCATCGTCCGTCGCCACATCTGATATCCCAAATTCTCGTAGAATCCAATCGCTTTCTCGTTTCTTTCCCATACCTGCAA